>NZ_JBIDCT010000014.1:0-248092 GCF_043204735.1 Micromonospora sp. NPDC047740
CACACAACCGTCCATGATCGACGGTGGCTGCCCTCGTTCCCGCGCCGCATCACGCCACAGCTCAGCCAAGGTCAACATCCCCGGCTGGAGTACTAGTTGTTGGAGAACGACCCCAACCAGTCGAGGCGATAATCAGTGGAGTCAATGCGATATCCACCGTAGACATGCTTCGCGGAGTCTTCCACCCAGTCAAAGTTGCACTCGGCCCACGTGCCGGCTCCGTGGGGGTTACGGCAATACCGGTCATTGACCGAGCCTGCCCCGGTGAAGACGTTCCCCAATGCCGAATGGCCGTCGCTGGCGCCGTCAAACACATAGACCTTGTCGCCGGTGAATTGGATGCAGACCCTGGTGTAGTGGCGGTCGGCAGGAGCCTCCTCGCACCAACTAAGCAGCAGGGGAGGGTCCACCTTGACTCCGGTCTGGCACGAGACGTCGGGCCGGGAGCACTTGTCGAGGTAGGTGCCGTCGGCCGCCCAGCTCGCTGACGGCAAGCCGAAGACCGCGGTGCCGACGGCAACAGCACCCACCGCGAAACGAGATACTGCGCTGCCTCCGGCGGCGGACGGGGTGAGCCATTGCTTCACGGACATGGTGCTCCTTCTCTTACTGCTCCGGCCTGGCCGTTGTGGCCAGGCGACTACTTCCGAGGGAATTCAGCTCTCCCTCGGTCGGCCATATCGGATAGGTCAGCCGATCTCGGCGAGCGGGACGGCGAAGACCGCGCGCCGGTCGATGAGGTTGCCGGCACCGTCGTACGCGTGCTCGGTCGCGGTCCAGAGCTTTCCGGCGCTGATCCCGGCGCCGTGCTCGTGGTAGAGGTCCTCGCCACCGATCGCCCAACTGTTGGCGACCACCGTCGAGCCGGGCAGCCCGGTATTCATGAAGCTGTGCTGGTACAGCGAGCTGCGCCCGAGGTAGTAGCGCCCCTGCCAGGTCTGCACGCCCTGGACGTTGCTCTTCGGCACGGTCACCGCGTCCCGTGGCACCGCCTTACCGGACGTGAGCACCAGCTTGCGGGTGTCCGACACGACGTCGTAGCGCACCACCCGGCCCCCGTCGATCGCCGGGTCCGTGCTGCGGCCGTCGCGGTACTCGCCGACGACCAAGGTGTCCGGCGTGGTGCTGCGGTCCAGTGAGATCGACGAGAAGCACAGCTGGTCCGGCTGCGGGGTACACGGCGAGTTCCGGACGGCCTGCTGATACGACGCCACCTGCGGGACCACGTACTGGTACGTGTGCGCGTAGTAGGTACCACTGTGCCGGCCGATCAGGTCCTGGCTCGCGTCGACTTCGAGGATTCGATCCATGTCGAACACTCGGAGGCCCTTCGCCGAGTCCGCCACGTACAGGTAGTGGCCGAGCCAAGCGAGGCCACCGGCGTGGATCGGCACCGCCGTGTAGTTCGGCGTCACCGTCCGCGTCGGCTCGACCAACAACACGTGCCGGTACTTGCCGGTGGTCAAGTCGACGAGCGTCACCCGGACGCCCTTGTCCACGGTGGTGCCGGCGACGGACTTGTCGTAGTGCCAGCTCACGGCGAGGAACCGCTTGGTGCCCCAGAGCCCGTCGTCGTCCGCGTCGGACGACCCGGTCACCCCCTGCGGCATCCAGTACGTCGCCTTGCTGTCGCCGGGGTCCCAGCAGAACGATTCGGTGCTGCGCAGGATCTGGTCCGGGGAGAGCGGGTAGTCAGTGCGGGCGTAGTACTCCGGTAACGCGCCGCGCTGGCTCGCGTTGCACGCCGCCGTGGACCGGTTCGCGGCGTCGAGCACCGCGGTCACCGACCGGCGGGTGCCCAACTCGTTCTGCAGTGCCACCGCGTACGCCTCGAGGCTCCAGTCCGAAGTGAGGGTGAACGCGGTGGTGCTGCGGGGGTTGATCTGGTCGTCCGCCGCGCTCGCTGGCGAGGACACCGCCATCGCCGCGGCGAGCGCCGCGATCAGTGCGATCGCCGACCGTACGCATCTCGTCATACGGGCTCCCATGAAGTCGATACCTGAATGCGTCAAGGTGTACCGGCCAAGGGATTGCGACGGGTTATGCCATCGCCTCCGGTGGAAACGATTTTGCCGATCGCCGAATGCCCGTCGGATTGGTTTTCCTTGACGGAGACGTATTCGCCGTCGCCTTTGACGCGGACCTGTGTACGGTGGGAGTCGTCATGTCTTTCAAGGACCGCATCCTCTCTGGATCTGGTGCGATCTCATCCGCACACGAAGCACGCTATGGCCCGGCATCTTGCCGGAGCTACCGTGCACGATGCTCAATTTCCTCATCAGGTTGTGCACGGTGCCCGCTCACGGCGCGGAGGGCGTGGACGAGGTCGTTGATGCCCGACCCGGTCGTCAGCAGGTCGCGGTTGAGCGAACGCTCGGCGACGCGCAGGTGCGCCCGGACGGTGTTGCGGCTCAGGCCCAGCTGCGCGGCGGTCTGCTGGGCGTCGGTGTTGGCCTCGATCCAGGACCGCACGGTGCGGTGCACGCCACGATGCTCGGCGTCGCGCAGGGGCCGGAGGAAGGTTTCCGCCCACGTCGTCGCGGGCCGGCTGCCGAGCAGTTCACCCAGGCTCGGCGTGGCCTGCTGGGTGGCTGGCGGGTCGGGCTGGAGGCCGCTGTGGAGACTGCTGAGCGACAGCGCCAGGTCGAGCGTGGCGCGGGCCTGGACGTCACTGAGGTCGAGCCCCAGCGCCTCCTCCGCCCGCCGGCAGTGCGCGGCGACGGTGTTACGGCCGATGTTCAGCAAACGTGCCACTGCCGAGCGCGGGAACGTCAGAGCCAGGCGGGTGATGTCCAGGGTGAGCTTCGGGACGGCATGCAGGGGCGCCACATACGTGCGGGCCCACACGACCGCTGCCTGGCGGGGCAGCAGGTGCACCAGCGAGGGCTGGCCGCGGTAGGCGGCCATGCGTTTCGGGGAGTTACGCGCGACGGCCAAGGCGTGCAGGGCCTCGCCATAGGCGGCGGCCGTGGCGTCAAGCGGGTGGAGCCTGCTGGCCCCGAGCGCGTACGACGAGTTCTCCCTGACTAGGCGCCGTAGCACCGAATCCAGGTCGAGGTGCCCGTCGGCGCCGGAGTTCTCGGCGATCGGGCAGATCAGGTGCTCCCTGAATGACGGGCAGTGCACCATCAGGCCCGGGCCGTGGTAACCGGAGGTGTCCTGGTAGGCGCGGGCGAGCCGGTCACGGTCGGCGGGAGGGCAGTGCAGCAGGTACACCCGCACCCGCTCGTCACCCAGCAGCGGGGGCACGTCACTGGCGGTCATCCGCCTGGCGAGGGCGACATCCCCCGCCATCAACGCGCTCAGCACGGCGAACCGCAGCTGCCGCGCTTTCTCCTCGTACCCGCGCAAGCTGTCGTCGGCGGCCAGTGCCCGCCCCAGAAGCTCCACCAGCCCCCCGGCCCGCGACGCCAACGCCGCAGCCTCACGCGACAGCTCCACGCCGCTGACCGTGACCAGGACCGGACGAGGCACCCGCTCCCCGAATGCCTCGAGATGCACGTGCGCTCCGCCGACCTGCGTCGTGACCGCGGCCAACCGCCCCACGGCCAAGCGCCGCAACTGCTCATCGAGCGCGGCGAGGATCGTCCGGCGGAACCCGGCGGTCGCCGCCTCGACCGTGGACGTGCCACCGACCCAGGCAACCTCTGCCCCGATCCGCCGCCCCAGCCAGTGCAGGACCTCCCCCAGCGACCCCTGCCGCCGCACCACCCGCAAGAGCTCATCAAGCTCCTCGACCCACCCCAAAGGCCCCACGATCCGACCTCCCGATCCAAGCCGACAACGTCAGCATTCTGGTGGGTATGGGATCTAACGGTGTTTCCGGCCTGACCCAGTGGACGTTGTGCCTGGTGAGGAGTGCCGTGATGACCACGACAATGAACGATGCGACCAACCGGAAGGCCAGGGCCGACCAGTAGGCGGAAACGAAGGCCGGCGCCGGCCGTACCGAAGCGATACGGCCGGCGCCGCAGGGCGAGTGGTCAAATTGTGGCGGGCTTCCCGCCGCCGCGCACCCCCGCTACGCCTCCGCCACGGTCACCGGCTCCGGTGCAGCGTGCCGGCCGCGCGTCGGCCGCTGGTCGCCGTGGCCCGGCCACCACGCCTTGTGTCCGATCAGCGCGGTGAGGGCGGGGACGAAGAACATGGACATGACGAACGCCGACAGCACGATGCCGATCGCCACCGCGAAGCCCATCTGCTGCAGGAACGAGATCGGCGCGAGCATCAGCACCCCGAACGTCCCGGCGAGGATCAGGCCCGCCGCGGCGACCGTCGGGCCGGCGTGTTCCACGCCGATGGCGGCGGCCTCGTGTGGTTCGTTGCCCTCTCGCGCCTCCTCACGTAGTCGAGCGATCATCAAAATGTTGTAGTCGGTGCCGATCGCCACCACGAAGAGGTAGAGGATGATCGGCAGTTGGAACGTGACCCCGGGCTTGTCCTGCAGGCCTTGGAAGAGGTAGACCGTGGCGCCCAGGGTGGCGGCGAAGTTGAGCAGCACCGCGATCACGAGGTAGATCGGCGCGACGAGGCTGCGCAGCAGCAGGGCGAGGATGAGCGCGATCAGGCCGGCCGCCACCGGCAGGATCACCGACAGGTCCCGGTTGTTCGCCGAGTTGATGTCCGCGAAGATCGCGGTGGTGCCGCCGACCAGCGCCCGGGTGCCGGGCGGGGCCGCCTTGTGCACGGCGTCACGCAGGTCGTCACGGACCAGGGTGATCGCCTTGTTGGAGACCGGGTTCTCATTAAGCAGCAGGTTGACCCGGGCCACGCTCGGGTCGCTGCTGCGCTCCGGCGGCTGCACCCGGCCAACTCCCGGGGCGCCCGCCGCGGCCGCCGCGAAGTCGCTGATCTGTTGCTCGGTCAGCGGCGACCCGTTGCCGGTGGTCAGGTAGACCTCGGTGGGGGCGAGCGCACCAGCGGCGAACCCGCGCTGCAGGTCCGCGGCGGCCTTCGCCGACTCGGTGTCCTGCGGGAAGCCGGCGCTGAAGTCGTAGTCGGCCTTGTAGCCGAGCACGCCTGCGGCGAGCGCGACCAGCAACGCGCCGGACGCTGCCGCGACGAGCGCCGGCCGGCGTCCGATCGCGGTCCCGAGTCGGTGGGACATGGTGGCCTTGGGGGCACGCTGCCAGGCCTTGGACGGCCAGAAGACGTACCGGCCGAGCAGCGACACGACGGCCGGAATGAGGGTGAGGGAGGTGACCAGCATGACGCCGACGGCGATCGCGAGCGCCGGGCCGAGCGACCCGAAGAAGCCCAGGGAGGCCAGGAGCAGCACGAGGAACGCGACGATGACCGCTCCCGCGGCCGAGGTGATGACCTCACCGACCCGCTCGACGGAAACGACCATGGCGGTGCGCTTGTCGTCACCGGCACGTAGCCGCTCGCGGTAGCGGAAGAGCAGGAACAGGATGTAGTCGGTGCCGATGCCAAACAGCACGATCAGCAGCACCGTCTGCAGATCCTGACTCACATTTAGATCGAACGCCTTGCCCGCCGCGGCGACGAGCCCGCTCGTGACGGCCATGACCCCACTGATGACCACCACGGGCAGCAGCGCGGCGATGGGGCTGCGGAAGATGATCAGGATCAGTCCGATGATCAGGATGATCGTCGCGACGCCGACCACGGCGAAGGCCTTGTTGAAGGTGTCCTGGTTGTCGACGAAGCTCGCCACGTCGCCGGCCACCCCCGCGCTCAGCCCACTGCCCGCCAGCTCCGGGCCGATGGCCGCCCGCAGGTCGCGTACGGCGTCGAGCAGCGCCGGGTCGTCCGGGGCGACCGACGTGAGGCCGACGTTCACCACCTGCACCGACTTGTCCGGCGCCACGGCCGGCGGGCCGGTCAGGTAGCCGGTGGTGTGCGCGATGTTCCGGGCCTTGAGCGACTGGGCGAGCTGGCCCACCTTCGCCTCGTCGGCCGGCGTGAGCGGCTGCCCGTCGGCGCGTTTGACCACGATGATCGCCGTCGCGGTGGCCTGCTGCGGAAACGCCTTCTTCCCGAGTTCGGTGGCCTGCACCGACTCGTACGAGTGCGGCAGGAAGCTTTCCTGATCGGCGGAGGTGATGTCGCTCAGCGACGGTGTGGTGAAGACGATGGCGGCTGCCGCGAGCAGCCAGCCGCCGATCACCCACCACGCTCTGCGTACGACGAATCTGCCCAGCCGCTCGAACATGATTACCCCCGTTTGTGTGGCATCACCGATGCCTGAGGCCTGGGGCGCTCTTGTGCGCCCGCCCGTCACCCGCCGGACAGCCTCGACTACCCCCTGTCACACCATAGCGCTGGCTGTCACTCCTTTCGGATGGCGCGACGGGCAGGATCAGGCCTTTTGAGTTTTCTTCGAGAGGTATCCGGAGTCGGGCGCCCGATCCGGCCGCGTCCATGCTTGCCGAGCGCCACCCGCTCCCGCGCCGTGCGCCGCTCCGCCTCGACCAAGCCGCTGACCTGGCGATTATTTCTCCGAATAGTCCACTGGAAGATCACTGGACGAAGATCGCTTGGTGCCGGCCCGCGCCGCCTGGCAGCGTCATTCGCGGCAATCCACAGTAGAAAGGGAACTTCGTGCGCATTTCGAAGAAGATCGCCGCGCTGGGACTCACGGCAGCCGCCGCGACGGCGGGAGCCCTGGTCAACGCCTCACCCGCCTACGCCGCGCTCTACGGCGGGCAGTGCGGCTCCGGCTACGGCGTGGTCAACCTGATCGACCTTCCCGACCTCCGCGGCACGGTGTACCTGACCTACAGCTCCTCCACCGGGAAGAACTGCGTCGTCACCATCCGGGAGAAGCCGGGGACCGCCACGCTCATGGAGGCGTACCTCCGCCGTTCCGGCACCTCCACCTGGCAGAAGGACAGCGGCAACTACACGACCTACGCGGGACCGGTCTACGTGTCGGCGGCCGGCTCGTGCGTCGACTGGGGCGGCACCATCGGGACGGCCTCCAAGACCCGCACCGGCACCAACTGCGGCTGACCCGACCACCAGCAAGCACCGGAGGACAGTGCAATGAAGCTCGTCAAGACCACCGCCGCAACCGTCGCCCTGACCGCCACCGCGATGGCCGGAGCCCTGGCCGCAGCGACCCCGGCGTACGCAGCCACCTACGCGGGCGAGTGCGGGTCCGGCTACAGCGTCGTGAACTCCGCCCCGATCGGCACCAAGGGAACGGTGTTCCTCACCTACAGCTCGTCCACGGGCAAGAACTGCGCGATCGCCAAGCGGAACACCGCCGGCTCGGCCGTGCTCATCGAGGTGGGCCTGGGCATCAACCCGGTCGGCAGCCACTGGCCGGCATACGAGGGCAACTACTTCACGTCCTACGCCGGCCCGGTCTACCTGTCGGCGGCGGGCAAGTGCGTGGACTGGATGGGCCGCATCAGCGGCACCGAGGGCGGCAAGCGCGGTACCAACTGCGGCTGACCCATCCGGACGGGGACGCGGAGCCCTGCCGGTGCGATGCGGCACCGGCAGGGCTTCGCCGCCTCACCGTGCGGTTCGTGGCTGACTGGACCGATGGGGTGAGAAGGAAGCCGTGCAGGTCGGCGCGGAACCTACGAGCCGCCGACCCGTACGTCCAGGAAGACCGGACGCTTGAGCGGGAAATACATTCGCCCGTCCTCGTCGGCCATCTTCCAGTAGATCTTGCAGCTTCCGGGCTCGCCGGGGGTCCGGACGGATACCGCGATGTCCACGGTCTCTCCCGGCATTGTCTGCGGGATGGCGACCGCCACCGGCGCCTGGCACGGTGTTTCGTTGACCCGCGCCAGAGAGCGGTTGGCCCAGACCACCGTCCCCGTGTTGCGGATCCGCCAGATCTTCGTGAACGACGTGTTCGGCGGCACCAGAGTCCCGTCGGGATAGGTGATGTCGCCCTCGAACCGAGAGTCGTCATGGTCGGGTGGAGCGACGACCGCGCGTGTCACGCTGCCGTCGCTCTCAACTCTCCGCCGATCTAGGACGACGAAGGTGACCCCGGCACCGGTGAGCGCAGCCATGGTCGCAGCCACGCCGGCGATGCCGATGTGCCGGCGGGCGCGCAACCGGGGTGGTGAAGGCTCGACGGCGGCCGGAGCCGCCCGTCCACGGCCGCGCTCGGCGTTGTCGCCGGTTCGGTCGGTCTCCCCGGTCCGCTCTGTCTCCTCGACCTCGCTGGTCTCGGGTTGCGGCGTCTCCTGGACGGCCGGGGGTGCCTCCGATGCCGCAGGCCGCTCCGGCACCGCGCCGGCCGTCGACGCGGTGCCCGCCGAATGCCCGGCAGCCTTGGCCTGCATCCAGCGCTCCCGCCACTCCTGCTCGGTGTCCACCGGGTCGTGGCCCAGCCGGTCGACGGCGAGCACTCGCACGAACTCCCATGTCATCTCCCAACTGGGAAGCCTCCGGCCCCGGGCCGCGGCGGCCAGCGACGACCTCGAGGCAGCCGCGCCCAGGCGCACCGACATCTCCTCGTACGAGGGATTGCCCGCCTCCTGCTTCAACCGCAACAGGCGGTCGGCGAAGGCGCCCACCAGGCCCGAATCCGGATCGGGACGTGTCGATCGTCGCCCCCGCCGTCGCGGTACCCGATGCTGACCTTGCGTTTCTCTTTCCATTCCCCCACCTCGTCAGAACCGACCACGCACGCGCGGCCGCGCATCCGGCGCATGGGGACCATATCCGCGTATATCTACTTACGGGCCGCCGACCCTCCCGCCGCCGGGGCCGTCCCGAGTTGACCGTTTGGGATAGCGTGTCGTCCGTCTCTGGGGGCGACCCCCAGAATCCTTCGGGGGAAAGAAGCTGTCACGTGTCACTGTGGAAGAAGACGACTGTTCTGGCGGTCTCCGCCCTGACGGCGCTCGCGGTGACTGCTTGCGCGAAGCCGGGCTCCCCGAACGCGCCGAAGCAGCCGAGCGTGCTGGAACTGCTCGCCAGTGATCTCAAGGGTTCGTTGCAGAAGACGATTGAGACCACGGACAAGGCCGATTCCGTGGCCGTGACGGCGGAGGGCACGGCGGCGGGCCAGAAGGTCTCGATGCAGGGTGTCATGGACCTGGGCAACCCGGTCAAGCTCGAGATGTCGACAACGGGCCCCGATGGCACCCCGGTGATCGTCCGAATGATCGGCGCGGTGTGCTACGTCGAAGTGCCGGAGGCGCAACGCTCGGCCCTGGGTGGGAAGCGCTGGATGAAGCTGGACCTGTCCGCCATGGGCGCCCAAGCGGGGATGGACTTCTCCAAGCAGTTCGAGGACATGGACCCGACCAAGCAGGTCAAGACGCTGCTCGCCACCGAGGGAGTCACCGTCGTCGGTGAGGAAACGGTAAACGGGGCGAGGACGGTCCACTACACCCTCACCACTCCGGTGGCGACCTACCTCGGGCAACTCGACGCCGAGACGCGGGCAAGTGTCGAGGAGCAAATGGCCAAGCAGGGCGTCAAGGAGATCACGATCGAGCTCTGGGTCGACGAGCAGTACCAGCCGCGCCGGGTGCACATGATCATGGGCGTGATGTACGACCTGACGGTCAACTACACCGACTACGGCAAGCCGGTGAACATCGAGACGCCGCCCGCGGCGGAGACCGGCGACCTCGCCGAGATGCTGAAGGGCCTGCCCATCGGCAACTGACCAGAGCCAGGAAGCTGCCCGGCCGGTGACCTCATCACCGGGTAGCGCCGCCTCAGGGACCTGCTTCCTACTCGTTGCTCATTGCTGAGTGGTTCGGATGTTTCGCTCTCGGCCCAGCGGTGGCTGGGCTGGAGTCCTGGACCGGCAGTCTGGTCCGGTGGCGATCGATCCGGTCCTGCAGGATCTGCTTCACCACCTGGTGTGGGGTGCGCAGGGCGACGTCGGGGTCGCCGGCTCGGTGCAGGATGTTGATCGCGGCGTTCACGTCAGCCTGCCACACCACCCCGCACCGGGTGCAGTAAGACCTGTCCCCGCTACGGCGGCCGAAGACGCCGCAGCGGTGGCAGGTTTGTGAGATGTAGGCGGCGTTGACAGGAACATGCGCAGAACCTCTACGCTCCGACACGCTTTTCAGCGCCTCCGCGGTGACCCCTTTGGTCCACGCCGCGAGACGCGAGGACCACCGCGTTGGTGACCATCTTCCACTCCCACCGGTGGGTGGAGCCTGCTACCGAGAGGCGGTCAGGCTCAGTCGGCGCCAGAATTCGTCCTCGCCGATCGGTTCAAGCGCCCGCAGAGTCACCGGGATGTCGAACACGAGCAGGTGTGCGCGGTGCTCGCTGCGCTTGCGGTCGCGAGTGACGATGCCGCACAGGGCTCCGGCACCGGAAAGCCTCCAGGGCTTGATCGACCTCGGCGCCGTTGCGTGCGAAGGCGGTGTCTCTGATCATTACGGCACACCGGGGCCGGCGGCGGGCACCCGCCACCGGCCCCGGGGCGTGGCTACCGGTAGCTCCAGACCACCGGCCGGGCCTTGTAGATCGCCGCCCCGGAGAGGTAGCGGTTGCCGACGTAGGAACCGTTCAGCCGGTACAGCCAGACGTTGCCGTCGCCGTACGTGTCATCCTTGGTGTTCTTGCCCGTGACCCGGGTCGTAAAGACCAGTCCGCCGGAGTGGTTACCAACACTCTTGATCTTGTCTGTGTCGATATATCCGGGTGCCCGCTGGAATCGGTTGCGGTTGATGTCGTACCGGTAGACGTGGCTGGTGTTGCTCACCCACAGGTTGGCGGAGGTGCCG
Organism: Micromonospora sp. NPDC047740; assembly: GCF_043204735.1. Taxonomy (NCBI): domain Bacteria; kingdom Bacillati; phylum Actinomycetota; class Actinomycetes; order Micromonosporales; family Micromonosporaceae; genus Micromonospora; species Micromonospora sp. NPDC047740. The sequence continues at coordinate 10,692 of NZ_JBIDCT010000014.1, forward strand.
TAGACCGGTGACAGGTCGTGCACGTTCCCGGTGACCGTCCGGCAGGCAGCGTTGGTGAGTTTAGGAGCGGTGGCCGTGCCGCTCACCTTGTAGCTGCACAGCCGGGTGCCGCCGGCGGCCCAGAGGCGCTTGATGGCGCTGTCCCAGTAGACGGCATGCGCCTTGGCGAACGCCTTCGTGGCGGCCGGGCTCGTCCGGCCCTTGCCGTAGAGGGTGAGCTTGCCGGGGTCGGAGGAGGCGACTACGACAGCGCCGTTGGGCAGCAGCTCGATGGCGTGCGGGTTGCCGCCCGGCGTGACCTGGTACCGCACCTTGCGGGTAGCGTAGTCGACGATCCCGGCCCGGCCGCCGGAGGCGGCCACCAGGACCACGTACCGCGAGCCCTGCTTGCGGAACTTGACGTCGGAGAGGTTCTTCCAGCCGCTGCCGGCGGGTCGCTTCCACGACCACTGGGCCGACCCGGCTGTCCACCGGCTGGCGCCGGCGCTGAAGATCCTGACCCCGTACCGCTGGTCGACCACCGCGACCCGGTCGCTGGCCGCCTGCGCGCCGGTCGGCGCGACCAACACTCCCACCATGCCCACCGTCGCCGCGCCGAGGGTTGCGCCGACCAGGCGCCACCGCCGTCGCGTCTTGTCTGCCGATCGCATCATCGTCATAAACCTCCCGTGTGACGAGCCCCGTTGGGGGCGTTGACGGGTGCGGCCCACCTAATGCAGCCGATCCGCACCACGACTGATGGTGTTCGAACGTATGCGGTTGGTGACGATCTGGCAATGGGCGGCAGGCCGGAAGGTCAGGGCCCGGCAGCGCTCCCTCCAGCTGTGACTGACACGACGTGAGAGACCACTGCCGCCAGCCCAGCCCGGCCCACACGGTGGCGACGTGGTCGTCGCGGACCGCCCAGTAGTCCTCGAGTGCGGCGTCCTGGATCTGACGCCAGCCCCTGCCCATCAACGGCGGTGTTGTACTTGTCGGCGCGCACCACGATCTGATCATGCGTGCGGTTACGGCCCCGCTTCCAATGCTTGCGCATCTGCCGAGCCAGGAACGGATCCCCAGCCCATCGGTCGGCCTTCAACGCGGTGAACATCGGCTTGCGCTCGGCCGGATCGTTGGTGCGCCGAGAGATCGCCCGCCGGACGTCAACCTTGGCCGCCTCCATGTTCGCTCCGATGTCGGCCATGGCGTCGCGGACGGTTTCCTTCCACGCATTCGCCAACACACCAAACCGGGCGTGTGTGCCGTCGGCCAGCCACCGGTCCCGCACCTGCCGGTCCCGCAACCCAGACCCGACACCGAGAATCGAGCCGTAACGCTGCCACACCTCACTACGTACCCGACCCAACCGGCGGGCCAGCTCCACCAGAGCGGCGTACTTGCCAGGATTCAGTCGGGCCGAGTAGGCGATCCGGGTGACCTTCACCGGTCACCCTCCATGGCCAAGTCCGCCCTTTCCAACTCCTTCTCGTAGCGGCGCAGCCCGTACAGCCGGCACGAGAAGGAGCCGACGACGGCCAGGAAGTCCTCGACCATCTCCCGCTGCGGGGACAGCGACTCCTGGTTCGCGACGACGATCTCGCAGCCACCGCGCGCCGCCACATGCTCCACCAGGTCGAACCCGAACCGGGCCAACCGGTCCTGGTGCGCCACCACCAGCGTGGCGACCTCACCCCGGTCGACCGCGTCCATCAACGCCAGGAACTTCTCCCGGCGCAGATCCAACCCGCCGCCGACCTCGCTGACCCACTCATCCACGGCCAGACCGCGAGCGAGGCAGAACTGCTGCATCGCCGCCACCTGCGACGCCAAATCCGACTTCAGGCCCGGCGACGACACCCGGCAGTACACCACCACCTTCCGCCGCCCGGCGTCAAACCCGGCTGCAGCACCCGGCGCACATCCGAATCGTCGAAATACCGCTGCCCCGACGGCAAACGACGAGCCACCCACGACCGTCAATCGTGGACAGCTCTAGAAAGGAAAGCAACCACTAGTCGCTCCTCCTCCTGCCCCGCAACGCGGCTCCCGGGCATCACCCGGAGTCGTAGCATCGACAGGCGGTCGTTCGGTGGATCGGGAAACCCGCCCGGCGGGGGCAACCTTCTGGATCGACCCTCGGGTAGTAACCGGCGACCCACTAAAAAGGAGAGCCGGTGGCACCCAGCGACACGTTCGCGGAGTTCGTAACGGCCCGATCAGCTCGGCTTCTGCGTACCGCCTATCTGCTCACGCATGACTGGGCGCACGCGGAGGACCTGCTGCAGACGGCGCTGGTACGCGCGTGGGGCGCCTGGGGGCGGATCGACGCCGACCCGGAGCCGTACGTACGAAGAATCCTGGTCAACGTCTACGCCTCCTGGTGGCGGCGCAGGTGGCGCCAGGTCGAGCAGCCGACGTCACAGCTTCCGGAACGACCGACGGCCGACGAACTGTCGCACCTGGACCAGCGGGACCAGGTGTGGCAGGCGATCGGCAAGCTGCCCCGCCGCCAGCGGACGGTGCTGGTGCTGCGCTACTTCGAAGACATGACAGAGGCGCAGATCGCGGACGCGATGGGCATCTCGGTGGGCACCGTCAAGAGCCAGGCCACGAAGGCACTGGCCAAGCTGCGACTGGACGAGTCGCTGACGTTGGAGGCAGCGCACCGATGATCGACCTCAGGGAACTCATGGACCAGCGCTCGGCCCACGCCGTACCGTCTGGCGACCGCCTGGCAGAGGTCCGGCGAAGGATCGCCGTCCGTCGCCGCCGGCAAGCCGCGGCCGGGGGAGCGGGCGCCATGGCGCTGATCGCGGCCCTGGCGACCTACGTCGCCATTCCCGGTGGCGAACTGGCCCAGCCCCCGAAGGTCGCCGCCGGATCGGCGACCCCATCGGCGAGCCCGTCGGCTGCCCCAGAGCCGGTGGCGGGCCGCAAGGTCGGACCCTTTGCCGAATACGCCCGCGGCTACCGCGTCGTCGCCTTCGGCAAGGCGCACGTGAGATCGAAGAAGGTGGAGTTCACCTGGGCCGTCACCGCGACGGACGTGGCGTTCCTGACCTACTGCCCCGGCCTGCCGAAGGACACGTCGCTCGACCTCAAGTTGGCGATCAACGGCAGCGATGCCGGCTACACCACGACCTGCAACGCGGACCTGCACAACGACCCGACCCCATACGGCGGGTCCCAAGGTTACGGCTCAGAGCGGGGCCGGACAGCGCCTCGGGGAGCGAGCGTCGGCGACACGGTCACGGTCACGGTCGCGGTGAGCGGCGCCCAGCGCAACGGTTACCTGCCGACGATTCCCACCCAAGGCACGATGTATGTCGCGGTAGCCGAGAAGGTGCCGTTCACCCAGTACCCCTTCCCGGCCCGCCCGGCCAAGCTGGCACCGCCGACGCCTGACGGCATGGCCAGCGAGCCTGGCACCAAGGTCGTGCACAGCGACCCGGCGGACCCGAACAAGCCCGCCACTACCACGCTGACCTGGCACCGGGGTTTTGACTTCACGGTGGTTCCGCAGACGCCCGGCATCTACCGGGTCTCGGTCAACGGCGTGTCCGTAGTCGCCGGAGAGGTCTATGAGTACTCCGGTAACGGCCCGAACATCTCCTGCCAGGTGAAGCGGAAGGACAAGGGCCACTGCCTGCGCGAACTCGAATCCCTCAAGGACGGGGACACCGTCACCGTCACCGTCACCGCCCAGCACGCCACCGGCCCGTGGCTGGCCGAGCTGCGCTCGGAGTGGCAGGACCCGTCAGCGCGGGGCTGACCCACGGTCGCCCGCTACCCGGATCCGGATCTCCGTTCACGGAGGCCGTCCCGCTCGGGGCGGCCTCCGTCGTCATTCCGACTGGGCCACCCGATCGCCAGGGCGCGAACAGTCAGGCAGTCGGCTGGTCGCCCGCCTTGAGAGCGCCGACCTGCTGGAGCGCTACCTGTGCGACACGGACCGGCCGGGCGTCTAACGCAGATCACTCTGGCCGGGCGTGCCGTTCAAGCGGCCGCGACAACGTATGACGACGTGCTGCGCGGGGTGCTGTGAGCCCCGCTCGGGCACGCCAGTAGGCCGCCAGCGGGTGTCGGCCTCCCCATTCTTGGGGCCTCCCGACGTCGCGGCGGGGCCTGCCCGATCAGCCGTCTCCTCCAACAGCACCATGACCTGACCGTGCGCGGGCAGGCCGCCCAGGCGTGGCGTTGCGATCTCAGGAGCCGGGCGGCCGGATCGGCACCCGGAACCCGTACGGCGGCACCTGTGGCACGTGTGGCGCGCGACGCGCGGACCGTACCAGCGCCCAGAGCCAGAGCAGCCCCACCACCGCCACGAGCGCCAGCCCTCCCAGGTCCAGTACGGCGAAGAGCGCGACCTGCCCCGCGGTCGGCCGGACCAGCTGCCCGTGCGGCGTCGTGGTCCCTCCGGTCAGCAGCAGCGTCAGGAGCAGCGCGATCACGTGCATGGCGTCCCAGAGCGCGTGCAGCAGGGACACCCCGAGGTAGGCCAGGACGAGCCGCCCGGTGATCACGAAGTGCTCGCGGGTGCTGGACGAGAAGAGCACCCCGCCGAGGATCGCCGTCCACAGGCCGTGACCGAACGGTGTGACCACGCCGCGCAGCAGCTCGGTCTCCACCACCTGGGTCAGCGACAGCCCGTGGGCGGTGAACAGCGCGGTGAACGCGTACCCGGCGGTTTCCAGGGCCGCGAAGCCGAACCCGACCGAGGCGCCGAGGATGATGCCGTCACGGGTCGCTTTCACATGCATGTGCCGGGTCAGGAACGCCAGCACGCCGAGCTTCACGGCCTCCTCGATGAGGCCCACGCCGAGGAATAGCCACCACGACGGGCGCAGTAGGTAGGACTCGAGCAGCGACGCGGCCAGCACGCCGATCACACCACCGGCCAGGAACGTGCTGAGGATCAGGCCCGGGGTCAGCTCGCCGGTCTCCCGCCGCCCGAATGCCCACACCACGAACGTCACGGGCACCAGGAAGCTGCCGAGCAGCACCAGCGTCGGCACCAGGGCGGGGTTACCGGTCAGGAAGGTGACCACCACGGTGGCGAGCCACAGTGCCAGGCCGACCAGGAAGATCCGCAGCCACGGCCGCCGGCTCCTCGTCAGGGGCGGCGGCTGGGGATACGCCTGGACCACCGCCGCCTCCTCGGAACTCGTCCGCGGCCTCCGGCACCGCTCGACGCAGATGTGAGAGCTGAGAGTCCATCGTAAAAGGTGTGCAGCGCCTAAAAGGGGTGTTACGAGAGATCGGCCGGCGAGCCGCTGGCGACGCCGCCGACGCCGAGCCCGGCAGGGCTGCCGCGATCAACTCGACAACCAGGCGGCCGACCGCGCCCCCGCCGCGCGTGGCGCACCGGCCGGCCCGGCCGGTGGGCAACCCGTCAGATCGGCGGCGCCGGTGGCTCGGGCGGCTTGCCCCACGCCCGCCGCGCATCGGCGAGGGCCACCCCGGCCAGCACGACCCCGGCTGCGGCCAGCACGACCAGCGGCGACGCCCAGAGCAACGCAGGGAAGAGAAGGACCAGCGCACCGATGGCGACCAGCCGGGACGGCGATACTCGACCGAATACCTCGTGCTCGAAGCGGGACCGGCCCACCATATACACGGCCGGCCCAGCGAGGATCGCCGCGGTCCAAACGGCTGGGGCATGCCCGAGCGGACGGGCGATCGCCAGCTCGTAGCCGATCGCCATGGTGATGACACCGGCGATCATGATCATGTGGGAATCGGCGGCGGACCGCCCGATGCGTGCCGGAGCCGGGCTCGCCTGGACGGCCTCGGCGAGGATCTGGCCGGCGCGGTAGAAGTAGATCCGCCAGATCAGGATCGACTTTCCCACGGCGACCGCGAAGGCCACCGTCGACGCCAGGGAACGCCCCTCGCTCACGTAGGTCAGCCCGGTGACCAACACCACCTCGCCGAGAGCCACGAGGAAGAACTGCTGGTACCGCTCGGCCAAATGCGCGCCGGCGATGGACCATTGGGCGGGAGCCGAGCGACCGAGGCCGGGCACCGGCCAACCGAACCGGCCGGCCAGATACTCGATGGCCAAGGCTGGTCCCCAGAAGAACAGCCGAGTTCCGGACCACGCGAACAGAACGCCGAGGATCCACAGAACCGCCGTCGCCGAGTAGGTGATCAACATCCGCATCTTGAGTCGCTGCCGCTCGTCGCCGCGCAGCGCTATGACGAGCAGCAGCGGCCGGCTCACCTGAGCGATCACATACCCAGCCACGAAGGTGGCCGCGGCGTCGCGAAAGGCGCGCGGGATCCCCACTCCCATCACCATGCTGGCCACCAGGGCGATCAGCACGACGAGCTGGACCATCGGCTGGTACGGGTCGTACCGGCTGGTCGTCCAGGCGGTGCCCTGCCAGACCGCCCAGAGGGCAAGCAGCAGGAAAATCGCCTTGGCGGCGCTGACCACGTTGATGCCGAAGTCGTGCACGCCAGGAGCCACGGTGAGGCTCTCCACGCCCCGGGACACCACCTGGGTCAGCGCGAAGACGAAGGCCAGGTCGAAGAAGAGCTCCAGGAACGAGGCGCGTCCCGTCGCCTCACCCTTGGGCAGCAGCTTCGTCGGATCTCCCGGCATGATCCACCCGTCCGCGGGGTGCCGTCCCGCTCAGGCAGTCGTAGCGCACCTGGGGAACGAGGGTCGCCACAACCCGCAAAAGCCACTGCGGCTGGCAAGGAGGTGGTAGGCGGTTCACCCGAAGCACCCGGGGCGAACCGGCCGGCCCGCGTGTAGAACTTCAACAACAATACGAACCCCAGCCGCGTCGGCCCGCGCTTGCCGGAAATCAGCTCCTACTGGTCATCCAACAGCGTCCAGTGCTCGACAAGCTCATCCAGATCCAGCGATCGGGCCACGGCCGTACATCGTCGCCTACCGATGGCACGCACCGCAGCCCCGAGCCTCTGCCGGTGACAAGGTCGCGGAACCCGCTTCGGGCGGTCACGGGGCTTCGTAGCCTGGCAGATGAGAGCATGTCGGGGCAGCCGTCGGAGGGCATCGTGGCCAACGCGATCAGGGACGCTCTGCAGGGCGTCCGGGAGGTCGAGATCACCGTTACCGGCCGGAAGACCGGACGGCAGATCTCGCACCCGGTGTGGTTCGTCCAGGAGGAGGACAGCGTCTTCCTGGTCCCGGTCACCGGCTCGAACAGCGACTGGTACAAGAACGTCCGACGCACACCGATGATCCAGATCGCCGCCAACGGCACGGCGTTGAGTTCCAGCGCCACCCCGATCACCGACGCGGACCGGGTCGACCACGTCGTGGCGATGTTCCGCGACAAGTACGGCGCGGACCAGTTCGAGGCGTACTACCCCAACCACGACGTCGCCGTCCAGGTCCCGCTCGGGTAGCCGGGACCGCTTCCCGGGCAGCGGAGGTCAGCGGATCGTCACGCTGACCGGTAGGCCCTGCTGCACCTCGAGGACCGCCCGCTCGCCCAGGGGTCGGGCCAGCTCGACGGTGGCGCTGCGCCGCGCCCCGACGTCCCCGCACGACTCGGCGCTGGCGTGCCGGTGCTCGATGACGATTACGACGACGGCCTGGTCCGACTCGACTGCCTCGGCGCTGTAGTCGGCGCCGCATGGCTTGGTGCGCGGGCCAGGGGCTCCGGTGAAGGTGACGGCCAGCTCGCGGCTGGTGGTGGTTGTGGTCGCCGTCTCGATCTGCAGCCCGCCGGTCGGCTTGTCGGGGTCCCAGGGCGGCGGTGCCACCTGGACCGTGGACGAGGCGGCCACCGCCGGTCGGGTCAGCCGTACGGCGGTGCCGTCGAGGGTGTATTCCCAGGCCGGGACGGTCGCGGAGCCCCGGGTGGTGGAGATCGTCATCGTGGTCAGGCGGGCGCCGGTGACCTTCAGCGGCGCGCAGTCGACGCAGTCGCCGGTGCCGGCCTGGCGCAGCTGCGCCAACGTTTCATCCGCTGCGACCAACGGCAGGGACTGCTTGGTGCCGTCGGCCCAGACGAGGTTGCCGGTCGGCGTCGGCGCGGTGGGCAGCGCTGCCGTGGCCTCGACGCGGCCTGCCGCCAAGCTCTCCTTGTACGCGCCGTTCGCCAGTTCCCAGTCGCCGAGCTGCCGGGTCAGCTCTCCCACCGGTACGAACCGCGCGGTGTCGCCCGCGTCGCGTACCGCCTGGTCATAGCGGTCCAGGGCGGCGCGCGCCTGCTGGCGCAGCCCGTCGAGGTCGTCGCCGGCGGGGCTGCCGCCGGCGGCGGACCCGCAACCGCCGAGCAGCGCCACGGCGGTGATCCAGGGCAGCAGGGCCCGTATCCTCGTTGCCTCCATGTGGCCAGCCTCTGCCACGCCGGTCACGGTTACAGCTCACCGACCTATCGGCTTCGGCTCGAAGTGGACCGTGCGCAGCACGGTGATCGCGCGGCGCCGACGCACATGCGGCTCTTGCCGCAGAGAGTTGGCCGGCACGGCCGCTCTGCGGGCTGCCTGAAGCTGACGAGAAAAGTGATCCCACCGGAACTGCTGCTGGATGGCGGCCATCGCTTGCCGCGGTGGTGGCGAAACGGGGATGCGCCGTCGATCCGGAGTTGGCAACCTCAGCGGATGCAGACACCTGACGACCTCGCCGCCTTGCGCTATGTGCGGATGCGCTGGAACACGCCGTTGTCTGAGGAGCACGCTGCCCTGCTTCTGCAGCGGCTTGATATTCGGCCTGGCGCACAGGTGCTTGATCTCGGCTGCGGGTGGGGTGAGTTGCTGCTGAGGGCGGTTGCCGCCGGAGGAGTGAGCGGCGCAGCTGCGACGACGGGCGTCGGTGTTGACACGGATGATGCCGCTCTCGCGAGGGGGCGGGCACTGGCCGCTGACCGGTCGTTGGACAAGCACGTCACCTTCGTACAGGGGGACGCGGCGACCTCGCCGGAGACAGGCGATCGTGTCCTGTGCGTTGGCGCCTCGCATGCCTTCGGCGGGACAGCCGATGCCCTCATGGCACTCGCCGATTTCGTGCGGCCTGGTGGCCGGCTCCTGTTCGGCGACGCGTACTGGGAGCAGCCGCCAACGGCCGAGGCGGTCAAGATCTTCGGGGAGGAGACGGTGCCGCTCGCGGATCTCATCGAGCAGGCCCGTGGGCTGGGCTGGCGTGTTCTGCACTTCAGCACTGCCGACCAGCGAGAGTGGGACGACTTCGAGTCCACCTGGCGCGCGGGCCAGCAGGAGTGGCTGCTGGAACACCCGGAGGACCCTCGCGCAGCGAAGGTTCGCGAGGAACTCGATGCCCGGCTGCGGGAGTACGTCGGCATCTATCGCGGCCTGCTAGGTCTTGGGTATTTCGTCCTCGGTCGCTGACCTGTGGCAGCTCACCGTGCTCGCCGTTGTCAGGGTGGGGTGGGCTGTTCGTCGGGGTGGCGGTGTGAGCGTCTGGTGTCGGCGATGGCGATGGCGAGTAGCACGATGGCGGCGGCGCTGGAGACTGCCAGTGGTGGGACGAGGGGCAGCGGGACGGCCAGGGCCACGAGGGCGGCGATGCCGGCAAGGCGGGGCAGGGAGACGCGGGAGTAGACGACGTACTCCAGCGCGGAGCGGCCGACGAGGAAGATGGCAGGCCCAGCGAGGATGACCGACGACCAGGTGAGCGGGGTGTGCATGGAGGGGTGCTTCTCGACCAGGTCGTGCCCCACGCTGGACGTGATGATCCCGAGGATCATGGTCAGGTGGGCAGCACCGGCGACGCGCCCGGTGTGGGCCGGGTGCGAGGCGGCCAGGACCGCGTCGTCGACCAGTTGACCGGCGACGTGAAAGTACAGGCGCCACAGCAGCACGGTGGTCAGGAACGCGACGATCAGTGCGGTGATCCGGTACGGGCTGGCCGGTACCTGGGTGAAGGCGACGCCCACGGACAGCAGCGGCTCACCGAGAGAGATCATCAGCAGTTGTTGGTAGCGCTCGGCGAGGTATCGGGCGGCCGTCGCCCACAGGTTCGCCAGGCCGGCGCCGAGTCGGGGCACGGGCCAGCCGCGGGCGTTCGCGACGTACTCGACGAGCACCGCCAAGGCCCACAGGGCCGGGCGGATGGCCCCGTGGGACAACGCGCCGATCAGCCACGGGACGGAAACGACCGCGTACCAGCAGAAGTACCGCAGATAGGTGGTACGCACCTCGGCCACCGTGGCGAGGAGACTGATCGCCAGGGTTCGGCCGGCCTGCATGATGATGTAGGTGGAGGCGAACGCCACGGCGCGCCCGTCGAAGGCCCACGTCACGCTGATGCCGAAGATCAGCACACCGAACACGCTGGCGATGACGCCCCCCTGCACTGCGGGTCGTCGCGGATCGAATCGGGCGGTGATGTATGTCGTCACTGTCCAGACCCGCATCAGTGGCAGGAACAGCAGCAGGGTCTGCCCCAGCACCACCCAGCCTGGAGTGCCGGGTGACTCGGCCAGCACGTCGAACGCCAGTGCGACCAGCCGGCTGAGGATGAACACCATGGCCAGGTCGAAGAACAGTTCGACGAAGGTCGCCTGCTCCGCCTCACCCTTGCGGAGCAGGGAGCCCCGGTTCCAGCGCGGAACGTTCCTGGTCACCACCGGGGTAAACCCAGGCCTCGACTACGAAAACATCCCATGAAACGGCGGCCGACGAGGTGAGCCGAGTGCGGGGTCGCCAGCAAGCGGTGGGAACCAATGTTGTCGCACGCCAGGTCCAGCCAACGGCTCACTGACCGCGCCGCCATGGGTGCTGAGATTTCCTCGTACGCATACTGAGTATGCTTCCCGGCGTGCGACCTGGTCCTCGAATAGTGGCGCTCACCGCCGTGGTGGGTGGTTTCCTGCTCGGCTTCCTCGACTTCGTCTGGATCAAGTGGGTCCCGTACCCGTTTGCCGAACTCGGCAACTCCACCGCCACGTGGGCGGTTGCCGCCTTCGCCTTCGGATACTGGGCCAGGTCTGGCTGGTTGCGCTCGGCGGTGGGCGCCGCTGTGCTGCTCGTGGTCGCGGTGCCCAGCTACTACCTCGCGGCGGCCCTCATCCAGGGCGACGACCTGGCCGTGGTGTGGGCGCCGACGTCGCTGCTCTGGATGGTGTTCGGTGTCGTCGCCGGGGTGGTCTTCGGCATCGGCGGTGACTGGGCGCGCGGGGCGGGCTGGCGGCAGGTCCTCGGGACCGCACTGCCGGCTGCGGTGTTCTTCGAGGAAGCGGCTCGGTTCGCCCGCAGGGCCGACGATCCCAGCTACCCGTCGGGCTCGGCGTGGAATGTCGCCATCGACGTCGCGCTCGGTGTCCTGGCCGTCGTGCTGATCGGCAGATCGGCCCGTCAGCGGGCGCTCGCGTTGGCCGTGGCCGTGCCACTGGCCGTGATCATCTTCGTCGGATTCGCGCTGGCCGGCGGCTGAATTCTGCGTGCTTCGCTCGCCTCAGTCCGCACAACCTGACGTCGGCGCTGAGTCACGCGGAAATGGGCGGCCGGACGGGATGACCCGTCCGGCCGCGGACCTCGGTGAAACCTGATGTTCGTGGGTCTGCCGGGGTTCACTCGTTGCGGGCGGTCTCCGGGCCGGTGATGCGGCGCAGCAGCGGCAGTGTGGAGGCGATGATGCCCAGCGACACTGCCAGCCCGCCGGCGACCATGAGGTAGAACGACAGGTGCGGTGCCAGCAGCGTGTAGCCCAACTGCGCCCGCAGGAACAGGTGCGCCGCCAGGAACCCCATCCCGATCGCCACCGCCGCGACGAGCAGCAACGGTACGACGGTCTCCAACGCCACCACCCGGCGCAGGGTGCGCAGCCGCACCCCGGTGAGCCGCAGCATGCTGAACGGCCGCTTCCGGTCGCTCAGCCCACCGGCCACGCTCACCGCCAGGCTGCACCCCGCGATCGGCAGGCTGGCCAGCATGACCACGTTGGCCAGCTGCTGGAACTGCACCATCTGCCGCGCGGAGTTCGCCTCCCACTCGCCGACGCTCGCCGGGAATCGTCCCAGCGGGAACGCGTTGATCAGCATCGTCCGGGCCTGCTCGAACGCGGACCGGCTGGTGGTGTTGACGACCACCGACAGGATCGGCTGCCGGTCGACGTCCGCGGCGGCGGTGCCGGCTGCCTCCCAGACGTACGTGTCGTTGGTCAGGTCCATCGCGCGCATGCCGATGAGGTCGCCAGGCACGGCGGCGACCTGCGCGCCGGCGGGGCAGCTGCCGTACACCGCCAGGCGGTCCAGCTCGGCGCACGTGATCAGGCCGTGCCAACCGTCCGGGTCAGGATTGCGGTGCAGCACGGAAACGCTGCGTACCCCGGGGATCGCCTGCAGCCCGGTGGGGATCTGGTCCGCAGCCGGCGCGGGACCGTCCTCGGGCCAGAACGTCTTGCTCACTGAGGTGGCGGCCACCGAGTCGGTGCGCGGTGCGCCGCGGTTGGCGACGTACGTGGTGATCGTGCCGGTCGCCACGCTGGTCACGAACAGCGCCACGATCAGCCCGCTGACGGACCGGAAGCCGGCCTGCGGGTTGTCCGCGAGGCGCCGCCCAGCGATGAGCGTGGCCGGCCGGCTCGCCCGCCCCGCCAGCACCCGGGCACCGAACATGGTCAGCCAGGGCCCGGCCAGCACCAGCCCGATCAGGATCAGCACGAACCCGGACAGGTACGCGGCGATCTGGCCGTTGGTCGTGGCGGGCCGCCGCCCGATGAACCAGGTCAGCTCGGCGAGCCCGGCGACCAGCGGGATCAGCCGCCAGACGCGCGGCGGTTTCGGGGTCACCCGCCGGCTCACGCCCAGCGGCGTGATCTGCACCCGACGCAGCGCCAGCACGGACGCCACGACCGCGCCGAGCGGGATGCCGAGCGCGACCGCCAGGACGTTGATCACGGTAAGCGACAGGTCGGCGGCGAAGAACGGTTCGCCGGAGAACGGGATCCTGGCGAGCCCCGGCCGGCACGCGAAGAACAGGCCGAACCCGACAGCGGTACCCGCGACGGCCGCAACTGTCGACTCCACGGCCGAGATGACGGAGATCTGCCGTGGCGTGGCCCCGATCAGCCGCATCGCGGCGAACCGCTGCTCCCGGCGGCTCGCGGCCAGCCGGGTCGCGGTGCCGATGAAGATGAGCACCGGGAACAGCAGCGCGGCCGCGACGACGGACAGCACGAGAGTCAGGCCAGAGCCGTTGATGCCGACGTAGCAGCCGTGGCTGCAGTCGCTCGGCGAGGTGGTCATGATCTGGGTGACCTTCGTGGCCCCCAACGGCTCCAGCTCGGCCGGGGTACGGCCGATGACGATCAGCAGCGAGTCGGGGGAGGGTAGCGCCGCCGGGCCGATCGTGCCGACCTCGTGGCCGGGGTAGCGGTCGCCGAGCTCCGCGGCCGGGGTGGTCCGCAGCAGCGTGCCGAGAGCCGGCGAGACGTAGTACTCCCCCGGCCCGGGCAGGTGCGGGATGCCCGGCGGGACGGGCGCGTCCGGGCCCAGCGCCGCGACCTCGACCCGGCCGATGGACGTGCCGTGGTAGTAGTCCTCCCGGACCAGCCACCACATCGGGTCGGCCGAAGCGTCGGAGGAGGCCGGCGCGACGGCGGTGTTGAGCCAGCCGTACCGCTGGTTCTGCGCGCCGACCGCGTTCATGCCGGCGATCGTGGTCAGGAGCATGCCGACGCCGAGCGCCACCGCGGCGGCGATGATGACGAGCCGGACGGCGGCTTCCCGCCCGCCGGCCACGGACAGCCGTAGCGCGAACCGGATCATGCGGCCACCAGCGCGTTCACCTTGCCGTCACGCACGATGACCTGCCGGTCGGCGTACGCGGCGACGCGGGCCTCGTGGGTGACGAGCACGACGGTGGTGCCCTGCTCGCGGGCCGAGGCGACCAGCAGGTCCATGACCTGCTCACCGGTGAGTGAGTCGAGCGCCCCGGTGGGCTCGTCGGCGAACAGCGCGCCGGGCCGGGCGACCAGGCCGCGGGCCAGCGCGACCCGTTGCGCCTGCCCGCCGGACAGCTCACCGGAGCGGCGCCGCTCCAGCCCGGCCAGGCCGAGCCGCTCGAACCAGGGCCGCGACTGCTCGAGCGCCGGGGCCCGCTTGACTCCGCTGAGCAGCAGCGGGAGTGCGACGTTCTCCTCTGCGGTCAGCTCGGGTACGAGCTGGCCGAACTGGAACACGAACCCGAATTGGTCCCGGCGCAGGACGCTGCGCTGGTGTTCGTTGAGGGTGTCGATCCGGCGGCCGTCGAAGTGGATCTCACCGGCGTCCGGCACCAGGATGCCGGCCAGGCAGTGCAGCAGAGTGGTCTTCCCGGAGCCGCTCGGGCCCATGATGGCGACGATCTCGCCGGGAGCCACCGCGACGCTGGCCCCGCGCAGCGCCGGGGTCTCGCCGAAGGACAGGTGCACCTCGCGCGCCTCGATGGCCTTCATCGCCGGACCACCTTCCGCAGGGCGTCGAGCCGGGCGATCGTGGTGTCGATCCAGTGCAGGTCGGCTTCCAGGTGGAACAGGCCGTGGTCGGCCAGCATGGTGTCGACCAGGTCGTCGCCGCGCCGGATGTCGGTGAGTTCTTTCATCCGCCGCAGGTGCGCGGCGCGCTGCCGGTCGAGGTACTCCTCGGCGGGGCGGTCGAGCATGAGCGCCAGCACGACCTTGGTGAACAGCACCGTCTGCAGGTGGGGTTCGGCCTCGACCGGCTCGGTCAGCCACGACTCGACCTCGGTCGCGCCGCGCTCGGTGATGACGTAGCGCTTGCGCTCGGGGCCGACGCCCGGCTCGACCTCGCCGATGACGATCTTGCCGTCGCGGGCGAGCCGGCCGAGGGTCGCGTAGACCTGACCGAACGGCAGCGGCTTGCCCCGGCTGAAGAAGGTGTCGTAGTCGCGCTTGAGGTCGTAGCCGTGGCTGGGCTCGCGTTCGAGCAGGCCAAGGAGGGTCATGGGAACGCTCATGCCGACACCATACTCCGAGGGTATACCTCGCGTATATACCCCCGGCGTATATCGACCATCGTTTGTTCGGTGGACCTGCAGGGGCCACCGGCGGCGCAGTCTCTGTCGAGAATGGAGACGTTCTCTACGACCGAGGAGCCCCGGGTGGATTTCGGACTGGACCAGGCGGACAAGATCGCCAGCGTGGTAGGCGCCGTCATTGCGGTGATCGCGCTGGTCTTCACCATCCGCGGGGCGAGAGGGCAGCATTCCGCCGGCTCTCCGACAGGCTCCGGCGCCAACGCGGCGATCTGGATTGCCGGCGGGTTGGCGGTCATCGTGCTCTGCAGTGTCGCGTCCTGGGGCCTCATCAACGCCACGTCGAAGCTCGCCGGTGGCGACTCCGGCGACAGCCCGTCGGGCGGGCCCGTGACGTCCACGGGAACCAGATCCGGCGCCCCCGCCTCGCCGACCAAACCCCCCGCCGCCGCTGTGCTGTGGAAGCAGGAGATGCGCCTCGACAGTACGCCGCGCGACTTCGACTACGAGCCGCCGGCGCTCGGGAATACCAGTACCGACCGCGAGTCGGACGGATATCTCAACGGCTCGGTGTACAACAGGTTCTGGGGAGAAGCGCTGGTGCTGTGGCCAGGGCAGGCTGACCCCTCCCGGAACGACTGTGCGGAACGCTTGCAGACCCACGGTGTGAAGGAGGTGAACATCGACGCGCGCAGCCGGATCTGCCTAAAGACCAACCAGGGCCGGATCGTGTTCATCAAGGTCCTGCGCCGGGACGGTGACAGCGGATACATCGCCCAGGTGACGCTGTGGAGTTCGAGCTGACGCCCAGTATCGAAGCCGCCCCGGAAGAACGCCTGAAGGCCGACCCGCGCCACAACCGCCACCCAACGACAAGAATGCCGGTGGGGCGGCCGAACCTGCCCCTCGTCGCGGCGTCTAGTGCGTGTTTCGGAAGTGTCGTAGGTGGCGGGCATGGTGTGGGGTTGTGGGGAGGTTTACCGCGTTCCGGTTCACGGTCGATCCGTCGCCTTCGCAGGTGGTGGTGTTGGCCCGTCATGCGGGGGCGGCTCGGTTCGCGTTCAACCAGTGCCTGGCTCTGGTGAAGGAAGCCCTGGATGCGAAGCGTCGGGGCGGGTCGGTGGTGGTGCCGTGGTCGGGTTTCGACCTGATCAACGCGTTCAACTCGTGGAAGTGCTCTGCTGCGGCGGGTCGCCGGTTCGTGGTCGATGCGGCCGGTTCGGTCGAGATCGTGGCGACGGGGTTGTCGTGGCGGGCTCAGGTGTGTCAGCAGGTGTGTCAGGAAGCCGCCGTCGACCTGGGCCGTGGCCTGACCGCCTGGACTGATTCCCGGCGGGGGACGCGGTCGGGCCGCCGGGTGGGGTTCCCCACCTTCAAACGCAAGAGCCGGACCCGGCCGTCGTTCCGGATCCGCTGCAAAACCAAGGCGGGTCGGGCGAGCATCCGGGTGGGGGATCCGGCGGCGGGACCGCGGAGTGTCTGTCTGCCGAGGATCGGGATCCTGAGGGTACGGGAGGACACCCGCCGACTCCGGCGGATGATCCGCGCAGGTCGAGCCCACATCCGGTACGCCACCGTCTCCTGCCGGGCCAGCCGATGGACCATCACCGTGACGGTGGAGGCGGCGGACCTGCATCCCGCCCGCCAGCACCCGTCCCGCCCCGACCCTGACGGCGGTGGTTGGGTAGGCGTCGACCGCGGCCTCGCCGCTCTCGTCGTGGCTGCCGACACCACCGGCCGACAGTGGCTGCGCGTCACTGACCCGCCGCGCCCGCTGCGGGCCGCCCTGCCGAGGCTACGGCGTCTAGCCCGCCAGGTCACCCGCAAACAGCGAGGCTCGCGCAACCGGGCCGAGGCTGTCGCCCGGCTGGCTCGTGCCCACCATCGTGTCGCGAATGTGCGTCGCCACTTTCTGCACAAGGTCGCCAACCGGCTGGTCAAGACCCACGACCGGCTGGCTCTGGAAGACCTGTACACCGCCGGCCTGCTGCACAACCGGCGTCTGGCCGCCGCCATCTCCGATGCGGGTTGGGCTGACCTGGCCCGCATCATCGGCTACAAACAACGCTGGCGAGGCGGGCAGGCCACCATGGCACCCCGCTGGTACCCGTCCACCAAAATGTGCAGCGCCTGCCGCACCATCGGCCCCGCCCCACCCCTGTCCATACGCATCTTCCGCTGCGACGAATGCAGGCACACGGCAGACCGGGACGTCAACGCGGCGGTCAACCTCGCCGTCTGGGCCGAACAACACCACGCCCAGACCCGGGACCCCGAAGCACGAGGCCCGGTCATCAACGCCTCCCGAGGGGACGGCTCTGGCCAGCGCCCACGCGCCGGTGAAACCAGCCCCGACGACGGAGGAACCCCGCCGCCACGAACACCCGCGACGGCAGGGACGCCCGAGAAGGGCGGTGTCTCATGACCCAACGGACTATTGAGACACGCTGTAGTGTGCGTGTCCCGTAGCAGGTCGCGGTTCACGGCCGCGGGCCTGAGGAGAAGGGTGGTGGCGCGGTGAGGACCAGTCGGCTGGAGGCGTTCAGCGATGGCGTGCTTGCCATCATCATCACGATCATGGTGCTGGAGCTGAAGGTGCCGCACGGCCACGACTTCTCCAACCTCGTCCACACGGCCGGCACCGGGCTGCTGACGTATCTCCTCAGCTTCGTTTATGTGGGCATCTACTGGAACAACCACCACCACATGTTCCATCTGGTGCAGCGGGTCAGGGGCGGGGTGCTGTGGGCGAACCTGGCGTTGCTGTTCTGCCTCTCGCTGTTCCCGTTCACGACGGCCTGGATGGACGACTCGAAGTTCGAGCGAACCCCGGTCGTCGTCTACGGCCTGAACCTGTTCAGCGCGGCCATCGCATACTTCGTGCTCCAGACGGTGATCATCCGCCAGCAGGGACCGGAATCGCCGCTGCGGCGGGCCATCGGCACCGACTTCAAGGGCAAGGTCTCCCCGGTCTTCTACATCACCGGGATCCTCAGCGCCCTGCTGATCGAAGGGCGTATCGGAGTGGGGATCGCCCTGGCGTGCTTCGTCGCCGTGGCGATCATGTGGGTCGTCCCCGACCGCCGCATCGACCGGGTGATCCGCCAGTCCGAGACCCCGGGCTGAGGGACGCCAGGCCCATCATCGCCGCTCGTCGCGCCTCAACAACTGGTCGGCTACCGCACCCGGCGACGCCAACGTCCTACGCCCGGCTCCGCTGTGCAGGATTGCGTTCCAGCGACGCAATCCGCGGGGTTTCAGCGCCCGTCGGCGCAACCGGGCTCAGCTCGAAATGCACCGTACGGCCGGTCTTCGCCCGCCCGAGCCGGTGCATCAACGGCACCAGCACCCCGTGCAGCATCGGGTGCTTCCGTGCCAGCGCGCGGCTGGCCGCCCGGTACTCCGCCCCGGTCAACCGCCGCGCCACTGCCTCCACGGCCGCCCCGGTCGGCTTGCCCAGTGCCGTCGACGGCGCCAGGGTCACTCGCGGGTTGTTGCGGATCCGCCTGGTCTTCCACGCCTTCTCGAAGCTGCGCACGTACGCCCGCTCCCCGACCACGGCCACGCTCAGCGCCGTCGGCACGGCGGTCCCGTCCCGCTTGAAGGTCGTCAGCACAAGCGTCTTCTGCCGCACCAGCGGCGCCCAGGCAGGGGCCGGGGCGGGGTCGACGTAACCGACCACCCAGCCGAGCTGCCGCAGCCGGGCGACCAGCGCGGCCAGGGCCAGGACGGCCGACACCCCGACCACCCAGGTCTGCGCCGCGCTGCCGCCGATGTGCGCGTCGATCACGTGCGACAGCGTGTGCGCCGCCCCGCCGACGACGTATCCGGCCAGCGCGACCGCCAGGGCGTCGGACCAGATCAGCGCCAGCAGCAGGGTCGCGCCGATGCCGAGCTGGAACGCCCCCACGTCGTGGACGAAGTGCTGGTGCGGCGGGAACCCGACCGCCGAGCTGAACGAGTCCGGACGCGTGAGCGCCCACACCCCGACCACCACCGCCGCCGCGCCGAGCAGCGCGGCCACCGCCCGTACCAGTGCTCTCATGCTGGTGGGACGGGCCCGCGGCCACCAATGTGACCGGCGGCCGCCCGGGGTGCGCGCAGGAAGGGCGGGCGGTACCCGCCGGTACCGCCCGCCCCCCCGATCAGGCCTGACCCGGGCCCTCGTTGACCCGGCGGACGTCGACCTCGACGTCGATCCCGTGGTCGATGAAGACATTGATGAAGCGCTTACCCCACTCCACCGCCTCCTCCTTCGACCGCACCTCCAGCAGCGCGAACCCGGCGATCAGCTCCTTGGTCTCGGTGAACGGCCCATCGGTGATGGTCGTCTTGCCCTTGGTGGCGGTGATCCGCGCCGCGTCCTCCTTGCTGCTCTTGCACAGCCCCTCGGCGGCGAGCAGGATCCCGGCCTTGGCCACCTCCTCGATGAAGGCGCCCATCTGGATCATGAACTCCGGGCTCGGGTCGAACGCGCCAGGAGTCTTCTCGTCCAGCTTGTGCATCAACATGTAGCGCATTGCAGAGTTTCCTCTCAGGACAGGTCCGCGCGGATACGGGCGGACACGGCGGTGAGCCAACCGAAGATGAAGACCGAGCCCAGGGCCAACCGGACGCTGATGCTGCCCTGGTCGGGCCAGGCCATGACGATCACGGTCGCCAGCGCGCACAGCACCGAGAACAGCGCCCAGCCCCGCGCGCCGAGCCGCAGGAAGCGGCGGGCGAACACCAGACACGCGGCCGTGAGCGACCCGAACGCCAGCATCGCCCCGACACCATGGCCGGCGGAGTGCCAGCTCATCGTCTCCGGGCTGCCCTCGGGCGCGCCGGCCGGCCAGCCCATGCTCGGGTCGGCCCGCAGCACCCCGGCGACGATCATTCCGACACCGAACACGGCCACCAGCACCGGCCCCCACGTCCCGGCCGCGCCGCCCCGCAGCGCCCGGCGCAGCCCGGCCGCGCCGGCGAGGGCCAGCAGCCCGGAGACCACGAAGTTGGCGATCTGGATCCAGCCGTACTCGCCGAGAGCGAGCAGGCTGAGCGGCTGCCGGCTCAGGTCGAAGCCGTCCCGGGTGAGCACCTGCGCGGCGGCCACCACCGCGAACAGCGGCCCGACGGCGATCCCCCCGGCGAGCAGGGTGGCGGCCGGAACCGCCCGGGTCGCCCGGGCCTGCCTCAGCGTCGTACTGGTCATCTCTCGATCTCCTCGTCATCGGCTCTCACTGACGCGTCGATCCGGCCGACCGGGATCCGACATCCCGTTTCAAGATTTTTTCGGGCCGCATGCGGCGGCCCGGTCGAGCAGCAGCGCCCGCTCCCGGGCATTGCCCGTCAGCGCCGCCGCCCGCTCGAACTCCCGCCTGGCCTCGTCGTGCCGCCCCAGCTTGGCGAGCAGGTCACCGAGCACGCTGGGCAGCAGGTGGTAGCCGGCCAGCGCCGGCTCGTCCGTCAGCGCCCGGGCCAGCTCCAGGCCGGCGGCCGGGCCGTCGGCGTAGGCGACGGCGACCGCCCGGTTCAGCTCCACCACCGGTGACGGCACCAGCCGCGCCAGCTCCGCGTAGAGAGAGGCGATCCGCGCCCAGTCGGTCTCCTCGGGGGTACGCGCCCGCGCGTGACAGGCCGCGATCTCGGCCTGCAGGGTGTACGGGCCGACCTGGCCGGTGCGGGCCCGGTCGAGAGCGGCGAGACCCCGGCGGATGAGCAACTGGTCCCAACGGCTGCGATCCTGATCGTTGAGCAGGATGGGCTGGCCGTCGGGGCCGGTACGGGCGTGGGTACGCGACGCCTGCATCTCCAGCAGCGCGGTCAGGCCGTGCACCTCGGACTCGTCGGGCATCAGCCCCTGCAGCAGCCGCGCCAGCCGCAGCGCCTCCTGACAGAGGGCCGGCCGCATCCAGTCGTCCCCGGCGGTGGCCGAGTACCCCTCGTTGAAGATCAGGTAGACGACCTCCAGCACCGAGTCGAGGCGCTCGGCCCGCTCGGCCGGGCCGGGCACCTCGAACGGCACGTGGGCGGCGGCGAGGGTCTGCTTGGCACGGGTGATCCGCTGGCCGACCGTCGGCTCGGTGGTGAGGAACGCGCGGGCGATCTCACCGGTGGTCAGGCCACCAAGCAGCCGCAGCGTCAGCGCCGCCCGGGCGATCGGCGACAGCACCGGGTGGCAGGAGACGAAGATCAGCCGCAGCAGATCATCCTCGATGCGGTCCTCGACCGCGGCATCGAAGTCCGGAGTGACCTGCTCGTCGAGGTCGCGGCCGAGCTCGGCGAGCGTACGCTGCTGGGTCTGCCGGCGGCGCAACGCGTCGAGCGCCCGGCGCTTGCCGACGGTCATCAGCCACGCGCCCGGGTTGGCCGGTACGCCGTCACGCGGCCACTGCTCGAGCGCGGCGACGAGGGCGTCCTGGCCCAGTTCCTCGGCCTGGCCGACGTCGCGGACGATCGCGGCGATGCCGGCGACGACCCGCCCGGCCTCAATCCGCCACACCGCCTCGACGGTGCGCCGTGCCTCCGACTCCTTCATGAGCTGTTGACCTTAGCAACGTGCGGGCAACGAGAGGCCACGGAACAGCAGGTGGTGGGTGGCGGACTGGCAGCCGATGGGCGGGCAGCGACCGCCTGCCGCCGCCCGCCCAGGTTCGGTCAGTCGTGGGTTGCCGTGCCGAGGAAGTCGGTGATGAGGGCCGCCAGTTCCTGCGGGCGTTCGGCGACCATCGCGTGGCTGGCGCCGGCCAGGTGCAGCACCCGCAGCGACGGATTGTCCAGCGCGGCGAGCCGCTCGGCGGTGGCCCGTCGGTAGGCGACGTACACCTCGTGGAACGCCTGCTGCTCGGGCAGGTCCTCGGTGGCGAGGACGAGCAGCGTGGGGCAGCGGATGTCCCGGTAGGTGGGGATCAGGTCGAGGGACTCCATCGCTTCCCGTAGCTGCCCGGTCAGCTCCGGGCCAGGGCGCAGCCGGCTACGGCCGTCGTCGCACAGCACGAGGTTGCGCTCGAAGGCCGCCACCCAGACTTCCGGCGCGGCGCCATACCGCTCGGCCATCGCCCGCTGCCCAGCCAGCGCGGCGGCCAGCTGTTCGGCGGTGAGCGGCTCGGCCAGCATCGCGGCCATCCCGTCGAAGGCGGCCCGCAGCTTGGCGAGTGCCGTCGCCGCCTGCTCCGGGTCCATCCCGGCGAGCTGCTCCGGGCGGCCGAGCGTCGGGTTGCCGTCCAGGCTGACGACGCCGGGGCACTCCGGGTGGCGCTGCGCCCACAGCGCGGCCAGCATCCCGCCGAGGGAGACACCGACCACCGCGGGACGGTCGAGGCCGAGGCCGTCGGCGACCGCGGCCAGGTCGGCCAGCACGTCGTTCCAGCGCCACGGGCCCTCCCCGGACCGTCCGTGTCCACGCAGGTCGACGGTGACCACCCGGTGCGCGGGGCGTAGCTGCTCGGCCAGCGTGGTCATCTGGGCGAGGTTGCCGCCGGCGCCGTGCAGGAGCAGCAGCGGGCGGCCGGAGCCGCCGAAGTCGCGGTAGGCGATCGGCACGGCCCCGGAGTCGATGAAGGTGTCAGGCACGTCGGGTTCCCTCCTTGAGCAGTCGGTCACGGACGGCGGCGGACAGCACGCCGCCGGCGGGGTGACGGGCGAGCTTGCCGCGGCTGGCCAGGTCGTGGACGCCCTGGCGGGTGATGCCGAGCATGGCGCCGGCCACCGCGTACGACACCGACTCGGCGGTGGGGTGACCCACCCGCCGCGCGACGATCTGGCCAAGCGGGCTTCGCCACCAGTCGAGGGGCGGGTCGAACGGACCGTCGCCGGGATAGAGCGTGGAGATGGCTCGGATGATCACCCCGTAGGCCGCCCGGTCGTCGCCGCTGACCATCGTGGTGGCCCAGGATCGTGCGCGCTCCCGGACAACGGTGCGCAGCGGCTCGATCGCGTCGTGGCCGTCGACCAGGATTTCGAGCGGGTCGAGCAGCCGGATGTCAATCAGCCTGACGAGCTGCTCGACCAGTTCCTCTTCGCCCGGTGGCATGCCGCCTCCCCTCGCTACTTGACGCCTATCGTCAAGCACTTGACGAGTGATGTCAAGCGATTGCGAATGGCACCGGAATGTCGCATTCGCCCCATAAGCTTGGCGTGGTCATCACGGATCGCAGGGAGACAAGATGCTCGACCACCTCTCCGTCCTGGTGCGCGACCTGCCGGCCAGCGCCGCGTTCTACGACACGGTGCTGGCCCCGCTGGGCGGTCGCCGGATCCTGGAGCCCGGCCCGATCGGCTACGGCGTCGACTTCCCCGACTTCTGGCTGGCGCCCGCACCGGCCGGGACCGCGCCGCTGGAAGCGCACATCGCCTTCACCGCCCCCGACCGGGCCGCCGTGCAGGCGTTCCACGACGCCGCGGTCGCGGCCGGCGCGGAAGTGCTGCACGCGCCCCGCCTCTGGCCGGAATACCACCCGACCTACTTCGGGGCGTTCGTCCGGGACCCGGACGGCAACAACGTCGAGGCGGTATGCCACCGACCCGAGTAGACGACGGGGGCGGGCGGTCAGCGCAACGGGTCGTGGGTGCCGCGCGGCACGTGCGGCTTGCAGCGGCGTACCCGGTCGGCGGCCATCCGCCCGCCGACCGCGAGACCGTACTTCTCTACCGCCGCGAGCCCGTACGCACTGCACGTCGGCGTGTAACGGCACTGGCCGGGCCAGCGGTGCGACAGCCAGCGACGGTAGCCGACGATGGCGGCCCGGCCGGCCCGGTCCACGGCGGGCGTACGGGTGGCGGTGGCGGCCACCGAGCCGAGCGTCAGCAGGAACGAGAACAGCCC
The DNA here is from genome assembly GCF_043204735.1 of Micromonospora sp. NPDC047740. Taxonomy (NCBI): domain Bacteria; kingdom Bacillati; phylum Actinomycetota; class Actinomycetes; order Micromonosporales; family Micromonosporaceae; genus Micromonospora; species Micromonospora sp. NPDC047740. Next base: position 34,399 of record NZ_JBIDCT010000014.1, read on the forward strand.
GAAGTCGCAGCAGTCCGGGCCGTCGCAGTCGCAGGTGTCGCAGCCGGAACCGCGCCCCTTCTTGTGGTGCCGCTTGCGCTTCAGCTTGATCACGCCGCCATGATGCGCCACCCGCGCCACCACGCCCTCACGTCAGCGTCACCCGGCGTCGGAGGCGGCAACGACGCGCTTGGGATCCTTATTGCGCCAGACTTACTCGGGCCGGGCGACGACGTGATTCACCAGCGCCTGCATGCGTGTCCGGTCGGCCCGCGTCACGGACACCTGAGCAAGGCCGGTCGCGCCGGGTGCCCCGAAGAAGCGGTGCAGTATCTGGGCGGCTGCCCGGCCCGTGGCGCTGGTCGGCCAGGTTTCCGCCGTCAGCCCTATGGCGTAGGCGGCGTGGAGAAGGCGCCAGAGGTCGACCGCGTCCTTGGCGGCGAAGCGGCCCCGGTATGCGAGCGCCTTCAGGCAGAGCGCCGAGGACACGTCAGGCAGAGCGACCTGTAGCGCCAGCTTGTCGGCACTCGTCAGGCGGACTTCCAGCTGAAGCAAGCGGGCGGGGCGGTGGAGCGCGAGAATCAGTCCTGGCACCTCATCCACGATGAGATCACCGTGGCGTTGGTTCGGCACCAGTTTGCTCTCGAACGACGGGGCAAGGATGTCAACGACGAGATCCAGTGGCCCGTGGTTGTCCTGATAGCGGCGGACGAACCGGTTGGCCGCCTCCCCGCGTCGATAGCCGCGCTCGGCCAGGGCCCGAGGGAGTCGAGGATCTGCGACGACCGCGGGCAGTGCGGCGAAGTCGGCGTCAAGGGTCTCCCGCATCGGTACCTGGCCGGCGACGCCGTGGACTGCGGTGAGGAGGGTGACCATGTGCCCGCCGACGATCCGGTGATCCAACTCCAGTGCCGCGGCGATCGCCGAAAGGTCGGCGAGTGTCCGGAAGCCGGCATCGGCCGCCCGGCTGGTGGAGATCAGCGTCAGCACGTCGGACGGAGTCGCACCAGGTGATACGGGTCGGGTCACGCTGCCCAACTCCCACTTGCTCGGCGGCGGTCCCGCAGCGTTCGTCGCAGGTGCCGCACTGCCTCATCGGTGTCGGGACCTGGGGCGCGCGCCACGTCCCACAGGATCTGCAACGGGTCCGCCAGTGGCACGCTCCCCGATGCCTCGTCAGCCGTCGGGCGCGGCCAGACTCCGGGATCCTTGGGCACGATGAGTTCCACCGTCGCGTCCCCTTCGTCGGCGGGTGTGAGGCCAGCACTGGTCAGGTCCACGCCGGTTTGGGCGTAGACCACTACCCGACGCGGGGCTCGCCATGGGGCGACGCGGTCGGCTGCGACATCACCGGAGATCGCCATCCGTCCGGAGTCGCCGCTCGTCAGCAGGCTGACGGCGGCCTCTGCCTGCTGCACCGGCGGTTCCAGGCCGTACCAGAGGGTTCTCAGGCCGCCCGGTCCCGGGTACGAGTTCAGCCACCAGTCGAAGACCGCATCGATGTCGGCGACGTCCCAGCCGGCCGGCGTCCGGTGCGCGAGACCTTGTTCGGCCAATGCGGCGAGCGCCTGTGAGACGCGAGGCTGGGACACTCCGGTGACCGCCGCCAACTGCTGCTGCCCGGCCCAGGGCCGCTCGGCCAACCGCCGTACCAGGGTGAAGGTGCCCCAGGGGACGCGACCCGGCCGGGTCCGTGAGGGCGGGGTCTCGACGTCCCTCGTCTCGACGGACACCCGCTGGCCCGCCAGCTGAAGGAGGCCTGTGACCTGCCTCCTGTTGTCGACCAACCAGGACCAGCCGGCCGCCTCGACCGCGGATCGGACACCGGACGTGGCTGACGGCACGACGAGCAGGACCTGATCCCGATGTCGACTCTTCAGGTGGGCGATGTCGCTGGGATTGAGCACAGCTGGCGAGGTCACGACTCTCAGGACCCCCCGGTGAGGGCCACTCCACAGCTCGACGTGATCGGCGTCGAGCGGTACGACCGAGACTCCGGCATCAACCAGAGCCCCCCACGCCGCCGCCGATATAAGCATTTTCCGACCTCCTCAGATAATACTTATAACACGGCGGCCATGTGCAGGGCCGGGTCCGGCCGGTGACGCGGCCGGTGGGGTAGCACCGGCCGCGCCGAACTCGGCCGAAGGCAGGCCCGACCCATCCGAGTCGCAACTGCGCGCTCAGCTGGCCGCGGCGCCGAACCACCTGGGCAGCTGGCTGAGCAGATCCTGCTGATCTTCACCGACCCACGCCACGTGCCCGTCCGGCCGCAGCAGTACGGCGGGCACGTCCAGTTCCTCGCTGACGTCGACGACGTGGTCGACCCGATCTGCCCAGCCCGCCACCGAGAGCCGGCCGGTCTGGTCGAGCAGCAGCCCGCGTCCGCCGTGCATCCGCTCGTAGAGGCGCCCCCGCTTCAGCTCCACGTCCCGCATCCGGCGGCCGAGCAGGTCATGCCCCTCGCCGAAGTCGTAGCGGACCCCGACCGCGGTGATCTTCTCGATCAGGTACCGGTTCACTTCCTCGAACTCCGCCAGTTCCGCCAGCAGCCGGCGCACTGCCTGGGCACCCGGCTCGAGGGACATCAGCTCCATCTGCGCGCGGGTGTTGTCGAGCACGTCGGCGGCCACCGGGCGCCGTTCGGTGTGGTAGCTGTCCAGCAGCCCCGGCGGGGCCCAGCCGTTGACCTCGGCGGCCAGTTTCCAGCCGAGGTTGAACGCGTCCTGGATGCCGAGGTTGAGGCCCTGCCCGCCGGTCGGCGGGTGGATGTGCGCCGCGTCGCCGGCGAGCAGCGCCCGGCCGGTCCGGTAGCGCTCGGCCAGGCGAGTGGCGTCGCCGAAGCGGGACAGCCAGCGGGGTGAGTGCACGCCGAAGTCGGTGCCGGCGAACACCCGCAGCTGCTGCTTGACCTCTTCAAGGGTCGGCGGGACCGTACGGTCCTCGGCCACCCCCTCGGCGGGCACGACGACGCGGTAGACCCCGTCTCCGAGCGGTACGGCGCCGAACCGCACCTGGGTCTTGCGGACCTCGGCCACCACCTCGGCGAGGGCCTCCGGCGGCACGGCCACCTCCATCTCGCCCAACAGCGTCTCGACCCTGCTGGGTTCGCCGGGGAAGCCGACGCCGAGCAGCTTGCGCACGGTGCTGCGACCGCCGTCGCAGCCGACGAGGTAGCGCGAGCGCAGCTGCGTGCCGTCGGCCAGCTCGGCGGTCACCCCGTGTTCGTCCTGGCTGAGCCCGACCAGTTCGCAACCGCGCCGGATCTCGGCGCCGAGTTCGGTGGCGCGCTCGGCCAGCAGGCGGTCGGTGATGGTCTGCGGGATGCCCAGGACATACGAATGTGCGGTGTCCAGCCGGTCGGGCCAGGATTTGCCGATGCCGGCGAAGAAGCCACCGACCGTGAACTGCTGGCCGAGTGGGAGGAACCGCTCCAGCAGACCGCGCTGGTCCATCACCTCGATGCTGCGCACGTGCAGGCCGAGCGCCCGGACCACCCTGGTCGGCTCCGCCTCCTTCTCCAGCACGAGCACGTGCACGCCGTGCAGCCGCAGCTCGCTGGCCAGCATCAAGCCGGTCGGTCCGCCGCCGGCAACGATCACGTCAAACATGAACCCCCCAATGTTTCGGCCAGCTGCCGCGCGCGGTCCGTCGGCACGCCCACCTGCACCTCCGCGTCGGATGCCCGCAACCACCCCGCGAGCTCACCGGCGGTTCGACGAGCCCGCGAGACCGATAGGTCAACAAAAGCGCGCGTACTTCGCGAATCCCTGATTTCCGCAGGTTCTGGCTTCGACGGGAGATTCTGCGGCACGACCCGGGTCTTGCCGCAAGACCCCCAGTGCGATATATGTTGAGAGTGGCAGGGAGTCGCTCCTTGCCCTTTTTTGTCCGCGGTGGACGGACAAGCTCCTCCCACGGCAGTGACGCGCCGCGTTTGTGGTCCAGCAGGACCTCCCACGGGCTCGCGGATTCAGCCGCAGGACGGAGATTTCGCAGGTGCCGGTGGCGGCGGACGGTTCGGCGACCGACGCGGCGGGTCTGACCCCGGCCCGCGCCGTCAGTCCCGGGCGGCCTCGGCGGCGGCCCGTTTCAGGCAGGCCGGCACATCACCCGCGTGGTACAGATGTTCGCTCGGTTCGATGCCGGCAAGGAACATCGCGTACACGGCGGCCATCCGCAGCGGGGCGACCGGGCGGAGCAGGTCGACGGCCCGGTGCGGGTCGCTGCCGGGCACGTCGGCCCGCCAGCGGGCGGCCCAAGCGCTGAGCAGCGGCGCGGCGGCGGCCGGGTCGAGGGTTTCGGTGAGGCGCAGGATGTCGAAGGCGGGGTGCCCGACGAACGCGTCGCCCCAGTCGATCATCACCCGCCGCACGCCGTCGCCGCGCACGTTGCCGGGGTGCAGGTCGCCGTGGACGAGCGTGTCGGGCAGCCCGCAGCGGCGTACCTCATCGAGCCGGTCGTCGAGGTCGGCGAGCAGGTCGGCGGCGACGGGCAGGTCGTGCGGGGCGAGTCGGTCGCGAATCCAGGCGGCCAGCGCCGGCCCCCGCAGATCGGGTACGCCGGCGGCGAGCAGCGCGTCGACGTCGCCGGCGGCGCGGAGTTGGACGGTGTGGTGGTCGGCGGCGATCGTGGCGCGTTCGGTGTCGTCGGCGGCGTAGCGGTCCTCGCCGGGCGCGTGGTCGAGCAGGATGCGGCCGGTGTCGTCGGCGGCGAGCAGGGTGGGGGCGGTGCCGGGCGCGGCGGCGGCGAGCCAGCGCAGCACGGCGGCCTCGTGCCGGAAGAAGGCGGGCACCTGCTTGAGCCAGGCGCTGCCGTGGTCGCCGTCGAGCCGCCAGATCGCGGACAGGTTCCAGGTGCGGTGCTGTTCGACCGCGGTCACCGGCCGGCCGAGGCGGTGCAGTTCGGCGGTGGCCCAGGCGAGGCTGCGGGCCGGGCCGCCGGGTTCGGCCCAGGGGGCGCGCAGCGGGTGCGGCGACAGATCCACCGCCACCGGGTCGAGCGGCACCGCCGGGGGCGTGGTGACCTGGCCGAGGTAGGTGAGGTGGCCGCCGGGCGGTTCGGGGCGGTCGGCGGCGAGCAGCCGCAGCACGGCCACGTCGATGCCGTAGCGGCGGCGGGCCTCGTCGACGATCGCGCCGACCTGCTGCCACCACGGCTCCGGCACGTCGTACGCGGGGAGGGCGCCGAGTGGCCGGCCGGCCTGGTCGACGAGCACGAGGGTCACTGTGCGGGACACGTGCGGACGGTAATGCCCGGCCAGGCGCGGGCGCGACCGGTTAACCCGGAGACCGACCCGGGGCCGGTTCCGGGGCGGATACGGGTCCGACCCCGATGTCCCCGACCCAGGCCCCTGACACGCTGGGGCAATGACGACGACCAATTCCCGGGTCTCCTCGTACCCCTGGTTGCGGCCGGTGGCGGTGGCCGCGCCGCTGCTGCTGCTCGGCTACGGCATCCTGCGCCTGGTCGACGGCTTGGACGGGCACCGCGACAAGTCGGCATGGCCGTGGATGGCCGGGCACACCCTGTTCCTGCTGGGCATCGTCGCGTTCGGGGCGGTGATCGTCGGGCTGCACGGGCGGCTGCGTACCGCCTCGTCCCGGCTGCGGACGGTGGACGACGTGGCCGCGCTGGCCGGCCTGGTCGGTGCGGCCGGCTTCGTGTGGGTGATCCTCGGCGACCTGTTCCCGCGCTTCGCCGACGCGGTGGCCACGCCGGAGGTGGTGCTGCTCGGCGGGCCGGCGCTGTTCGAGCTGGGCCTGCTGGTGCTGCTGGTCCGGGCCGCCGTGCTGCGGCTGCTGCCGGCCTCGGGACCGGTGCTGGTGCTGGCCGGCTTCGTCGCGATCGCGGTTAACCTGGACCTGCTGCCGGTCGGTGCCGCGCTGGTCTTCGGTGGGCTGTTGCCGCTCGGGAAGCCCGCCGTCCGGTCCGGGCGCAGTGGTCAGGCGTAGACGGGGCGGCGAGTGCCGTCGTGGCCCGAGCACGGCCCTCGCTGCATGCCGGTCCTACTGATCAACCCGTCCTCGCACTGCACCAGGTAGCCCTTGCCGGACCAGAGGTTCTCGACACAGTCGAACCAGGCGCACACGTCCGGGGCGGGATCGTAGATGTAGGAGCCGCCGCAGTAGTTGTAGCCATATGGGTTGGCCGGCGCGCCGCAGCGGTCCACCTCGGTCGGGCTGGGCGAGGTGGACGGCGCCGGCGGGGAGCTGGTGGTCCCGGTGGGCTGCGGTGAGGCTGGGACGGGTGACGGGTCGGCGGTCGGGGTCGCAGTCGCGGAGGTGGCCGCGGTGGTGACGGGTGCGGCACCTGGGAGCCGATCGGGCGTCGTGCCGGTGGTGCGGGGAGCGGCGGAGCGGGCCGGTGTGCCGAGACCGGTGGACGGGGACGGGAGACTCGGGTCGGTCGGGTCCACTCGGGCTCCCCGGTCCAGGTCCATCCCGATCACCGGTCGGTCCGGCATGGATCCGTGGACCACGCTCACGACCGCGGCGATGGCCAGCGCCACCGCTACGGCGGCGACCAGCGTCGGCCGGACGAGCCGGGCGGTCAGCGGGGCATCGGCGGGCGTGGCCGGCGATGGGATCGGTGGCCGGTCATGCCAGTGCGCCATCACCGCGTCGTCGAGCCGGTCCAGCAGCGCCGCTCGCGCCCCCGTCGCGTCGGCGTACGCGACGGTGAGGAGCAGTCGGAAGGCGGACGCGGCGGCCCGGGGCACCCGTACCCCCCGGATCCTGCCCGGGCCGTACGGGTGCAGCAGGGTGAACGGCTCCCCGGGGTGGTGCGCCACACCGGCGAGCCGCGCGTACGGCCACTCCTGCTGCTCGTCGCGGCCCACGACGATCAGCCGCCGGTCGGTCACCACCGCCATGCCGGCGTCGACCACCCTGGCGCACCTCGACCGCCGGCGCGACCGCCGGGTGTCCTCGACGGGCACGACTGCCAGCTCTGGGGTAGGTAGATCCGGGGTGTGCCGCGCCGTCGCCTCGACGATTTCCGCCGCGGGCTGCACCGCCAGCACGACCTCGTCGTCGTCGAGGCGCACGGGCAGCCCCGCCGGCGTTTCCGCCGGCCGGACGGGCTCCTCGGCCGCGCGGTAGAGCTGGCGCAGTTCCTCGTCGCGCCGGCGCCAGGCCTGCAGCGCGGCGTCGTATGCCGTGCGTCGCCGCTCGTTCTCCCGGCCGACCCACCGGGGCCGCCAGCCGTGGGCGGCCTCGTCCCCGCTCACCGTCACCGGATCGCCTCTCATCGTGAAGGGCTTCCGTGTCCACCCGATACAACCGCGCGTGTCCGTGATGGACACGCTCAGACATCGAGGGGTTTCGGCTCGTTCCGGATGGCCGATCGGTGGATGCGACATCGAACCAGGTGCCACCCCGCCGGCGGCAGCGACGGTACGGTCCGGGAATGGAGCAACGCGTCAACATCGTCACCCTCGGCGTGGCCGACCTGGCCCGGGCCCGCACGTTCTACGAACGGCTCGGCTGGCGCGGCCAGGAGGTGCAGGAGACCGTCTTCTTCCAGGCCGGCGCGCTGGTGGTGGTGCTGTGGGGGCGCGACAAGCTGGCCGAGGACGCGGGGCTGACCGACCGGGGCGCGGACGGCTTCGGCGGGCTGGGTCTGGCGCAGAACGTGCGCAGCCGCGCGGAGGTCGACGAGATCCTGCACCAGGCAGCCGAGGCGGGGGCGACGGTCACCCGCCCGGCTCGGGAGACGTTCTACGGAGGGTACGCGGGCTACTTCACCGACGCCGACGGCCACGCGTGGGAGATCGCCTGGAATCCGGGGTTCGCACTCGGCCCGGACGGTTCGCTGACCGTGCCCGACTTCGGCTGAGCGGTCAGCTCCAGACGGTCCGGCGGAAGCCCAGATGGCCGGCGCACGCGTTCCGCTGCCCGCCGGACAGGCTGACCGTGCCGTCGCGGCACTGCACCAGCCAGCCCGTTCCGGACCAGAAACGGGGGACACAGTCGAACCAGTCGCAGACGCCCCGGGCCGGCTTGCGGATCCGGGAGCCGCCGCAGAAGTCGTACCCGAAGGGGTTGACCGGGGCGCCGCAGCGCCGCTCGGCCGGCTTCGGCACCCGCGACGGTGTCGGTGTGGGTTTGGTGCGGCTGTGGCGGGGTTCCGGCGCGGCGGTCGGCGAGATCCGCACCGCGGGTGCGATCACCGGGGGCATGGGTGTGGGTGTGGGGGTGGCCGCCGAGGTGGCCGCGGAGGCCATCTCCGTGCCGGCACGTCCCGGCGGGTTGGACCTGAACAGCATCGCCGGCACGATCAGCGCGACGGCCACGCCGACCGCGACGGCACGCGGGCCGACCAGCGCGGCGATCCGGGCCTGCCCGGGCGTGGCGATGGCGGGCCGGACCGGCCGGGCCGCCGCATGTTCTCCGATCAGTTCGTCGAGTTGGGCGACAACGGCGGCCCGCTGCTCGATCGCGTCGGCGAAGGCCAGGGTCAGCTTGAACCGGAAGTCGGGCACCGCGCCGGTGGGCAGCATCAGGCCGGAGGTGCGCCGCCGGTCCAGGACCTGGATCAGCGTCACCGGCGCGCCCGGATCGTGGGACAGCCCCGTCATCCTCCCGTACGCCCAGTCGCGCCGGCCGCGCCCGCCGAGCAGCACCAGCCGTCGGTTGGTCAGCACGGCGAGCCCGGCGTCGACGGCCCGGACCCCCTCGGGGCGGCGGGGACGCAGCTCGGGCGGGTCGGGCTCGACGGTCAGCTCGGGGGCCGGCAGCACGGCGGTGTGCCGTACCTCGACCAGTTGCGCGGCCGGCAGCGTCCAGAAGACCACCTCACCGGGGGCCAGCTCCATGGGCAGACCGGTGCCCGCGTCGGCGGAGCCGTGGAAGGACGCGGCGAGGCTACGCAGCCGGCGCAACTCCTCGTCGCGCCGTCGCCACGCCTCGTCGGCCGCGTGAAAGAGCCGCAGCCGCCGTTCGTTCTGCCGGTGCGCCCACCGGTACCGCCACGTGGAACCCGTCGAATTAGTCATCGCCACGCCGACTCCTCCGCCGCGCGAGCCCACCGGGGTGTCACTCATGTCAACTGCCGCAGAGGGGCATCAAGACACGCGCAAGTTGCAAATCCAGCCGATCGGGTGATTGACCAGCACGTTAGGCCGAAGCTCCACCGTCGGCTCCCCCCGGTCTCGGCTGCCCCGCTTCGCCCTACGAGGGGATCGCACCGTCGGTAACGTCAGCCGCAACGGGCCGTGAGGCGACGGCGAGGAGGTGAACCGGTGGGCGAACCGACCGTCGTGGTGGCCGTGGACATCGGCACCACCAGCACCAAGGCGGTCGCCTACGACACCGGCGGACGGCAACTCGTCGCCCACTCCCACAGCTACCACCTCAACGAGCCGCACCCCGGCTACGCCGAGCAGGACCCACAGGTGATCTTCGACGCGGTGGTGCAGTCGATCCGGGCCGTGGTCGCCGAACTGCCCGGACCGGTCGCCGGGCTGTCCTTCAGCAGCGCGATGCACAGCCTGATCGGGCTGGACCCCGACGGCACCCCGCTCACCCCGTCGATCACCTGGGCCGACTCCCGAGCCAGCAGCCAGGCCGAACGGCTACGCGCCGTACCCTCCGGCCTGACCATCCACCGGCGCACCGGCACACCGATCCACCCGATGGCACCGCTGCCGAAGCTGGTCTGGTTCGCCGAGCAGGAACCGAAACTGTTCGAACAGGTCGCACACTGGGTCGGCATCAAGGACTTCGTGCTGCGGTGGCTGGCCGAGGCACTGGTCACCGACCACTCGCTCGCCTCCGCCACCGGCCTGATGGACATCCAACAGCTGGCCTGGGACGCCGAAGCGCTCGGCATCGCCGGCATCACCGAGGAGCAACTCCCCCAACTCGTACCGACCACCCACGTGCTGCCCGGACTGACCGCCGAGGCGGCCGCCGCCACCGGCCTGCCCGCCGACACCCCGATCGTGGTGGGCGCCGGCGACGGACCACTGGCCAACCTGGGCCTCGGCGCGGTCCACCCCGGCGAGGTGGCCTGCTCCATCGGCACCAGCGGCGCCATGCGGGTGATGGTCGAACGCCCCGGCGTCGACCCCCTCGGCGGCGTCTTCTGCTACGCCCTCACCGAGAACCGCTGGGTGGTCGGCGGCGCCATCAACAACGGCGGCATCGTCCTGCAGTGGGCCGGCGAAGCACTCGCCCCCGAACTCGGCGAACACGCCGAGGAAAAACTGCTGGAACTGGCCGCCCAGGCACCGGTCGGCTCCGGCGGGCTGATCATGCTGCCGTACCTGCTCAGCGAACGCGCACCGCACTGGAGCGCGGTGCCCCGCGGCACGTACGTCGGGCTCACCCACGGCCACCGGCGCGAACACCTCGTCCGAGCCGCGCTGGAAGGGGTCTGCCAGCAACTCGCCCTGGTCCTCACCTCGGTCCGGGCCGCCGGCAACGAGGTACGCGAGGTCCGCGCCAGCGGCGGCTTCGCCCGCAGCCCGCTGTGGCGGCAGATCCTCGCCGACGCCCTCGGCATGCCGGTACGCTTCCCCGCCGGCCACCAGGGATCCAGCTTCGGCGCCGCGCTGCTCGGCATGCAGGCACTCGGCCTCATCGAATCGATCGACGTCGCCGCCGACCTGGTCAAGATCCAAGAAACCGTACACCCCGAACCGACCGCCGCCGCCACCTACGCCACCCTCCTGCCGCTCTTCTCCGAGCTGTACGACGCGCTGGTGCCGACATTCTCGTCGCTGCGGCGACTGGCCCCGAGCCTGCCACCGGAACCACCACCCGCCGCACTTCCAAGCTGAGCCGGGGCACGGACGACTACCGAAGGCCGTGATAGCCGTGGTCGCGCTGCTCGCCGCACCGGCACCACTCACGAACGCCGAATCCTGGCGGCGCTGGGATCACGTGTGGCCTCCCTGACCACGAGCTGTCGCAGAAAGGCAAGTTCGCGTCGCACCGTCGAGACGTAGCCGGCGACCCAGTCACCTCCCGCGCCGCACTCCACCGTCAATGCCATCAGCGACCAGACCACCCGGTAGAGGGACAGGATCCGTTCGTCCGGCGGAAACGGCCCGCCGTAGCCCCGTAGGAGGAGCAGCGACTAGTAGTTGCTTTCCCGTGCCAGCCCGCCGGGCGAAGGCTCGCCGGCACTACGTCACCGCCGTGCCGTGCGCGCCCGGCTCAGGGCGCCTCGACCCCCGCGATGCGGAACTTGTGCACCTCGGCGCCCCGGATCGCCGCCACCTGCTCCTCGGCCGGGCCGGACCCCCGGAAGGCGAGCAGTTGCTCGTCGGACTCCCACCGCTCGTACACGTTGATCCGGCCCGGCTCGACGAGGTCGGCGCTGACCGCGAAGTCGATGCAGCCGGGCGCCGAGCGGGCCGCCTGGACGGCCGCCACGCAGGAGGCCAGGTAGGCGTCCCGCTCGGCGGGATCGACGTAGAGGGTTCCGGCGACGATGATCAACAGGACCTCCCGTGGGTGAGCCGTCCGGCCCATCCTGGCACCCGGGCCGGGTCAGGCCCGGTTGATCGCATTCGCGTGAATGGCCTCGTTCAGGTACGCGGCCATTCCCGGCCGGATCTTCTCGAAGTACGCGGTGAACCGCGGGTCGCTGACGTACATGTCCGCCAGCCCGGTGTGGATTTCGTAGGTGCAGTCGTAGAACCAGCGGGTGATGAGCTGCCGGTGTTCCTCGGCCAGCGCCATCGCCTCCGGGCTGTCGGCCGGGGCACCCGAGGCCATGAGGTCTGCGAGCCGCCGCCCCCAGTCCGCGTTCTCGGCCTTGTTCCGCAGCCAGTCCTCCTTCGCGTACCGGCTGACCCGCTCGCTCGACTGCCGGTACGCTTCCGTGCCGCCCCAGCGCCGCTCCGTCTCCTCGGCGTGCGCGTCCGGGTCGAAGTCCCCGAAGACCTCGAACCGCTCCTCCGGCGTCAGCTGGATCCTCAATGCTCTCGCCTCCATCGCGAGCTCGATCGCCGCGACCATCTCCCGCAGTTTCCCGATCCGCCCGGTGAGCAGCTCGTGCTGCCGGCGCAGGTGCGGCAGCGGGTCTCCGCCCGGGTCGTCGAGGATCTCGGCGATCTCCTCCAACGGGAACCCCAGCTCGCGGTAGGCCCGGATGACCTGCAACCGCTCCAGGTCCGCCTCTGAGTAGCGGCGGTAGCCGGCCGGGGTGCGCCCGCTCGGCGACAGCAGCCCGATCTCGTCGTAGTGGTGCAGCGTACGGACCGTGACCCGGGCCGCCCGCGCCACCTGACCCACCGTGTAAGCCATGGTTCCCTCCCTTCCACGGCCAAGGCTCCCGCCTACCGTTACGTGAGGGTCAAGCCAGATTCTGCGTCCCACCTCACCCCAGCGTGCCGGAAAAGCTGATCACCCCCGGCCTCATCAGGGAGACCGGGGGCGATCACGTCGGGGATCAGGCGGTGACGGGCTCCTTGGCCCGCTGCGGCGCGGCGAACGTCTCGCTGGCCGGAGTGCGGAACGCGTGCACCAGGCCGGCGATCGACAGCAGCAGGAGCAGCGCCGCACCCAGGTACATGGCCAGGGCGCCCTGCTCGGCCTTGCGGCCGAACTCGCTGAACCCGTACGAGGTCAGCAGCATGCCGCGCAGGCTCTCCCCCTTGAAGACGGTCTCCCGCTGGGCGGTGACCTCGGCGAGCTGCTTCTGCAGGTCGGCCAGGTTGGCGGCGTTGGTCTGCTCGGCCTGGGTCACCTGCTGCTTCAGCGCGGCCTCCGGCTTGCCCAGGTCCGCGTATGTCTGGCCGCCGGAAATCGACTTGAGGTGCAGGCCGATGAACTCGTTGGCGTAGCACTCGGCCTGCTTGCCGGTGGTGAGCTGCTGGCCGGCGTACTCGCGCAGGCAGTCCGACTTCTTCTCCTCGCCGGTCAGCTGATCGGCCGGCTTAAAGCTGATGTGCTGCGCGGCGAGCTGGTCGTGCACGTAGGTGTTGGCAAACTTGGCGTTCGTCGTCAGGACGATGCCCACGACGAGCAGCAGGACCGCGAGGCCCAGCCCGCCGATGCTGAACAGCAGATCCAAGGTCCGGCGCTTCATGACCGCTCCTGTGTGGCTGGTGACGGCTTCTCGATGTCCGTCTCATCGTCACCGCCGGCCCAGCCTCTGAAGCAGGGCCGAACCCCCTGTTCCACCCGGGACCTTCGACCTACCGTCAGCGGGTCAACATTCCTCGGCGCCTCGCCGGGCGAACTCCTCAAGGGTGAGTTCATGCAGGGACTCGGCCTTGTCCTGGTAGTCGGTGACCAGGACCGAACCGGGCTTCAGCCCCGCCAGGTCGGCGAGTCGGAAGCCCACCCGCTGCGAGGTGAAGGAGCTGTCGTCGGCGACGGCGTACATCGCGAAGTCGACCACGCCAACCGGAAGCTTTGCCGGCGGGAAGCCGGTCAGCGGCACCGTCGCCGGGGAGGTCGCCTCGTCCGGTACGCGGTATTCGCGCCCGGGCCAGTCCCACTCGGTGTGCCGAGGGTGCCGGTCGTCGGCCGTGGCGTCGAAGAGCAGCACGACGTCGGGCGGGCGCGCGGCGCACCAGGCCACCATCGCCACCGGCTGCCCGGACTCGTCCACGCTGATCCCGGTGGCCGCCTTGATTTCGGGGGTGCAGGCCGTCAGAGCGGGAACGGTGAGCAGCGCGGCGGCGGACGCGGCGACGGCGCGGCGGATGGCCATGGGGTCCACTGTCCCGGCACCGGGTCAACGTCCCCACCCGGGGCTGTAACGGGTCGGTGACGATCAGCGGGTGGCGTCGATCGGGGTGAGCATGGTGCGCAGCTCGGCCAGGGTGGCCGGCCGCCCGTACCGCCAGCCCTGGCCGTGCAGGCAGCCGATCGCGGTCACCGCCGCGTGCTGGGTGCCGGTCTCGACCCCCTCGGCCACCACGGCCAGGTCGAACGCGTCGGCCAGCCGGTTGACCATCTCGACGGTGGCGTACGCCCGGGTGTCCTCGGCATCCAGTCGGGACACGAAGGACCGGTCGATCTTCAGCTCGGTGGCCGGGATCCGGTGCAGGTAGCTGAGCGAGGAGTAGCCGGTGCCGAAGTCGTCGATGGCGATGCGGATGCCGAGGTCGCGGAGCTGACGCAGCCGCTCCAGCACGGTCTCGCTGCCCTCGATGAGCGCCGATTCGGTCAGTTCGAGGGTGAGCGCGCGGGGCGGCAGGCCGGCTCCGGCGGTGGCGGCGGCGACCGTGGCGATCAGGTCGGGGTGGCGCAGGTGGGCGGCGGCGATGTTGACCGCCACGGTGACCTCGGGCGCTTCTTCCCGCCAGGTCGCGGCGGCCCGGCACGCCTGGTGGATCACCCACCGGTCGATCGCCAGGATCAGCCCGGTCTCCTCGGCCAGCGGCAGGAACTTCGCCGGTGGGAGCACCCCGAGCCGGGGGTGCCGCCAGCGGACCAGCGCCTCGGCGCTGCGGACCGTCCCGGTGGCCAGGTCGACGATCGGCTGGAACTCCATGAGCAGTTGCCCCTCGTCGACCGCGCGGCGCAGGTCGGCGATCAGCTCGGCCCGGGTCACCGCCGACTCGCGCAGTTCCGGCGTGCAGGTCCGGTACGCGGACTTGCCGGCCGCTTTCGCCGCGTACATGGCGATGTCGGCGTCGCGGAGCAGGTCGGTGTGGGAGGTGTGCTGCGGGCCGTACTCGGCGATGCCGATGCTGGCCGACGGGTGCACGCCGAGGTCCTCCTCGCCGGGCAGCGGCTCGAGGGCGGCGAGCAGCCGCTCGGCGAGCCGCTCGGGCGACACCGGCCGGTCCCGGTCGACCAGCACCGCGAACTCGTCGCCGCCGAGCCGGGCGATCATCCCGTCGGCGCCGACGGCGTCGCGCATCCGGTCCGCGATGGTGGTCAGCAGCCGGTCCCCGGCGGCGTGCCCGAAGCGGTCGTTGACCTGCTTGAACCCGTCCAGGTCGAGGAGCAGCACGGCGACCGGGCCGCCGTCGCGCAGGGCCCGGCGCAGCCGCCGGGTGAAGGTCAGCCGGTTGGGCAGGCCGGTGAGCTGGTCGGAGTACGCGAGCCGGCGCAGCCAGCCGACCAGCCGCAGATTTTCGTTGGCGGCCAGCCCCTGCCGCAGCGCCAGCACCCCGAGCAGCGCCATCATGGCCACGAAGATCAGGTGTGGGCTCTGCCCGGTGGGCCGCCGGCCGAGCACCACGGCGACGATCGCCCCACCCACCGGCAGGTACGGCAGGGCGACCCGCCACCACGGGGGCAGCGGCGACTCGGTGCCGTCGTCGTCGCCGTCGTCGCCGGCCGGCGGGGGGCACCGGGTGGCGGCGCCGATCAGCAGGTAGCTCAGCGGCCAGCAGAGGTCGATCACGTGGCCGGGGGCGTAGGTGCCGTGTGCGACGAGGGAGACGTAGACGGTGTCGGCGATGGCCCGGGCGGCGAGGCTGACGCCGATCAGTGTGTGCGCCCGCCACATCGGACGGGCCGGGCCGGCGACCGCCACCAGGATGGTGAGCTGCATCAGGTCGAACATCGGGTAGAGCAGCCCGAAGGTGCGCAGCGGGTCGGCCAGGTCGGCGGCGGCGATGTCGCGGAAGACCACCAGCCAGGCGATCGGGATGAGGGCCAGCCCGACGATCACCCCGTCCAGCAGGGTGCGGGCCTGCCCGACGAGGCTGCGTGGGGCGGCCAGCGAGCAGAGCAGCGCGGCGGTGCCGGTGACGATGCCGGCGGTGAAGAGCCCGCCGACGAGCGCGGTGTGCGGCAGGTCCTGCCCGGCGAGCCGTTCGACCGTCCACACGATCCGGCCGGTCGCGGCGAGGGCCATGGTGACGGCCAGCAGCGTCCAGAATCGTTGCAGCGGCTCGGGGTGTCGCCGGGCCACCCCGGCGCAGGCCACCGCCGCCCAGCTCGCCACCGCGATCGCGCCGAGGTCGCTGGCCAGGGCCGCGCCGGGCAGCCCGGCCACCAGCCAGAGGGCTTCGGTGAGTACGACGAACGCGGCCGCGACGAGCCCGACGCGGCCGGAGATCGAGGGACGGGCCACGCCCGGGGCGGCGAGGCTCATGGCCTGCTGAGGTACAACGACTGCGCTCCGGCTCTCTGTGCGCGCACCCTCGACGTTGAGGACCGGTTGCGGACGGCGAACGCCGCCAGCCTAACTACCGCTCGGTACCGCCGCCAGAGCCGATCGGCGTCGGTCACCATGCTGGATCAGGTCGGTGACGGCGTGTCGTGGCGGCGGTAGAGGGCAACCAGGACCCCGTAGCGGGCCTGGTCCGGGGCGGCTTCCTCGGTGTCGCCGACGAGGTCGTCGAGGATGGCCCGCCAATAGACGACCAAGACGAGCGGGACACTCCAGCCACTGGCCTTCGCCTCGCCGGGCACACATCGCCGACATTTCAGCCGAACAATCGATCGACTCCAGTACCGGCCCGCGCTAACGTCGTGCCGTCCCTCCGGCGTTATCGAGGTGATCGGCGCACCATGGCGGACATCCTTATCAGATCCGGATGAGCGTCTTGCGACGGGCGCCGCCGTGGCGGCAACTGGTGCCGTCGGCGCCGGCCACGCACGGAGAGGCAGACTTGCCCACGAACGTGCCCGAGCTCAGCATCACATCGAACGGGTTCACCGAGGTGACGGCCGCCTCGACGACGACCTGTCCGCCGGCCTTTCCGCGCCCTCGGCGACGGCCCGTGCCAGGGCGTGCACGGTGCATGTGGAGCTGTAGGAAATGATTGCGGCGGCGTTTACGGGTTCCATGATCGGCTTGCTTCCTTTCCGGTTCTTTCCGGTGGTGCGGGCGGATGCCGCCGGAGTCGGGTGCAGCCGAACGCCGCGCTGGGTCAACCGGTGAAGGACAGGGGGCCGAAGCGGCCCCACGCCACGAAGACGGCCAGGGCGAGCAGCACCAGGGTCAGCACCGCTCCCTGAGCCTCGCGACGGCGGACGTGCGCGATGAACGCGCCGACCATCAGCACCACCAAACCGACGGCCGCCAGCGGCACCAGAACCGGCGTGATGTCGAGCACGGCGGGCAGGGTCAGGCCCACTGCAGCCAGAACCTCGAGGGCGCCGATGGCCTTGATGCCGCCGGCGCTGAAGTCCTCGACCCATCCCCAGCTGGAGGGCAGCTTCTCCTTCGGCTGGATCAGCTTCACCGCGCCGCTGGCCAGGAAAGCCACGGCCAGCATTCCCGCAATGATCCACAGAGCGATGTTCATAAAGGGTGCTCCTTAGGTTTTGAGCGACTTCGGCTCGATGTCGCAGGTGGCGATCAGCGATCCCACAGCGGATGGCCAGTCGGGGACGAGGGGGGAAACTGATCTGGTGAGCCAGCCTGGTGGTGCCCACGGTGTCCCGACGGGGCGACGGGGTGCCGTGCGATCGCACGGAGCTGGAGCGGCATGCCTTCGGCGCGGGCGAATAGATTGCTCTCGACGACGTCCGCCTCAGCGGCAGCGCGTACGACGGCACCAGGCGGCTGTTGGAGGGTGCTGCAGGAAGCGTGCACGCTGGCGGTGCAGTCGGTGCCGCCAGGAGTGGTCGGGTGCCGGCCAGGCGCGATCGCTGGGCGGATGAGCCGCTCATGATGTCGCTTAACTTCCTGTTCACTGGATGGTGTTCGTCTCAGCAGTACGACGACACAGCCCCTCGGAATGTGAGGCGACGCGCCCACCTCACAGTTCGGTGTGCTGTCTCGTCGAACTGATGAGGGAAATGCGACAAGGGGAGTAGCCGAGACCATGACCACGCGGTCCGAGCCAGAACCCGGTCGTTCCGATCCGAGCCTGAGCGCGATCACGGGCGAGCGGCGTCAGCTGATCAATCTGGCGTACCGGCTGCTGGGCTCCCTCGCCGAGGCCGAGGACGCGGTACAGGAGACCTACGTCCGCTGGTACGCCCTGTCCCGGCAACAGCAGAACGCCATCGAATTCCCCGGCGCCTGGCTGACGACCGTCGCCAGCCGGATCTGCCTCGACCTGCTCGGCTCGGCACGGGCCCGGCGAGAGCGCTACGTGGGCCAATGGATCCCCGAGCCGCTGCCCGAACGCAACGAGTGGGCCAACGGGCGGCCGGGCGACACCACGGCCGACCCGGCCGACCGGGTCACTCTCGACGAGTCAATCAACATGGCCTTCCTCGTTGTACTCGAGTCGATGACCCCGGCCGAACGCGTCGTGTTCATCCTGCATGATGTCTTCCGCTATCCCTTCGCCGAAGTAGCCGACATCGTCGGCCGCACCCCGGCGGCATGCCGCCAGCTGGCTTCCTCGGCCCGCCGTCGCATTCACGCGTCGCAGGCTCCTGCGACTACGACAGCCCGGCGGGCCGGCATTGTCAGAGACTTCAAGCAGGCATGGGAAGCCAAGGACATCGACGCCCTCATCGGCCTGCTCGACCCCGACGCCACGGCGACGGGCGACGGCGGCGGCCTCGTCAGCGCCCTGCTCAACCCGGTCGAAGGCGGCGAGAAGGTCGCGCACTTCTTCGTCGGCCTCGCCGACAGGGCAACCACCATGACATTGCTGGAGCGTACGGTCAACGGCCAGTGCGGTCTGGTCGCTCAGCAAGATGGCGTCACCGTGGCGGTGTTCGCATTCGACGTCACAGGCGACCGGATCAGGCACATCTGGGCGGTACTGAACCCCGAGAAGCTCCGGCCTTGGACGACGGGCTGACGCGGGTATGTAGCGTGGGAGGCTGGCGCGGTGGCGCTGGTTGGCGGTAGCTCCTGGGGCCTTCGCGGGCGTGACTACGTGCCGACGCAGATCAGCGACGAGGACTGCACCTGCGGAGGACCGGATCTGGCGTCACAACGGCCGGTGTCCCGACGTGGTCGTTCCGCAAGGGGGTCACGCCCTAGCAGACTTGATTGTCGGCACCCGCAACCACTGCGTACACCGCTGCGGCCGCTCAACCATGGCTCGGCCGGATCGTAGGTGCTCGATCTGCGCCTTGAGCTGCCGCTGACCGCGGATCGGTCGACCCGCGCCGGCGCGTACGACAGTCTCGGTATTGCCTGTCTCCTGTCCGGGCAAATGGCCTGCTAGGAGCATCGGCACCCCGAGTTTGACCATGGCCCGGCTGACGTGGGTACGGGCGGTCGCCGGGCTGATCACCAGACGCGCGGCAACCTCCTCGCCCGTCACCGTTTCTACGCAGGCGGGCGTAGGTGATTGGTCGCTTCTCGGAGGATGCCGGCGCGGCTGACACACCACAGCATTGCTGAAACAGCCGAAAACCGCGCCACCGCAAGGAGTATCCGTCATGTCCGATCGTCTGTTCCGCTTCGGCGTCGTCGCCGGCTTCGCACCGACCGCGCAGGCGTGGGCGGCGATGGCCCGCCGTGCCGAGAGTCTCGGGTACGCCACCTTTTTGATCCCCGACACCCAGGCGACGCTCTCCCCGTTTCCGGCGCTTGCGGCGGCGGCGACCGCGACGAGTTCACTGCGGGTCGGCACGTACGTCCTGAGCGCGCCCAACCGGACGCCCGCTGCGGTGGCCTGGGAGTCGGCCAGCCTTGACCTGCTCTCTGGCGGCCGCTTCGAGCTGGGCCTTGGTGCGGGGCGACCCGCCGCACAGCACGACGCTGCTCGGCTGGGTGTGCGGTTCGGCACCCCGGGGGAGCGGGTACAGCGCCTCGCCGACACCATCCGCGCGGTAGAGGAGCTGTGCGGCCGACCGAGCGACGGCGGACCCGTGCGGCCGGTTCAGCAGCCGCATCCGCCGATCCTGGTCGCCGGGCACGGGACGCAGGTGCTGCGACTGGCCGCTCAGCAGGCGGACATCGTCGCGCTGGGTTTACCGCCACAGACCTCAGAGGAGCAGCTTGCGGCGAAGGTCGACGAGCTGTCCGACCTTGCCGGAGCCCGCTTCGACGACGTCGAGCTGGCCCTCAACGTGGCGGCGGTCGCTGGCGAGCTTGAGGACCTGCCCGGCAACGGCTGGCTCGCCCGTCAGGTCGGCGGTGATCCTCGCGTTATGGCAGTGCTCGGCGGGACGGCCTTTCTCGTCGGTAAGCCCGCGCAGGTCGCCGACACCCTGCGTCGACGTCGGGACACGCTCGGGATCTCCTACATCACCGTGAGCGCGATGTTCCTCGAACAGCTCGCGCCGTTGGTGGAACAGCTCGCCGGTACCTGACCTCACTGCCCGGCGCGGGGAGGGACGCTGCGAATCCGGCCCCACGGCTTGAACACGGCCAACACCAAAGCAACGAGCAGGGCGGCCGGTGAGACGATCGGTGGATAGATCATGTTGCCCACCGAAGTTGTTGCGAGATGCCCGGCCGCAAGTTGCCGGCCCAGCTCGTTCAACCCCGACAGGCCCGGCCGCAATGCCAGCGGAACGAGCCCGGTGAGCAGAACGTTCAACGCCAGCTTCGTGGCGACCCACCAGTACCGCACCAGGCCGTACTTGCTGCCGAGTCCGAGCACGACTCCGCTGGCGAGGCAGATGGTGCCCGCGGTGAACAGCGGCCAGACCGCGAAGAGCTGGAGCGCCTGGTAACACAGGGCCCGGGTACCGGTGTCGTGTTTGAACACCGCCGTGAAGATGACCACAGCCATCGCGACGTCGACACCGAGCCACGCACCGGCGGATGCGATGTGGACCACCAAGACGCCTTTGCGGGTTCGCGCGCCCAGCCTGGGCAGCCGCGCGTCGTCTCGTGAAACGCTCATCGTGAGGAACCAGCATTCTGATCGACGGATGGCTGCATGCTGTGGTTCGCCATCTCGTGGTAACCGTCCATGACCGCCCAAATTTTGCGGGCGATGCGGCGTCCGGTCGTCCGCTCGCGAGCTGAATCCGGTGTACGTCAGCCTACGTAGTCGCGGCGGCCCGCCTACCCGGCCATGCGTAGCCCGTCCGGGGCCGAAGTCCCGGGCCGCTCCACCAAACACGTACCGCAGCCACGGCCTCACGACCTGATCGGAAACCAACCTTCGGCGTCGCCGCCGGGCGTATGTCCCCGCGGTGACGTAATCGATCTGACGTATCCGCCAATACGTTCGAAGGCGGACGTGCGTCCCGCCGAGGGCTGCCTACCGTGGGGTCGACCGGAACTACGACCAGGACAAAGGGAGTGCGTCATGCGCAAGGTGTACGTCGGGCTCAGCGCTCTGTTGCTGCTCGCCGTCCTCGCTCAGTTCTACTTCGCCGCGGTGGGCGCCTTCGCCAGACCGCAGCACGATGACTCGTTCGCCCTGCACGACGCCACCGGCATGATGGTCATCCCGTTGCTGTCGCTGCTGGCGACCATCGCCGCCGCGGTGGCCCGGGCACCGGGCAAGGTGGTCGGATTGACGATCCTGCCGCTCGGCCTGGTGCTCGTCCAGGTTCTGATCGTCACCCTCGGCCGTGCGGTCAGCGGCGGCGAGGACACCACCACGCCGGCGGGGTTGGCCATCCTCGGCCTGCACGCGATCAACGGGCTGGCCATCATGGCCGTCGCGGGCGTCGTGTTCCGTCGGGCCCGGCTGCTGGCCGCCGCCGCACGGACAATTGAACCGGCCGGCGCGGCCCGATCTGCCGCTGCACCGTCGGCGTGACCACCGCGCTTCTGCTCGTACTGGACCTGGTGGCCGGTGCGGTGGTCGCGGCCGCGTGGCTGGGTGCGGGCGTGACGGCCGCGGCCCGCCGGCCGCGCCCGGCGCTGGCCCTGTGCGTGGTGGCGGTGCTGGCCACGCTCGTCCGGGTCGGCCTGGTGGCCACTCTCGCCGGTAGCGGCTGGTGGTTCGTGCAGGAGAAAGTGACGCTGGCCCTGCCACTGCTCGGCGCCGCCGCAGTGACCGCCGCGGTGCTGGCCGGCCCGCACCTGATACGGGCGGCCGGCCGTCGCCGCCAGGAGGATCCGGCCGGGCACCCCACCACCGTCGTCGTCCCGCTGTTGACGGCCGGGTACGCCGCGGCCGCCGGCCTGCTCGTCACGGTATTAATCGGTTACCCGGCGACCTGGAGCGTCGCGCTGGTCACGGTGGCCCTGGTCGGTGCCGCGGCGCTGGTGACCTGGCGGGTGGCGGCACCAGGGGGACCGTTACCGGGCATGCGCGCGGGCGTGGCGGCGACGCTCGCGGTCGGGCTGGTCGGAGTGGGACTGGCAGTGCGGCCCGGTGACGCCGACGGCGCTGCGACCGGCGGCCACCACCACGGGCACGCGGTTACCCTGGCCATGCTGCGCGGCCCCGCTGCGCCGCCCGTTGACGGCACGGTGCGTCGATTCACGCTGACCGCCCAAACCGCCACCGTCACCCTGTCGTCTGGTCGCAAGGTCGCCGCCTGGACCTTCAATGGGCAAATCCCCGGGCCACCGATCACCGCGACCGAGGGCGACCTCATCGAGGTCAGGCTCGGCAACGTGGACATCCGCGCTGGGGTGACCCTGCACTGGCACGGCTACGACGTGCCCGCTGGTGAGGACGGGGTACCCGGCCTGACCCAGGATCCGGTGCTGCCAGGACAGGAGTTCGTGTACCGCTTCGTCGCCAACCAGGCCGGCACCTACTGGTACCACACCCACGAGGTCTCCGACCGGGGCGTCAGGATGGGGCTGTACGGGACGCTCGTCGTGACCCCGCGCGAGGCGCCGGCTCCGGGACTGGACATGACCGTGCCCGTGCACACCTTCGCCGGCACCACCGTCCTCGGCAGCCACGACCGGCCCATGGAACATCGCGTGGCGCCCGGCACGCCGGTACGGCTGCGGCTGGTCAACACCGACAACACCCCGCACCGGTTCACCCTGGCCGGCACCCCGTACCGGGTGGTCGCCGCCGACGGCAGTGAGCTGAACGGGCCCGGTGACCTGACTCGGGTCGGGCTGCGGCTGCCCGCAGGCGGCCGCTACGACCTGGCGTACCGGGCGCCGGACCATCCGGTGGCGCTGCTGGTCGACAACGACCGCGCCGGCGGCCTGCGGCTGGCGCCGGAGCCCGACGGCGGACCGGCGGTGGCCGACGACACCGCCGGCTGGCCCGAACTCGACCTGACCCGGTACGGCGCCCCCGCCGCCACCCCGTTTGACGGGCACAGCCGCTTTGACCGGCATTTCACCCTGGTACTCGACCGGGGGTTCGCGCTGTCCGGCGCCCGGCCGCAGTACGCGTACACCGTCAACGGCCACGCGTTCCCGTCCATCCCGACCGAGGTCGTCCGCCAAGGGGACCTCGTCCGGCTGACCGTCGTCAACCGAAGTCGCGACACCCATCCCTGGCACCTGCATGGCCACCGGGTCCTCGTGCTGGCCCGCGACGGCCGTGCGCCAACTGGTAGTGCACTGTGGCTGGACACGTTCGACGTACGCCCGGGCGAGGTCTGGGATGTGGCATTCCACGCCACCAACCCTGGCATCTGGATGAACCACTGCCACAACCTCAGCCATGCTGACCAGGGCATGATGCTGCATCTGGCGTACGAAGGAGTCAAACCGTAGTGCCGGTGGGCCTGCGGGCGCATCGCGGACGGCGTCAGCGTCTCGCATCGCCAGTCGTAGCAGCCGCTGCATCGCCTACAGTTCATGCAGGCCCGCGCGTTCCGCCAGACACAGCAGCTCCTGCTATGGACGGCGACGGGCCAGCACGTACAGCCGCCGGGTCTCCACCTCGTGCGGGTAACTCGCCCGCTCCAGACGCGCCTCGATCGTGAACCCGGCGTCCTGCAGGGCACCGAGCAGCGTCTCCGCGGTGAGGAAGTGGAAGTCGACGTCCACCCGGTGCCCCCACCACTCGTCCAGGTGCCGCACCTCGCTGCCCAGGTGCACCGCGACCAGCAGCGGCGCACCCGGCCGCAGCACCCGACGGGCCTCGGCGAGAGCCGGCCGCAGCTCGTCGGGGGCGAGGTGGATGACCGAGTACAGGGCCACCGCCGCGCCGAACTCGCCGTCCGCGGCGGGCAGCCGCAGCAGGTCACCCACACGGAACTCCACCCCCGGATACGCGCGGCGTGCCTGCGCCACCATGCCCGGCGACAGGTCGATGCCCACCGCCGGCACGCCCCGCCCGGCCAGCCAGTGCGTCACATGCCCCGGCCCGCAGCCGAGGTCCGCCACCGGCGCCCCCGGCCCGGCCAGCTCGACCAGGGCGGCCAGCAACGCCCGGTCCAGGGGCTTGCCCGCCAACTCCTCGGCCAGCCGCTGCCGGTACTCGGCCGCGACCGTGTCGTAGCTGCGCCGCACCCGGTCGTGATCGCCGCTCATCGCGCCATCCTGGAATTCAGGTCCACTCCTCCGCCGGGTCCCCGTCGCCGCTCTCGGGCACCGGCCCGACGGTCGGCGGGCCGCCGTGGGTCCACGGCGTCTCCTCCGTGGCCGGGAAGTTCCCGGCCGGCAGGAACGCATCCGACAGGGTGGTGAAGCAGAGCCGCTCCCCCACCTCCGGCACCGTGCCCGGCGGCGCGGTCAGCCCGCGACCCATCCCACCGGACAGTTCCAGCACCACCTCGGTCTTCCCGTCCGCGCCCGGGGTCAGGAAGACCACCTTCGCCTTCTGACCCGGCCGGGCCGGCGAGTAGAGGGTCGCCCCGACCGGCACCAGCACCGGCTCGGTGGTGACCACCTGGATGCGGGGGCGCAGCACCGGCCGCTTGCCGGTGTCGTCCACCCGCTTCGGGTCGGCCAGGGTCACGTCACCGACGAACGCCTCCCCGGTCAGCCGGTGCTCGGCCATCACGAGCGGGTCGTCGTAGGCGCGCTGCACCGCGTAGGAGGTGAGGGCCCGCTCCAGCCGGTGCAGCCGCACCGCCGCGGCCACCGCCCCGTCCCGGCGCGGCTGCGGCCCGCCGCCGTCGTCGACGTACTCGGCGTACCCGGTGAAGGCGTCCTTGTCGCCGTCCCACCGGCCGGCCACCCGGGCGCCGGGCGGCAGCGCGCGCAGCAACCCGACGCCGCGCCACATCAGCTCCCAGGTGGGCGTGAGCTGATCGCGCAGCAGCCGCTCCAGCTCCGCGTACGCCGCCGACCGGGCGGCCGGGTCGCCGTCGGCCTCGGCGTA
The DNA here is from genome assembly GCF_043204735.1 of Micromonospora sp. NPDC047740. Taxonomy (NCBI): domain Bacteria; kingdom Bacillati; phylum Actinomycetota; class Actinomycetes; order Micromonosporales; family Micromonosporaceae; genus Micromonospora; species Micromonospora sp. NPDC047740. Next base: position 59,321 of record NZ_JBIDCT010000014.1, read on the forward strand.
CGCGGCCATCGCCGGGGCGAGCCGCCGGTTGTCGAAGTCCGGGTCGGTCGCCGGGCCGGCGGGCGGACACAGCTCCGGATCCTCGGCCCCGGCGGCCGCCTCGGCGCCGGTCGAGCCGGGCGGCGGGTCGAGCCAGCCGAGCAGCGCCGGCAGGTGCAGGTCCTCCACCGCGCTCTGCCCGGTCGCCCAGTGCAGGGTCAACGCCTCGGTCATCGCCACCAACGCCGCCGAGCCGGGATGCTCGGCGCGTTCGGCGAAGAAGGTCAGCCAGCGCCCGAGCAGCGGCACCGACGGGTGCACCGGGTAGTCGCCGTCCGGCCGGCGGAACCGGGTGGAGCGGCCGAACAGCCGCAGGAAGGTGATCCCGGCCGGGTTGGGCACCAGCACCTGCGGCGCGTCGACGTACCGGTACCGCACATCCTTGCCCCGATCGACCGGCACCGCCTCGCTGACCTCCCGGAACGAGTCCAGGTACGGCAGCACGATGGCGGCCAGCTCGGCGGCGAACGCGAACCGCTGGTCGCGGTTGCGGGGCTGCGGCACCACCAGCAGCCGCGCCTCGTCGGGGGTGGTGCCGACCATGGCGGCGAGCGGGGCGTTGGCCTCGCCCGCCATGGCGAGGGGCACCACCACGAGCGGGCGGTCCGACAGGTGCAGGTGCCGGACGGTGGCCACCGGCTGGGCCAGCCCGGCGGCGACCGCCTGCGCCTTGGCGAGGGCGCGCAGCGTGCTCACCGGGACCTCCAGGGCGGGACGGGCCGGGCGGGCCGGCGCAGCGTACTCATGCGGCGCCTCCGGCGAGGGCGTCGGCGCGCAGGCGCGCGGCGGCGCGCAGCAGGGCGGCGGCCTCCGCCTGCTCCGGATCCGGGGCGCGCACGCCGTCGGCCAGCGCCAGCACCTCCCCGACGTCGGCGATGCCGCCCAGCGCCTCCCGCACCGGCCGCCCCAGCGCGGTGGTGTGGCCGCGCGCCTCGTGCCGGCAGAAGTACGCCAGCTCACAGGCGGCCAGGCACTCGGGCGCGTAACGGGCGGGCACCCCGGACAGCGCGGCGGTCAGGGCCGCCGGGTCGGCGGTCAGGTCGGCGGTGAAGCCGGCCGGCACGTCGACGAGCAGGTCCTCGATCCGGTCCATCCGGTCGAGTTGGCGACGCAGCACCAGCAGCTGTTTACGGACGTCGAGCAGGCTGGCCACCGGCCGGTTGGCGAAGTCGCGCGGGCAGACCAGCACCACCTCGTGCGACACGAGGTCCGGGTCGTGCCCGGCGGCGGCCAGCAGCTCGCGCAGCGCCAGCACGTAGACGGCGGACTGGATGGCGGCGGCGGAGACCTTCGCCGGGTCGGCCTGACCGTCGATCACCGGGAAGGACTTGATCTCCACCACGTGGAAGCGGCCACCGAGCCGGGCCGCGACCAGGTCCGGTTCCAGGTGCACCCGCCGGCCGGCCACGTCCAGCCCGAGCAGCGGATGGTCGAACAACGCCGGCTCGCCGCCGCCGGTCAGCGCCGCCCGGGACCGCTCGTGCCGGTCCGGCAGGTCCTCGGCCCCACCCAGGTCCGTCCAGGTCGCGCCCGCCGGCACCGGTACGCCCAGCCGCTCCGCGACCAGCCGCAGCAACTCCGCACCACCATCCGCCTTCACCTGGGCCTCGAACGCGTTGCCCCGGGTGATGGCGAAGCGGGACTGGCCGAACCGGGCCGGGAAGCCGATCCGCTCGGCCAGCTTCGGCTTGTCCACCCCGGCGCTGTCCAGCACCGCCCGCCGGGTGCAGCCCGGGTTACCGGTCAACGCGGCGATGGTGCGGGCGTTGTGCCGTCGGGGCGGCACACCGCCCCGGATCTCGGCCAGGCGCTGCGCGGTGTCCGTCACGACAGGCCACGATAGCCGCCCCTCGAATCAGCGCACGGTGAACAGGGTCGTGCCGTCGGCGGCGATCAGGTCCACGCTCCGCACGTCGATGCTCGACCGGGTCTGGGTGTCGGCGCGCAGGATCCAGGTGCGGTTCACCACCGGCGCCTCGACCAGGTCACCGGCGTCGGTGCGCCCGCGCACCCGCACCGCGTTTGCCGGGGCAGGGCCCAGCGCGATGACCCACGCCCCGACCGGCAGGGCGGAGAGCCGCCCGGTCAGACTGCCGTACCGGCAGGAACGAGGCGCGCAGTCCAGCGGATCCTGGCCGGGATCCACCTGCCCCTCGATGAGACGGCGCAGCTTTCCTGAGCGATCGGAGACGCAGTAGGAGTACTGCATGCCGTTCACCGCGGCCGCCGCCCGGCGACCGTCCGGCCATGAAACCGAGTTGAGCAGCCGGTCGCCGTGACCGGACACCGGGCACTGGGCGGCCACCTCGGCTCGCTCGGCGGCGGGCATCCCGGACAGCGGCCGCCCCGGCCCCAGCTCGCCGAACAGCAACCGGCTCACCGGCCCGACGAGGGAGCCGGCGACCAGCGCGCACGCCGCCGCCAGCGCGGCGGCCAGCACCGGCCAGCCGCTACGTGCCGGCCGCCGCTCAGCACGTGCCAGGACGACGCCGACGGGCGGGGTCGGGAAGGTCCGGTCGGCGAGCGCCCGGTCCAGCACCGACCGGGTCCACTGTTCGCGGTCAGACATCGAGCTGCCCCTTCAGGGTCGCGAGTCCACGGTGCAGGAGCGCCTTGACGGTGCCGGGGGCGCAGCCGAGCGCCTCCGCGATCTCCCGCTCCGGCAGATCCAGGTAGTAACGGAGGAAGAGGGCGGCACGCTGGCGGGGGCGTACCCGGCGCAGGGCCGCCCGCACCGCCGGACCGTCCGCCGACGCCGGGGCGTACGGCGGGTCCGGGTCGCGGAACGCGTGGCGGCGTTCCAGCACCCGCCGTCGTACCCAGGAGGTGCACCGGTTCGCGACCGCACGCCGCAGCCACGGCACCGGGGCGCGGACCCGGTCACGGTGCCGGTAGAGCTCCACGAAGGTCTCCTGCACCAGGTCCTCCGCCGCCGCCGCGCTCCCCGTCGTCAGGTACGCGAACCTGACGAGCAGCGGAAACTGCTCCCCGTACACGGTCCTGAACCCGTCCTCGCCCAGCGACACCGGCTCGGCGACCTCCGTCCCTACCGCCATCTCCGCTCCAGTCCCGTCCATGCTCGGACGTCGAAGCTCAGGCGCACGAGTGGTGCGGTTGGTTGCACCGCCCCGGCGGCCGGGGCCACCACCGGCGCTAGACGGCCGGCCCGGTGACCGGCTCCGCTTCGGTCACCGTCTCGGCCGGGCCGACGCGGGCCGCGCCCCGGCGGACCAGCACGGCGACGGTCACCGCGGCGGCCGCCGCCAGCCCGGCCATCGACCACAGCACCACCCGCAGCCCGCCGGTGAAACCCGGGTCGGCGAGCCGCCCGGCGGTGGTGCTGGCCAGCACCGCGCCGACCACGGCGATGGCCACGGTCTCGCTGGTCAGCCGGGCCGTGTTGATCATCCCGGCGCCGGTCGCCGCACGCCCCGGCGCGACGCTGCCGATGGCGATGGCGTCGAGCAGCCCGATGGACAGGCCCACCCCGACCCCGATGGTCAGCAGCGGGCCGGCCAGCGTCGCGGTGTCCGCGTGCGGGCCGAGGACGGTGGCCCAGGCCGCGCCGACGGCGACCACGGCCACCGAGACGACGGTGACCGCGGTGGCCGGGACCAGCCGGGTCAGCGCGCCGCTGAGCAGCGGCAGCACCAGGGTGGGGGCGGTGAGCAGGATCAGCGTGGCGCCGGCCGCGCCGGCGCTGAGCCCGACCACCGTGGTCAGGTACGACGGCAGGTAGACCAGCAGCGGCACCAGCACCGCCACGATGGTGGCCGCCGCCAGACAGATGCCGAGGAACCGGGGGCTGGCCAGCAACGCCAGATCGAACATCGGATCGGTGCGGCGGCGTTCCACCCGGACGAAGGCCACCAGCAGCGCCGCCGCGGCGGCGAACGCCGCGAGGATGACCGGGGCGGCCCAGCCGTACTCGGGGCCCTGCACGAAACCGAAGATGAGCAGCAGCAGCGCGGCGGTGAACGACACGGTGCCGGGCCAGTCGACCCGCCCGGGGTGCGGCTGGCGGGACTCCGGCAGCAGCGGCACCAGGGCGAGCACCGCGCAGGCGGCCAGGGCCGGCGCGGCGAAGACGGCCCGCCAGCCGAAACCCTCGATGAGCAGCCCGGCGATCGACGGGCCGAAGGCGAGGCCGACGCCGATGGTCGTACCGAACACGCCGAAGGCGCGGGCCTGGGCCCGGCCCTGGAACGTCCCGGCGAGCAGGGCGGACGCGCTGGTCGCGGCGGCCGCCGCGCCGACCCCTGCGAGGGCGCGGGCGACGTCGAGCAGCAGGATGCTGTCGGCGACCGAGGCGAGCAGCCCGCCGGCGGCAAAGGCCGCGACGCCGATGGCGTAGACCCGGCGGCGGCCGAACAGGTCGGCGAGCGCACCGGTGGCGAGCATGAAGCTGGCAAACGTGGCGTTGTAGCCGTTCACCACCCACTGCACGCCGGCCAGCCCGGCGTCCAAATCCCGGCCGATGTCGGGCAGCGCGACGGACGCGCCGGTCAGCGAGACCGGTAGCGCGAGGGTGGACAGCAGGACGGCCACCAGCACGACAGCCGGATGATGGCGCAAGGATTCTCCCCGTTCGGACGACCGTCCCAGCGTATTCGCGCACGTGGAAACAGATCCGCGACGGGGTGGAAGATCACAGCTCAGCGGCCGGAGGCGCGGTTCCCGGGCGAGCGGGGCGACCGGGCACCGGCGAGCGGCCGGCTGCGACGCCGGTGCCGGCGGCCGAGCGTGCACGGCTGGCGGGTGACAATGTGGCAGCCGTCCTCGACAACGCCGGACCGGTCAACTCTGGCCTGGGGCCCGAAGATGAAGAACATCGCCCAGCAGTACCCCGGCTCGGCCCGGAAATCACCCACGAATTTCTTCGCCCGCGGCTGTCCGGATGCGCGGCCCGCGTTCGTCAGGCTGGATGGAAGCACGACCGGAGGAGAGAAACGATGAAGTACATGATGCTCGTCTGCACCGACACCGAGCCGGACAAGGACCCCAGCGCCGCGCCCGACATCGAGCAGTGGGTGGCCGAGCGGGACGCCAACGGCCAGCGCGTGACGGGCAGCCGCTTCGCGCCGCCGTCGGCGGCCACCACCGTCCGGGTCCGCGACGGGGAACTGCTGCTCACCGACGGCCCGTTCGCCGAGACCAAGGAGGTGATCGTCGGCTTCGACCTGCTGGAGTGCGCCGACCTGGACGAGGCGGTCGAGGTGGCCCGCGCCCACCCGATGGCGTACGCCGGCCGGATCGAGCTGCGCCCCCTCGTGGACTGACGCCGGTGACCGACGCGGCCGGGGCGGTCGCCGCAGCGGGTGCCGAGGCGTACCCGCGGATCGTGGCCGCCCTGATCCGCGTAACCGGCGACTGGACCCTCGCCGAGGACTGCGCCCAGGAGGCGCTCGCCGCGGCGCTGGAACGGTGGCCGCGCGACGGCGTACCCGGAAATCCGGGCGGCTGGCTGATGACCACCGCCCGGAACCGGGCCGTGGACGTGCTGCGCCGGGCCGCCGTGGAACGCCGCAAGCTGCGCGAGCTGGCGCTGCTCACCGACCCCGAGCCGACGCCACCGGAAGGGGACGTGGTGGACGACCGGTTGCGGCTCATCTTCACCTGCTGCCACCCGGCGCTGGCCCTGCCGGACCGGGTCGCGCTGACCCTGCGCACGATCGCCGGAGTGCCCACCGCCCACATCGCCCGCGCCTTCCTGGTCAGCGAGTCCGCCATGGCCCGCCGGCTCACCCGGGCCAAGACCCGAATCGCGACGGCCGGCGTCCCGTACCGGGTACCGACCGGGCCCGCGCTGGTCGAGCGGCTGCCCGGCGTGCTGGCCGTGCTCTACCTGCTGTTCACCCGGGGGTACGACGCCGACGGCGAGCCGGCCTTCGCGGCTGAGGCCATCCGGCTGGCCCGGCTGCTGCACGAGTTGCTGCCGGAGGAGCCTGAGGTGGCCGGGCTGCTCGCACTGTTCCTGCTGCACCACTCCCGCCGCGCCGCCCGCCGCGACCCGGCCGGCGACCTGCTCACCCTCGACGAGCAGGACCGGTCCCGGTGGGACCAGGACGCCATCGCCGAGGGCGTGGCGCTGCTGGACAGCGCCGGTCACGGACCGTACGCCCTGCAGGCCCGGATCGCCGCCTGCCACGCCACCGCCCGCACCGCCGCCGACACCGACTGGCCCGCCATCGCCAGCTGGTACGACCACCTGGTCCGGCTGGGCCCCACCCCGGTGGTCCGGCTCAACCGGGCGGTCGCCCACGGCTACGCGTACGGTCCGACGGCCGGGCTGGCGCTGCTCGCCGAGGCCCGCGCCGGCGGGGTGCTGGACAACTACCCGCCGGCGCTGGCCGCCGAGGCCGAGCTGACCGCCCGGCACGGCGACCGGGACCGCGCCGCGGCGCTGTTCCGAGCGGCAGCCGACGCGGTGCGCTCCGAGCCGGAACAGCGGGCGCTGCTGCGGCGCGCGGCCGACGTGAGCCGCTGAGAAACCTCGACGGGTGCCGCCGAACCGGGTACGCCAGGCGGTGGGCGATTTCGCGGCACCCGTTTACTACCCGGTTTGCACAGGTCACACGTGGGTACGCAGCGCCCCATGATCGCACTGCTCGTTGCCCTGTTGCTGGTGTGGTTGGTTCTGGTGGTCGTCGGGCTCGCGGTGAAGGGCCTGTTCTGGCTGTTCGTGGTCGGGGTGATCCTGTTCGTCGCGACCGCCATCGTCGGCTGGGTTCGCAGGCGAGTATGAGCCCGCTGCCGGCCCGGGCCGGGCTTGAGCCGCTGCCGAACGCACTGTCGGCCTTGTAGGGACAGATCAGATGGGGCTGGCGGGTACTGGACGGGTCAGTGCCCGGCCGTGAGCCGATCGACCACTGTGCGGACGATGTCGACCGGGATGGCGAAGCCGAGCCCGATGCTGCCGGCGTCCTGGCCGGTGGTGGCGATGGCGACGTTGATGCCGACGACCCGCCCGGCGGTGTCGACCAGCGCGCCGCCGGAGTTGCCGTGGTTGATCGCCGCGTCGGTCTGAATGAGGCCGCTCAGGTCGTCCACCGACCGGTTCAGCGCGGAGACGATCCCCGAGGTCACCGTGTTCTGCAGGCCGAGCGGGCTGCCGAAGGCCAGCACCGGGTCGCCGACGGTCAGCGCGGAGTCGCTGCCGAGTGTCGCCGCAGTCAGCCCGCTGAGGCCGTCGGCCCGCAGCAGCGCGATGTCCGCGCTGGTGTCCTGGCCGACGAGGACAGCCGGGGCGGTACGTCCGTCGGACAGCTGAACGCTCAGCTGACCGCCGGAGGCGATCACGTGGGCGTTCGTCAGAATCAGCCCGTCCGCGTCGAGGATGACACCGGAGCCGAGGCTGGTGCCGGTGTTCGCGGCGGCGGTGACGGTGACGATGCTCGGCGACACCCTGGCGACCACCCCGGCGAGGGAGTCGATCGCGGCGCCGGCCGGGGTCACGCGTATCGCGGTGGCGGTCGTGCCGTCGGCCAGCAGCCGGTCGGTGACCAGCGCGCCGGACGCGCCGCCGCCCAGCATCAGCACGAGCGCGACGCCGGCCGCCACGACCCGACCACGCCGCCGGTACGGGCGGGTGCCCGTGGGCGTGGTGTGCGGTGGTGGGGCCGGGGTTCCGGGGGACCGCGGTGGCTCGGTGGGCGGCCATCCGGAGCCGGGGCCGCCGTCCGAGCTGGGCCGGGTGGCTGTCGCGGGCGTCGGCAGATCGACCGGGGCAGGCGGGGTGGCGGTTGCCGGTGCCGGCGTGCCGGCCGGAGCGGGAGCGGTGGGCGCGACGCCGGTGCGGTTCAACGTGTCGGTCATCGGGTCACCGCCAGCCGCTCGGTGCCGGCGAGGACGGCGGTCCGCTCGACCGCCGGTGACGGCGGCCGGCTCGCTCGGCGGTGACAGGCGACGAGGTGGCCGGCCAGGATGGCGGTCGACCCGGCCCGTACGCAGACGTCGGCCCCGGCCTGGAGGATGTCGGCGATGGCCGACGCGGCGGCGTCGTGGTCGACGAGGACCGCGAGGGTGCACCCGGCCGGCAACCGGCGGTGGGTTGGCCCGATGGTGTCCACCTGCGGGCAGATCAGCAGCACCAGGTCGCCGGGCCGCACGCAGTCGATGCTGGGGGCGGGCAGCACCCGCCAGGCGGTCGGCAGTTGACGGGCGAGCCCGGTGACCTGGGTGGGGTCGCCGAGGACGGCGACGGTGGGGGCGGCGCGGTGCATGACTTCTCCTCGGCTCGGTGATGCACCCACCGTCGCTCGGAGATCTGAAGCCGACTTGTGCCCTTCCTGTGGAAATCCGGTGTGCCGTGGCCGGGGGCGAACCGCTGCGGTCGCTTCCGCCCGTCCCGGATGAGCAGAAAGGGTGGGCAGCGAACCGCCCACCCTTCTCGCGAGCGTGTGGTTACCGGACTACCCGCGGGTCGGCGTGCAGGCGGTCGGTGAGGCGGATGGTGATGAACTCGTTGTTGTCGGGCCGGCCGGGGTTCCGGCCGGACGAGAACGGGAAGTTGTTGTCGTTGAGGACGGCGAGCGTCCGGTCGTCGAGGATCACCACGTCCTCGATGGTCGTGAACGGGAACCGGAACGTCTCACCGGAGCCGCCCAGCCGGCGCGGGTCGGCGATGTCGAGCAGGTCGGCCACGAGGGTCTTGTCCAGCCGTCCGTCGCGGTCGCGGTCGCGCTTGTCGGCCAGGTAGATCTTCTTGACCTTGGCCGCGTCGCCCTCCGCGCCGTCCCGCTCGATGACGAGCAGCCGGTTCTGGTCGACGCTGATCGCGTCGCCGATGGCGTGGCTGGGCGCGTCGAGCTGGTAGATCCACCGCCGGCCGGTGTAGGCACCGGCCGCCAGGTCGAACTCGTTGAGCCGCAGCGCACCCGCCGGGTCACCGGCCACCGTTCCCTCGAGCAGCGGGAACAGCGTCCTGCCATCGGGCGACAGGGCCATGCCCTCGAAGCCCTTGCTGCTGCCGAGGTTGGGCGAGCCGGCGGGGTTTTCCGGGGCCCGCACGCCGGGCAGCGGGATCGGTGCCTGCAGCAGCCGGCCTACCCGATCCACGTGCAGCAGGTACGGCCCGAACTCGTCGCCGATCCAGTAGGACCCGTCGGCGACCCGCACCATCGACTCGATATCGAAGTCGGCGCCGGTGAGTACCCGGTCGGCGCGGGTCAGCGGGAACGGGACCAGGGCGTTCGGGTCGGTGAGGTTGATCCCGCCGACCACGTCGACCTTGCCGGTAGAAATGTCGGGCACGATGCGGTGGATCCGCAGGACGAAGTCGCCGCTGTTGGCCTTGTTGCCGTAGCCGTTGTCGGACAGCGCGTCGAACGTTCCGTCCGCGTTGCGCAGGATTCCGCTGAATCCCTGCACCGGCTGGTCGGCGAAGGGCGGGGTGACGCCGTTGATCGGTGCGGTACCGAGCAGCGAGCCGGACGGCTCGCTGGCCGGCACGAACGTCTCGGCGGGCAGGGCGGCGAACCCGGTGAGGGTCGCCCGGCCGAACTGGTCGCGGGGAGCGGCACTGGCCACGGTGGACGAGGGCGCCACGACCGTGACCGCGAGCGCGCTGGCGGTCAGGCCGATGGCGGCGCGTCGTACGAGGGGTGTCATGGGCGGGACGCTAGGCCCCATGGTTGAACCGGGGTTGAACCCGGGACCAGCGTCAGACCAATCCGCGAATGCGCCGGGCCCCGGGCAGACGAGCCACTCGTGGCGTCTGCTCGGGGCCTTCCGCTTTTCCGGCTTGCCGGCCGTCCGGCGCCCGCTACGGCTCGCCGCCGACGTGCGCCGGGCCCGCGATCAGGCGACGCTCCCCCGTTCGCGTCCGGCGATGCGGACGCCGGCGACTACCAGGGGCAGCAACAGCAGGGAGAACACCGCACCCAGGACGAGGGTCAGGTGCACCGGGATGAACATGACGGCCGCGAACGTGCCCACGAACGCGAACGTCAACCACCAGCCCACCACGCCGGCGCGGGCCAGGCCGACGCAGATCAGCAGCAGCCCGAGTTGGGCGAACATGCTCGTTCCGCGCCACAGCGGCATGAGGCTGGCGCCGTCGACGGCGTCGGAGATCCGGACGGCGACCTCCAGCGGCAGGCGCTGGCCGATCTCCATCCGCCACCAGTCGTCCTTCACGGCGCCGGAGATGTTGAGCAGGCTGACGGCGGCGAGCAGCGTGCCGACCAGGGTGATTGCCCGTCCTCGCGCGCCGCGGACCAGTCCGGGCACCGCGAGCAGGCCCAGCGCGCTGATCAGCGTGCCGTAGTGCAGCAGGATCGCGGAGAGTTGGGTCTGCCCGCTGTCGCGGGCGAGTGAGGTCACGTAGTCGGCGGTCGATTCGCTGGCCTGCGGCGGGCAGGTGAGCATTCCGGCGAGGAAGAGGACCGGGCCGCCGATGAGCGCGCCCGCGCCGAGGCGGCGCAGTGTCGTCCGGCCGCGGGCATCGGCGCGGGTGTCCGTCGGGTCGGTGGTCGGGCCGGCGCTGTCGATGTTGCTGATCATCGTCACTCCCTGTCGCGGGCCGCCCTCGTGGCGGGCCGTGTCGGGTGATGACGATGCCGGGCAGCGGTGGTCAGGCGCGTCCGTCGCGGCGCACTGATCGGGGCCGCTCACCAGCGGAGGTACGCCCGCACGGCACACACCGAACGGTGGACCTGGAGCCGGTCGGGGTCCTCCGCACGGCGGACGGCAGCGGCGGATCGGCGACCTACAGTGCCACCATGACGCTCGCCCAGCTGCGCGATCCCGGCCTCATCCCGTTCGTCCTGGGGCCGCTGATCGGCGTGCTCGCGGTCGTGGAGACCACCCTGGATCCGTTCTTCGGGGACGCCGCGGTCGCCACCTGGGTGTCGGGCGTGCTGCTCGGCGGCGGGATCGTCCTGGCGCGGTGGTTCCCGCTCACCGGCACGCTGCTCGCCGCCGGATGCTACCCGGTTGGAGCGCTGCTCGGCGCGAAGGGCCCGGGCGGTGCGGCCATGATCGGGCTGATCGGTGTGGTCGGCTGGGTCGGTTGGCGGGAGCCGCCACGACGGTCGCCACTCGCCCTCGGCACCGGGGCCGTCGCGCTCGCCCTCACCTCGGTGGTCACCGGCAAACCGTCGTGGGAGCTGCTGTTCGTCCCGGCGATCCTGCTGCCGGGCTGGTTTCTGGGGCTGCTCGCCCGCGCCAACGCCGCCCGCGCGGCCCAGCTCGCGGAGTTGGCCGCGGCGTTGGAGGCCGAACGCGAGGCGAACGCGCAGGCGGCGGTGGTACAGGAGCGGGCGCGCATCGCGCGGGAGGTCCACGACGCGGTCGCCCACTCGGTCAGCGTGATGACGTTGCAGTTGGGTGGGCTACGCCGGCAGCTCGCGGATCGCCCGGAACAGCAGGAGATCGTGTTGGGGCTCGAACGCCTCGGCCGGCAGTCCGTGGAGGAGATGCGCGGGTTGGTGGGCATCCTGCGCGAGAGCGGTACGGCCGGGGCCGCCGCCCCGCAGCCCACGCTGGAGCGGGCCGACGCCCTGCTGGCCGAGGTGACGCGGGCGGGCCTGCCGGTGCGGCTGCGGGTGGAGGGCGAGACGGTGCCCCTGCCCCGCACCCTCGACACCTCGGCCTACCGGGTGCTGCAGGAGGCGATGACGAACGTGCTGCGCCACGCCGGTTCCGTACCGACGGTGGTGACGATCTCGTACGCCCGGGACGGGGTCTCCGTGGCCGTCGTCAACGAGCGCGGTGAGGTTCGGCCGGCTCCGGTTCCCCGTGGCCGGGGCGGGCACGGCCTGGTGGGGATGCGCGAGCGGGTGGCGCTGTTCGGCGGGTCGTTCGACGCGGGGCCGCTGCCGGACGGCGGGTACGCGGTGCGGGCCCACTTCGCGATGCCGGGCCGGTAGGGGGTCGATCATTAACATTTCGGTGGTCCTGGTCGACGATGAGGCGATGGTCCGGGTCGGCCTGCGGATGGTGCTCAGCGGCGAGCCCGACATCACGGTGGTGGGCGAGGCGTCCGACGGCGACCAGGCGGTCGACCTGGTCACCCGTACGCAGCCGGACGTGGTGCTGATGGACATCCGGATGCAGCGCGTCGACGGTCTGGAAGCCTCGCGCCGACTGCTCGCGGCGGCACCGGACACGAAGATCATCATCCTGACCACCTTCGACGAGGACGAGCACGTGGCGGCGGCGCTCCGGGCGGGCGTGAGCGGATTCCTGCTCAAGATCTCGCCGCCGGAGCAACTCGTCGACGCGGTCCGGTTGGTGGCGGCCGGGCGCGGGCTGCTCGATCCGGCGGTCACCCTGCGGGTGATCCGCGGCTTCGCCGCGCAGCCGGAACCGGTCCCCCGTTCCCGCGAGCTCGACCAGCTCACCGTGCGCGAGGTCGACGTGCTCCGCCTCGTCGCGGAGGGGCTCACCAACGCCGAGATCGGGGGTCGGCTGTTCCTCGGCGAGGCCACGGTCAAGACCCACCTCTCGCGGGTGCTCATGAAGCTCAACCTGCGCACCCGGGTGCAGGCCGTGGTCTACGCGTACGAGCATGGCCTGGTCCGACCGGGAGGGCGATGAACTGGACAAACAGCCAGCAAGCCGCCCCCTGTTCGGGCACGGCATCCGCGTTGTTCACCCGCACGTCAACATTGACCGCCGATCGCTTCACCTCCTGCTCGTAGCGTCGCCGACGCGTCCGCGGATTGCGGACACTCCGCTGGGAGGAACGCAACGATGCACATCTTTTCCAAGCGCCGGCTGTCGGCCGTCGCCATCGCCGGAGCGGCCGTCATGGCCGTCGGCAGCGCAGCGTCGGCGGCGCCGGGCGGGTCGACCGGCCCGAGCAGCAGCGACGCGCCGTACCTGGTCCGGCACACGCCGGGCGTCACGCTGACGTCGCTGCTCACCACCGGCGACTCGGTCGGCGGCTACCGGATGGCCGGCATCCCCGACGGCCTCGGCGCGTACGACAACGGTGACGGCACCTTCACCGTCCTGATGAACCACGAGCTCGCCAACACCGTCGGGGTCGCCCGGGCGCACGGCGGCAAGGGCGCTTTCGTCTCCAAGTGGGTGATCGACAAGAAGACCCTGCGGGTGCTGTCGGGCAGCGACCTGATCCGCAAGGTCTTCCTGTCCCGCAACGGGCAGTACGTCGACACGCCGGGCGCGGTGTTCAACCGGCTCTGCTCGGCCGACCTCGCCGCCCGGACCGCGTTCTTCAACCCGAGCACCGGCAAGGGTTACGACGGCCGGATCTTCACCAACGGCGAGGAGTCGACCGGCGGCCGCGCCTTCGGCCACGTCGTCGAGACCGGCGACTCCTACGAGCTGCCCGCCTTCGGCACCGGGAGCTGGGAGAACATCGTCGCCAACCCGGCCAGCGGCGACAAGACCGTGGCGATGGGCACCAGCGACGGCGGGGCGGGCGAGGTCACGCTCTACGTGGGTGACAAGAAGACCGTCGGGAACCCGGTGGAGAAGGCCGGCCTCACCGGAGGCAAGAGCTACACCATCTCCGTGCCGGGCATGGCGGTGGAGGACAGCACCACGGCGTGGACCAAGGGATCCCTGCCCTTCACGCTGTCGTCCACCGGCGGCACGTCGTTCGACCGGCCCGAGGACGGCGCCTGGGACCCGAACAACCCGAACGACTTCTACTTCGCCACCACGGCCAGCATGACCAAGCACAGCCGGCTGTGGCGGCTGTCGTTCGACGACGTGACCGACCCGGCCAAGGGCGGCACCCTCACCATGGTGTTCGAGGGCCCGGCGGACCAGGCCAGCGGCCCGAAGATGATGGACAACATCACCATCAACGACCGCGGGCAGGTGCTCATGCAGGAGGACCCGGGCAACCAGGGCTACCTGGCCGGCGTCTACCAGTACGACATCGCCTCGGGCGCGGTGCGCCGGATCATCGACGAGGACCCGGAGCGCTTCCTGCCCGGCGGCGCGTACTTCGACACCACTGACGAGGAGTCGTCGGGCATCATCCCGGCTCCGTTCCTCGGTGCGGGCAAGTACCTGCTGGACGTGCAGAACCACACCAAGTCCGCGGACCCGGAGCTGGTCGAGAAGGGCCAGCTGTTGGTCCTGAACGTGGCTCCGGGCCAGCCGGTCCGGTAGTAACCGCACCGGGGACCCGGGCAGACGTCGTCTGCCCGGGTCCCCGCGTTTTCCGGAGTTGGCCGGTGGTCAGCTGGCCGCGCTGCCCGCCGGCTGTTCCTCGCCGAGCCAGATCGGCTGCCAGTCCGGCACCTCGTGGAAGCGGCGCAGCTCCGACAGCCCGGACACCGACCCGCTCCACGCCGCGTACGGGGGGTTGCTCTCGTCGAAGCCGCTCTGCACGAAGGTCAGCTTGGTCTTCCCGCCGGACTCGGCCAGCTCCCAGGTGCTGACGCCGGTCGGTCCCCAGTCGACGGACATCTTGCGGCCCGGCGTCAGGTCGACCACCTTGGCCGCGTATCCGGCCTCGAAGCCGCCCATGGCGTAGCGGCCGCCGACCCAGGGCTCGATGCCGATCGGGAACCCGAACCAGGCGCTGGCCTGCTCGGAGTCGGTCAGCGAGGTCCACACCCGGTCCATCGGGGCGTCGATCACCAGTTCGCCGCGCAGGTCGGCCGAGGTGAAGTCGGTGCGGGGCAGCAGTGGGCGCCCCTCCAGGTGGGCGTTGAGGTTGGCCAGCGCCAGGCTCCACCAGGTTTGCAGCACGCCCCGGATGGTGCTGCCGTCGAGCGCCTCGCTGAAGACGAAGTGGCTCTGCCGCAGGGTCAGCTCGGTGTGCTCGCCCTGCGGCGCCAGCTCGATCTCGCTGGTGGTCTCCACGCCGCCGAGCAGCCAGGCGAAGCGCAGGGTGTGGTCGTCGGCGTGCAGCAGTCGCTGCTGCGGGACGTCGCCTTCCGGCGTGAAGCGGCCCCAGAACGCGTACCGCTGCGGCAGCTCGACCTCGGCGTGCTCGGCGAACCAGACGCGCAGCTCGGCGGGGTCGGTCAGCGCGCGCCACACGCGGTCGGCCGGTGCGGCGAGCCGGACTCGGATGGTCAGCAGATCAGTCATTGTTTTCGCCCTTCGGGTAGCAGGCCACGGCGAGCTTGAAGGCGTCTCCCTCGGTGCCGCCGTAACGGGTGAACAGGTCCTGCAGCGTCGACTGCAGGTCGTGCAGGAATTCCTGGCGCCGCTCGGCCGGCACCCGGATCTCGCCGGAGACGCCGATGGACGGCAGCTCGGGCGCGGTGCGGTCGAGGGCGGCGATGTCGGCCTGGACCTCTTCCATCAGGTCGAGCAGGTAGCCCAGGCTCAGCTCGTCCTGTGCCCGGCGCGTCCCACCGATGCGTCCGACGAGGCGGGGTGACAGCCAGTACGACCGGGCGACGGCCTGGTAGATGCCCTCGGGGATGCCGCGCACCCGGCGCTCGGACACCTGCTCGGCCAGCCCGGCCGCGACCAGCTGCTTGACGTGGTAGTAGACGCGCTGCGGCGTCTGGCCCAGCAGACCGGCGACCTCGGTGCAGGTGCGGGGCTCGGCGAGGTGCCGCAGCACTTCGATGCGCTGCGGCTTGAGCAGGGCTTCGGCCTGCTCGCGCTCTTCCAGGTACAGGACGTCTCTCATGGCAAAATCAGTTTGTACGTACAAAACTTCTTTGTCAATAGGTTCGACAAAAGGCCGCGCGTGGGCGCGGCCTTTCGCCCCTACTTGCCGATGACCAGGGCGTTGGCTGGCGCCTCGACCTTCACCGGCAGGCCGTAATCGGAGAGTTCCATCAGCACGTGCAGGTGGTAGGTGTGTTCCGGGCCCCGGGCGTTCCACCGCACCGCGCGGTCGTACGCCACCGTCTTGATCCGGCCGTCTGCGCCGATCGTCACGTCACCGACCAGCCTGTCGGCGGCGATCCCCTGGGTCGAATCCTGCGTCGTGACCTCGAAGTGGTAGCCACCGCCGGGATTCTGGGACACCTTGGCGTCGGCCTGCCGCAGCATCCGGAACAGCTGCTGCGGATCCGCCGAGGTGCCCAGCCCGCCGCCCAGCGCGTCGTCGTAGTTCAAGCTCGTCTGCCTGCCCTCCGGATACCGAGCCCACACGATCTTTCCGCTGTCGGGGTCGGCGCCGTCCAGGCCGCCGACGTATCGGACGCCATCGACCAGGCGCTCCTGCAGCCAGCCGATCGACATGGGCGGCCGCAGCCCGGTGTTCGGCGACTCCAGGTAGCCGGTGGCGGTCGCCGGATCGAACGCGCCCTTCGTCACCCAGGTCCTGGCCACCGGCTCGGGCAACTCGCCCCTCGGCGGGACCTTGTCCTTGTTGGTGGTGGTGAACTTCACCCGGTAACTGATGTTCTCGCTGGCCGCCGCGGCGGCGGCCAGCCGCATCCGCGGCGACTCCGGGCTCGCCGCGGTCGCGGGCCGCTCGGCGACCGGCCCGGGCGCGCCTCTCAGGCCGCCGGGAGCACCGGTGCCGACGGTCAGGGCCACGGCAACCGCCCCGGTCACCCCGACCACCCCGGCCGCGTACGCGGTGCGGTGCAGGGCGTTGCGCCGCTGGTGGCGGCGGGTGGCGTCCCCCAGCACGTCACGGGTGAACGCCAGCCCGGCGACCTCGTCCCGCATGCCGTCGATCAACCGATCTTCAAGATCAGTGGTCATCTGCCTGCTCCGTTCAATCCTGCGTCTTCGAGAACCCAGTGGGCCGTGAGCTCACGTAGCCGGGCCAGCCCTCGGGAGGCGGTCGACTTGACGGTGCCGACCGAGCAGCCGAGCACCTCGGCGGCTTCTGCTTCGCTGAGCTGCTCCCAGTAGCGGAGCACCAGCACGGCCCGCTGCCGGGGCGGCAGCAGGGCCAGCGCCTGGATGAGGGCCTGCCGGAGGTGCAGGGTCTCGGTACCGTCGGCCTGGCCCGGCGGCTCGATCTCGGTCAGCACCTCCGGCCGGCGCCGGCGCAACCGCCACCGGTCGACCGCGAGGTGGTACAGCGTGCGACGCAGGTATCCCTCCTTGTCGCTGTGCACCCGGCTCCAGTTCCGCATCAGCCGCTCCAGCGCCGCCTGCACCAGGTCCTCCCCGGCGGCCCGGCTACCGGTCAGCAGCACCGCCGTCGCGAGTAGGGCACTGCCGCGTTCGGCGACGAGGACGTCCAGCCCCTCGAAGCGTTTCTTCCGCCGCACCGGCTCTCCTTTCGTCGCCACCAAGGACGACGGGTGGGGCCCGAAGGTTGATTGGCCGACCCGAGCAATCTCCGGAACGGCCCAGACGACGAAAGGCCGCGCGAACCGCGCGGCCTTTCGCTGAACCGATGAGGTCAGGGCGTCCAGTCGGGGCGCAGCGGGTAGCCGTTCACGCCCTGCGGGCCGTTGTGGGTGGCCAGCACCTGGTGCAACTGGATGTCGTTCCGCTCGAAGGCCAGCCGGGAGCCGGCCATGTACAACCCCCACACCCGGGCGGTGCCCAGGCCCACCTCCCCGACGCAGAAGTCCCAGTGCTCGACCAGATTGCGGCACCAGCCGGCCAGCGTCAGCGCGTAGTGCTGCCGCAGGTTCTCCTCGTGGTGCACCTCCAGCCCGGCGTCGTGAATCTCGCTGACCAGCCGACCGGGCCCGGCCAGCTCACCGTCCGGGAAGACGTACCGGTCGATGAAGGCGCCGGAGCGGTGCGGGGCGCGGTTGTCCGCGCGGGTGATGCAGTGGTTGAGCAGCCGGCCCCCCGGCTTCAACCGCTCCTTGAGCGCCCCGAAGTACGCCGGGTAGTTGCGCACCCCGATGTGCTCGGTCAGCCCGATCGAGGAGACGGCGTCGAACTGCTCCCGCGGCGCGTCCCGGTAGTCCAGGTGCCGCACCTCGGCCAGCTCACCCAGCCCCTCCCGCTCGATCGCCGCCTGCGCCCACTCCGCCTGGGCCCTCGACAGGGTCACCCCGAGCGCCTTGACGCCGTACTCCCGGGCCGCGTGCCGGACCATGCCGCCCCAGCCGCACCCGACGTCGAGCAGCCGCATCCCCGGCTTGAGTGCCAGCTTCCCGGCGACCAGGTCGTACTTGGCGCGCTGCGCCTCCTCCAGCGTGTCGCCGGGGCTGCGGAAGACCGCGCAGGTGTACGTCATCGACGGACCGAGCACCTTCTCATAGAAGGCGTTCGAGACGTCGTAGTGGTGCGAGATCGCCTCGCTGTCCCGGCCGCGCGAGTGCCGCAGCCCGGACATCACCCGCTTCCAGCGCGGCGCGGCCTCCTGCGGCGGGGGCGGCGGCGGCATCAGCCGCTCCCAGCCCAGCCCCTTCACCAGGGCCAGCCCCTCGCCCACCGCCGGCAACCGCAGGCGCACCTCGTCCTTGAGCACCTTGAACGCCTCGTACGGGTCGCCCGGGTGCACACCCTCCAGCCCCAGGTCACCGCTCACGTACGCCCGGGCCATGCCCAGGTCGCCGGGTGCGGTGAGCAGGTAGGACAACCCGCGCGGGGTGCGGATCGTCACGGTGATCCCGGCATCGGCCGGGCCGACGGCGCTGCCGTCGTAGCCGGTGATGCGGATCGGCAGGTCGCCGGTGGTGACCGTGCGGATCACGTCCGCCACGGTCGGTGCGCCGCGGCGGCCACCCGCCGGCGGGTTGCCCGGGGTGCTCGCCGCCCCCTGTTCACGGTCGGTCAGGCTCATTGTCTCGCTACCGCCTTCTCGTACAGTCCGGTCAGCCGGTGTTCCGGGTCGTAGCGGTCCTTCGCGGCGCGCCAGGTCTCCCCGCCGTAGAGCCGGTGGAACGCCTCCCGGTCGTAGTACGCGTCGGAGTAGAGCGACTTGTGCCCGCCCACCTCCGACACCTTGCGCTCGATCTCCCGGTTGACGTCGCCGTCGGCCGCGCCCTCGGCGATCGGCACGCTGCCCCAGAAGCCGATGTTCACGTAGGTCTCGCCCGGTTGCAGGGGATACAGCGGCCAGGCCCGGGCGGAGCCGGGGCCGGCCGGCTCGCGCAGCCGCAGCGGGCAGAGCCAGACCGGCGTCATCCTGACCGTCCGGGCGAACCAGCGCAGGAAGTCGGCGGTGCGGTCGAGCGGGATCTCCACGTCCTGCACCACCCGCTCCCGGGCCGGGTTGCCCCGCCAGCGGTCGACCCGGGTGGCCACCTGGTACCGGTGCTCCAACCGCACGATCCGGTGATAGAAGTCACTGCGGCGGTAACGCTGCGGCCACAGCCGACGGACCACCGGATGCTGCACCCCAAACGCCGCCGAACACCAGAACCAGTCGGTGTCCCAGCGCCACAGGTAGTCGTACGTGGTCAGCACGTCCCGGGTGCGCCGCTGCAACGACCGGTAGTAGATCTCCTGGCCGGTGTAGTCGCTGGGCCGTCCCCCCGGCTCGTCGGTGAACGTGGCGAGCATCAGGTACGCCTCGCCGGGGCTGAACATCACCGCGTCCATCCCGTCGACGGGGTCGCCCTCCCAGGATCCCTTGGCGATCACCTCGCCGATCGCGTCGGTCAACTCCTCCAGCCGGGTGAACCGGATGTTGCGCAGGGCCACCCACCGGCGTACCGGCTGCAGCTCG
Organism: Micromonospora sp. NPDC047740; assembly: GCF_043204735.1. Taxonomy (NCBI): domain Bacteria; kingdom Bacillati; phylum Actinomycetota; class Actinomycetes; order Micromonosporales; family Micromonosporaceae; genus Micromonospora; species Micromonospora sp. NPDC047740. Next base: position 78,849 of record NZ_JBIDCT010000014.1, read on the forward strand.
ATGCGCAGCCGGGTGGCGTAGCCGAGGCTGCCCAGCGAGTTGGGAAAGGCCCGGAACAACTCGGCGTGCTCCCCCTCGGGCCGGGCGGTGACGATGTCGCCCGCGCCGGTGAGGATGTCCATCTCGTACACCGACTCGTGCGGCAGCCCGTTGCGGAACGAGGTGGACTCGATGCCCAGCCCGGTCACCGCCCCGCCCAGGGTGATGGTGCGCAACTGCGGCACCACCAGCGGCATCAGCCGGTAAGGCAGGGTGGCGTCGACCAGGTCCTCATAGGTGCACATGCCCTGCACGTCGGCCGTCCGGGCGGTCGGGTCGACGGCGATCACCCCGGTCAGGCCGCTCACGTCCAGGCCCGGAGCGCCGGGCGCCGATCTCGGCCGGAACAGGTTCGAGGTGCGTTTGGCCAGCCGCACGGTCTCGCCGGGGGGCACCGCGGCGTACGACCGCCGCAGCGTGTCCACCGCTTGCTCATGGTCAACGGGATGATCCACACGCTGAGCACGCATGAGATCACATTACGCCTGCTCCGCCAGCTTGGCGGGCTGTCCACCATGGCCTTTTCGCATCCACCGGTCGGCGGGCGGGTTACCGTGGCGGGCATGCCGTCCCCCGCGATCGCCGCCCTCGACGCCGCCGGACTGCCGTACCGGGTGATCCGGCACGGCCCGGTCCGCAGCCTCGCCGAGGCCGCCCGGGCGCGCGGCGTCGCGGTCCCCGACGTGGTCAAGACCATCGTGGTACGCCGGGGCGAGGACGACCATCTGTTCGTGCTCACCCCCGGCGACCGGGTCGTCTCCTGGCCCAAGCTGCGCGCCCTGCTCGGGGTGAGCCGGATGTCCATGCCTGACGCCGAGGCGGCCCGGGCGGCCACCGGCTACGAGCGCGGCACCATCACGCCGTTCGGCTCGACCACCGCCTGGCCGGTGGTCGCCGACGAGCGGCTGCGCGGCCGGGAGATCACCCTCGGCGCGGGCGAGCACGGGGTGGCCGTGGCCGTCGACGCCGACGCGGCCCTCGCCACGCTCGACGCGACGGTCGCCGACGTGACCGACCCGGAACCGGCCCGCTGACCGGCAGCGTCAGGGCCCGCCGGCCAGCCGCCCCGACTTCGCCTGCCTCGAAGTCGTCAAGGTCCGCCCGACGGCCTACCGTGGACAGCATGCCGAAAGCTGTCTGGAACGACCTGGTCATTGCGGAGAGCGACGACACGGTGGTGGTCGAAGGAAACCACTACTTCCCCCGCGCCGCGCTGCGCGAGGACCTGATCCGCGACTCGGCCACCCACACGTTCTGCCCGTGGAAGGGCACCGCGTCGTACTACACCCTCGAACAGGCGGGCCGGACCAGCGCGGACGCCGTCTGGTACTACCCCGACCCGAAGCCGGAGGCGGAGATGGTGCGCGACCGGGTCGCGTTCTGGAAGGACGTCCAGGTCGTCGACTGAGTCACGCCCGCACCGGGCCGGCTCGCCATCGATGCTCGCCGTGGGTCAGGATGCCCCCATGTCCGCGCCCCGCACCGACCCGCCCGGCACCGTCTACGGCGCCCGCCGTCTGGCCCGTCTCCGCCTGCCGCAGGACCCGCTGATGCGGATCGCGCTGGGCGTTGCCGTGGTCGGCGTCCTCCTGGGGGCGTTCCTCGCCACCGGGGTGCTCGGCGGCGGCGACCAGCCGGTGTCCACGGCGGCCGTGCCGACCCCCACGGCGAGCGAGTCGAGTCCGGCCGCGCCCACCACGGAGGCCACGCCCACCACGGCCGCGCCCACCACGGCCGCCCCGCCGTCGCCGACGGCCGCGCCGGCGCCCCCGGCCCCCGCGGCCGGACCGAAGGTGTTCCGTGGCGTCCCCTCCGGGCGCTGCGTCGGGGTGACCGGTGACGAACCGGAGGGCGCGCAGGCGGCGCTGGCCGATTGCACCGGCGGCCCGGAGCAGCAGTGGGTGGCGACCCCGGTCGCCGCCGACGTGTTCACCCTGGTCAACGCGGCGAGCGGCAAGTGTCTGGACGTCTACGGGCAGAGCGCCGACGACGGCGCGAAGGTGGTGCAGTGGTCCTGCAACGGGCAGGCCAACCAGCAGTGGCGGCTCGCACCGGCGGCCGGCGGCGCCGTGCTGCTGGTGGCCGTGCACAGCGGCAAGTGCGCGCAGGTCCACGACGCCGGTAGCGACGCGGGCAGCGCGCTGGAACAGGCCCCGTGCGGCGGCGCGCCCGAGCAGCAGTGGGCGATCGGGTAGCCCCGGGGGTGGGTCGCCGATGTGGCGGTGTCCGGCCGCCGCGGACATCGCCAGGTCGCCGATGACACGGGCGGGCCTCGGCGGCCCGGCCGGCGGACGGGGACATCGCCAGGTCGCCGGCGTCAGCCCCGGTAGCTCCACGCGCGGGGCGCGGCGGCCACCGGCACCGCGACCGGCACGGGCACCGGTTGTCGTCGGCGCAGCAGCAACGACAGCCCGGCCGCCCCGATCGACAGCGCGCCGGCCGCGTACCAGGCGAGGGCGTAGTCGCCGAGCTGGTCGCGGACCAGTCCGGCGCCGGTCGCCGCCACCGCGGCGCCGATCTGGTGGGCGGCGAACACCCAGCCGAAGACGACCGCGCCGGACGCGCCGAAGTATTCCCGGCACAGTGCCACGGTCGGCGGCACGGTGGCCACCCAGTCCAGCCCGTAGAAGACGATGAAGACCAGCATGCTGGGCTGCGCGGTGTCGGCGAAGAGGCCCGGAAGCACCAGCAGCGACGCGCCGCGCAGCGCGTAGTAGGCGCCGAGCAGCAGCCGGCTGTCCATCCGGTCGGTGAGCCAGCCGGAGGCCACCGTGCCGGCGATGTCGAAGATCCCGACCAGGGCGAGCAGGCCGGCGGCGGTGGTCTCCGGCATGCCGTGGTCGTGCGCCGCCGGCACGAAGTGGGTGCCGACGAGGCCGTTGGTGGTCGCGCCGCAGATCGCGAAGCCGCCGGCGAGCAGCCAGAACGGTCGGGTTCGCGCGGCGGCGGTGAGCGCGCCGATCGCCCGGGCCGCCGCCCCGCGGGCCGGCGGGGCGGGGGGCAGCACCTCGTTGGCGCCGTAGGCGGGCAGGCCGAGATCCGCCGGGTGTTCGCGCAGCAGCCACACCACCAGGGGTACGACCGCCAGCGCCGCCCCGGCGACGACCAGCGCCGCCACCCGCCAGCCGTGGTCGCGGACCAGCACGGCGATCAGCGGGAGGAAGACCAGCTGCCCGGTCGCCCCGCCCGCGGTGAGCACGCCGGTGACCAGCCCTCGCCGGCGGACGAACCAGCGCCCGGTGACCGTGGCCACGAAGGCCAGCGCCATCGATCCGGTGCCCAGCCCGACCAGGACGCCCCAGCAGAGGATGAGCTGCCAGCTCGCACTCATCATGACGGTCAGCCCGCTGCCGAGGGCCACCAGCACCAGCGCGCCGGCCACCACGCGGCGGATGCCGAACCGGTCCATCAGCGCGGCGGCGAACGGGGCGGTCAGCCCGTAGAGCATCAGGTTGACCGAGACGGCGGCGGAGATCGTCGCGAGGGGCCAGCCGAACTCGGCGTGCAGCGGGTGCAGCAGCACCCCGGGCGTGGCGCGGAAACCGGCCGCGCCGACCAGCGCCACGAAGGCGACGGCGGCGACGGCCCAGGCCGGGTGAAGACGGCGGGAACGGGTCACGCTCCGAGTCTCGGGGTGGGCGGACCGCACGACGAGTGGCCGGAAAGCCATCGTGCGCAATAATCGGGCCATGGTTGTCGTTCCGCACCGGATCGCCGTGCTCGCCCTCGACCAGGTGGTCGGCCTGGACCTGGGCACCCCGTCCCAGGTCTTCGGCACCGCCCGTACCGACGACTTCCAGCAGCTCTACACCGTCGACGCCTGCGCCCCCGGCGGTGGCCCGGTCCGCAGCACCGCCGGGTTCCAGGTCGTCCCCGATCACGGGCTGGAGCTGCTCGACGCCGCCGACACGGTGATCGTCCCCGGCATCCACGGCGGCCCGCCGCTGGCGGACGGGACGCTGGCCGCCGAGGTGACGGCGGCGCTGCGGGCCGCCCACGAGCGTGGCGCGCGCATCATGTCGATCTGCACCGGCGCGTTCGTGCTGGCCGCCGCCGGCCTGCTCGACGGCCTCCGGGCCACCACCCACTGGGCGTACGCGGACCGCTTCCGCCGGCTGCACCCGGCCGTGGACCTCGACCCGGACGTGCTGTTCATCGACTCCGGCCGGGTGCTCACCTCGGCCGGGGTGGCCGCCGGCCTCGACCTGTGCCTGCACGTGATCCGCACCGACCACGGCAGCGAGGTGGCGAACCGGTCCGCCCGGCGCTGCGTGGTGCCGCCGTGGCGGGACGGCGGCCAGGCCCAGTACATCGAGCGCCCGGTCCCCCGAGCGGCGGAGACCGGCACCGCGGCCACCCGGGAGTGGGCCCGGCAACGGCTGCACGAGCCGGTGGCGCTGCGCGACCTGGCCGCGCACGCCCGGATGAGCGTGCGCACCTTCACCCGGCACTTCCGCTCGGAGACCGGACTCAGCCCGGCGCAGTGGCTGCTCCAGCAGCGCACCGATCACGCCCGGCTGCTGCTGGAGACCACCGACCTGAGCGTCGACCAGATCGCCCGGCACGCCGGCTTCGGCACCACCGCCGCCCTGCGCCAGCATTTCCACCAGCGGGTCGGCGTCGCCCCCACGGCCTACCGCCGCACCTTCCACCGCGTCTCCTGATCCCCGCTGCCGCACCGGCAGGGCCTCGGGGAGCGCGTCTCACCCAGGAGCTTCGCCGGGCATCGCCCACGCCACCGGCTCGTCTTCGCTCAGGCCAGGTGTGGCTGGCGGCGCAGGGCGCGGAGCTGGGCCAGGTGCATCGGCAGGTGGACGCGGGTGTGCAGGTCCAGGGTGCGGCCCCAGGGCAGCGAGTCGGCCACGTCCAGGTCGAAGCCCTCCCGCAGCACCGTCTCCACCGGGGTCTCCGCGGCCGGGCCGAGGCGTTCGGCGAGGGTGCACAACTTCTGGCTGGTCGCCCGGAGCAGCGCGGCCAGCCCGTCCAGCCCGCCGCACTCGGAGACCAGCGCGTCGAGCTGCGGGCGGTGGATGGTCTCCAGGTCGTAGTACGCGAACGGCGAACCGGCCAGCACCGCCTCGGTCGCCTCGCTCATCAGCTCGTCGTTGGCGGCCAGGTGGGCGACGATCTGCTCGGCGCTCAGCTCCCCGTCCTCGGGCGGCCCGAACCCGCCGGCGTCCACCTCCGCGAGCACCGTCTCGTACGCGCGCCGCAGCTGCGCGGCGTCCACGTCGTCCATGCCCGCATCCAACCCCGCCTACGGACGGCAGCGCCGCGGCTACCCCGCCGGGTTCACCCGGACGAGGCCGGGGTTTACCCACCCGATCGACCGGGCTAATATAAGCCAAAACTTATGAAGGAGGAGTCTTGACGCTCACCAGTGACCCCGTCCACGCCGCCGGTCTGGTGGCCCGCGAAATCCGCGGCGGCACCCGCGACGGCCGACCCACCAAGATCGCCATAGCCCGCCGCCGGTACGCCGCCGAACGCCCCGACGTGTGGGACGCGCTCACCAACGCCGAGCGGATCCCGCGCTGGTTCCTTCCGATCAGCGGCGACCTGGTCGTCGGCGGCCAATACCAGCTCGAGGGCAACGCCAGCGGCGTCGTGGAGCGCTGCGCCGAACCGGAGAGCTTCGCGGTGACCTGGGAGTTCAACGGCCAGGTCTCGTGGGTGCAGGTCCACCTCGGCGAGGCCGACGGCGGCACGACGCTGGAACTGGTCCACGAGGCGCACGTCGACCCCGACCTGTGGGCGCAGTTCGGCCCGGGGGCGGTCGGCATCGGCTGGGACCTCGCGCTGCTGGGCCTCGGCCAGCACCTGGCCGGCGCCGCCCTCGACCCGGCCGAGGGGGCCGCCTGGCCGCTCAGCCCCGACGGCACCCGATTCGTCCGGCTCGCCGGCGAAGGCTGGGCCCAGGCCGCGATCGGCGACGACGACGACCCGGAGCAGGCCCGCGCCGCCGCGGCGCGTACCGTCGCGTTCTACACGACCGCGCCGGAGGAGGCACCGGAGGGCTGATGGCGGGTGCCGTCTTCGACGCGCTCGGCGATCCCGTGCGCCGCCGGATCCTCGAGCTGCTGAGCCTCGGCGAGCGGCCGGCGGGCGCGATCGCGGACGCGCTGCACGCACAGTTCGGGATCTCCCAGCCGGCCGCCTCCCAGCACCTCCGCGTCCTGCGCGAGGCCGGGCTGGTGACCGTACGCGCCGAGGGCACCCGCCGCATCTACGGCGTCGACAGCGCCGGAGTCGCCGTGGCCCAGGAGTGGCTCGCGCGCTTCGCGGACCCCTTCGCCCAGCCCCTCGACGCCCTGGAGACCGAGCTCGCCCGCGGTCGCCGGGCACGGCGACGGGCCGGCAACCCGGACCAGGCCCGGGAGCCGGGCCCCACGACCGAGCGCCGACCACCCCGAGCCACCGCCTGATCTCAGGATTGTCCGGACACGCCGACCCGACGATGCTCCATACACCCGTGGCGGGCCACCCGATCGCAGACCGCGAGTCGTTCCCGACATCAGCTCGACAGCGGGCTAACGAGGGACCCGCCGGCCGACCCGACGGGAGCCGGCGACCGGTCAGCGGCGGCCGTGGCGGGCGCGCAGGTAGTCGGAGACCACGTACTCGCCGAGATCGTCGAGATCGGGGGTGAACATCCGGCCCCGGGACCGGCGGGCTACCGCGTCGACGAACCGGCGCAGACCCGCATCGTCGCCGAGCATGAACAGATTCAGCGTCGCGCCGTAGCGGGTGAGCCGGTCCACCTCCCGGATGGTCGCCTCGATCGTCTCCGGCAGCGGCGGCCAGTGGAAGTACGCCTCCCCGTCGTCCGGGTCGAGGTGGGCGGTCGGCTCACCGTCGGTCACCACCAGCACCACCGGCTCGGCGCCGGGGTGCCGGCGCAGATGCCGGCCGGCCAGCCGCAGCGCGTGCTGCAAATTGGTGCCCTGCTGCAGATCCGGCTCCACCGCCGCCAACTCCTGCTGGGTCAGCGGCAGCGCCTCCCGCCCGAACCCGATGATCTGCAGCGCGTCCTGCGGGAACCGGGTCGCCACCAGATGCGACAGCGCCAACGCCGTCTGCTTCATCGGCCCCCAACGCCCCTGGGAGATCATCGAGTACGACAGGTCGACGCAGAGCGCCACCGCCGCCGACGCCCGCCGCTCCGTCTCCACCACCTCGAAGTCGTCGACCGCGAGCTGCACCGGCACGCCCGGACCGGCCCGGCGTACCGCACGGGTCAGCGTGCGCACCACGTCGAGGGGCTGCTCGTCGCCGTACTCCCACGGCCGGGAGGCGCCGCTGACCTCGCCGGCCGCGCCCGCCGAGCGCAGGTCGTGCTGGCCGCGCGGGCCGGCCGTCAGATCGGCGAAGACCCGCCGCAGGGCCGTGCCGGCCAGCCGGCGCAACGCCTTCGGGCTCAGCGTCAACCCCTCCGCGTCCCGAGTCACCCAGCCCTGCCGGCGCAGCTCCCGCTCCAGCTCCCGCAGCCGGCGTACGTCGTCGGCCGCGTCCCGGCCCAGCGTCCGCGCCACCGCGTCGACATCGACGTCGTCCAGGGTGGCGCCCGGCTGGTCCTGGTCGAGCTGGTCCAGCAGCTCGTCCAACTCGGCGAGCTCACCGAGCGCCCCGGCCGCCTCGCCGTAGCCGAGCGGCCGGTCGCCCCGGATCCGCTCGCCGCGCTGCCAGTTCAGGTCCGGGCGCAGCGCCCGCAGCTGCGCGTCCAACTGCGCCAGCTCCCCGGCCAGCCGCTCGCCGAGGGACTGGCGCATCAGCCCGGCCAGCTCCTCCCGCTGCCGATCCGACAGCGACCGCATCAGCCGCTCCCCGGCCGCCGCCCGGCGGGCCAGCACGTCGATCAGCTCGTCGACGTCCTTCGGCCGTTCCGGGAAGAACTCGCCGTGCCGGCGCATGAACTCGGCGAACGCGTCGGTGGTGTCCTCGGACCGGGCGTGCCGGGCGAGCAGGTCGTTGAGGTCGCGCATCATCTCGGCGAGCTGCCGCTGGGCGGCCGGGTCCGCGGCGGCCCGCGCCGCGTCCCGCAGCCCGGCGAAGCGCTGCTCCAGCACCTCGCCGCGCAACCCGTCCAGGATCCGCTGGTACGTGGCCCGCGCCTCGTCGCTGGCCCAGTCGTACCCGGACAGCTCCTCCACGGCGCGGGCGGTCGAGCGGGGCAGGTTGTCCAGCACCGCCTCGGCGAAGCGGGCGTCGTCGCCGTCCCGGCCGCGCAGCTCCTCCCGCTCGGCTGCCAGGGCCTGGTCGAGCAGCGCCCGCGCCCGGGTCACCGCCCCGTCCAGGTCGCCCCGGCGCAGCGCCTCGCGGCGCAGCCGCCGGGCCCGGGCGGCCAACTCGTCCAGGCCGCCGCGCCCCTGCGGGCCGCGCCGCAGCAGATCCCGCAGCGCCTCCCGCAGGCTGCCGCCGCCCAGCACCTCCGCGCCGACCGCGTCCACCGCGGCCCGCACGTCGTACGGCGGGGCGAGCGGGTCGGGCCCGCCGCGCCACTGCCCGTACCGGAACCGGTTGCCGGCCATGCTCAGTCCCGGCCGCCGTAGACGGTGCGCCCGGAGTCGGTGACGTCCTTGCCCAACCGGCGGGTCAGGTGCAGCCCTTCCAGCACGAACTCGATCCCGGCGGCCGCCTCCTCCGGGCTGGGCGCGTCGCCCAGGCCCAGCCGGTCGAGCACCTTGGCCAGCCCCGGCACGGTGCCGACCTGGCGCAGCAGCTCGGCGGAGGAGACCAGCTCGCCGGTCTCGATCACCTCACCCTCGGCGACCAGCGCGGTGAACCCGGACAGGTCCAACCCGGCCAGGCGGCCCCGGAACGTCTCGGCGGTGGCGGTGCGCAGCAGGTGGGCCAGGATCTCGATCTCCCGCCCCTCCTCGCCGCTCTCGAACTCGACCTTGCCGCGCAGGGTGGAGGTCACCGAGACCGCGTCGCCGACCCGGGCCACCGGCGCCTCGGGACGTACCACGGGGTCGCCGGCCCCGGACGCGGCGCCGCCGGCCGCCGGAGCGGCGAGCAGGCCGGCGCGGCGCAGCGCGGCCGCTGCGACGGTCTCCGCGGCGGCGATCGCGAACCGCGCGGACACCCCGGAGCGCGGGTCCACCGACGGCGACTCCCGCACCGCGCGGGCGAACCGGGCGAGCACCTCCAGCACGTGCTCCGGCACCTCGGCGACCAAGTCGGCCTCCTGCCGGATCAGCGCCAGCTCCAGCTCCAGGTCGGCCGGGTAGTGGGTACGGATCTCCGCGCCGAACCGGTCCTTCAGCGGGGTGATGATCCGGCCCCGGTTGGTGTAGTCCTCCGGGTTGGCGCTGGCCACCAGCAGCAGGTCGAGCGGCAGGCGCAGCTGGTAGCCGCGGACCTGGATGTCCCGCTCCTCCAGCACGTTCAGCAGCGCCACCTGGATCCGTTCGGCCAGGTCGGGCAGCTCGTTGACGGCGAAGATGCCCCGGTTGGTGCGCGGCACCAGTCCGAAGTGGATGGTCTCCGGGTCGCCGAGCGTACGCCCCTGGGCGATCCGGATCGGGTCCACGTCCCCGATCAGGTCGCCGACGCTGGTGTCCGGCGTGGCCAGCTTCTCGCCGTACCGCATCGAGCGGTGCAGCCAGCCGATCGGCAGCTCGTCGCCGCGCTCCGCGACGAGGGCGCGGGCGGCCGGGGTGAGCGGGTGCATCGGGTGCTCGTTGAGCACCGAGCCGGGAATGACCGGGGTCCACTCGTCGAGCAGCGCGCCGAGCGACCGGATCAGCCGGGTCTTGCCCTGGCCCCGCTCGCCGAGCAGCACCATGTCGTGGCCGGCGAGCAGGGCCCGCTCGACCTCCGGCAGCACCGTGTCCTGGTAGCCCACGATGCCCGGGAAGCGCTCCTCCCCGGAGCGCATCCGGGCGAGGAGGTTGTCGCGGATCTCCTGCTTGACCGTGCGGTAGTGGTGGCCGGCCGCCCGCAACGCGCCGAGCGTGCCGGGCAGGTCGGCGGGCGGGACCGGGGAAACCTGGTTTGGCGCAGTCACCTGAGCAACGCTAGCGCGCGGTTGGGGGTCACCGACGGCCCGCGAGGACTTCCCGGGCGATGGCATCTCGTTCGGCTGCCTCGCGTTCGGCTCGGGCCTGTTCCGCGGCAGCGCGCTGGTCATAGGCCGCTCGCGCGGTGGCAATTTCGTTCTGGTGCGTCTCGGTCCACGTCACCAGTGCCCGGATTGTCTTGTGCAGGGTGGTGCCGAGTGCGGTCAGCTCGTAGTCAACGCGGGGTGGAACCGTCGGGTGCACCGTCCGACTCACCAGCCCGTCACGTTCCAGGTGCCGCAGGGTGCGGGCGAGCATTCGCTGGCTGATGCCGTCGATCATGCGCCGTAGCTCGGTGAAGCGCAGGCTGCGTCGGTCCAGCAGGGCGATGACGAGCAGTGACCACTTGTCGGCGATCCGGTCGAGGATCTGGCGCACCTCACAGTCCTCGCGGGTGTCCCACTGGAGGACGTCGTAGTCGGCGTCGGTATCTCCGCAGTCACCGAGGGACCGGAAAGTTCCGTCTTCCATGCCTGTTGATGGTGCCTGACGATGCTGTCGGTAACAAGAAGGAACCAACATGCACCAGGAGAACCGGAGGGTGATACGCCCTCCGAGAGGAGTCGCGATGTCTACGTCGAGCAGCCGAATGGGTGTGCGGGCGTGGGGTGTGTTGTTCGTGTTGTGCGGGGCGATCTTCCTCGAGGGGATCGACGTGGCGATGCTGAATGTCGCGCTGCCGGCCATCAGGGAGGATCTCGGGCTGTCGACCGGGGTGCTCAGCGGGGTGGTGAGCTCCTACGTGCTCGGGTACGGGGGCTTCATGCTGCTGGGCGGGCGAGCGGCCGACCTGCTCGGCCGGCGGCGGATGTTCCTGCTGTGGCTGGTGGTCTTCCTGATCTTCTCTGGGCTGGGTGGTTTCGCCACCGAGGGCTGGATGCTGCTGGCGGCGCGCTTCGTCACCGGAGTGGCGGCTGCGTTCATGGCCCCCGCCGGGCTGGCCCTGGTGACCAGCAACTTCCCCGAGGGCCCGCAGCGCAACAGGGCGCTGGGGGTGTACGCCGGCACCGCCGCCGGTGGCTTCTCCCTCGGCTTGGTCGCTGGTGGCCTGCTGGTCTCGGCCGGCTGGCGGTGGGTGTTCTTCGCTCCGGTAATTCTCGCCGCGGTGATTCTGCTGGCCGCGGTGCCGCTGCTGAAGGATGACGTGCAGGAGACCCCGGAAGTGCAGGGCTTCGATTTCGCCGGTGCCCTCAGCGTCACGGCCGCCATGCTGCTGCTCGCCTACGGTGTGGTCCGGCTGGAGCACGGTGGGGAGGGGCTTGGGACGACCGTGGCGTTCCTCGCCGCAGGCCTGGTTGTTCTGGGAGTCTTCGCCCTGATCGAGCGGCGCTCGGCCAGCCCGCTTGTCCGGCTCGGCATCCTGAAGTCGGCTCCGTTGGTGCGGACCAACCTGGCTGCGCTGCTGTTCATGGTCAGCTTCGCCGGGTTCCAGTTCATGGTGACGCTCTACCTGCAGGAGTTGCGGGGCTGGACCGCCCTGCAGACGGGTCTGGCGATGCTCGTCGTTGGCATCGACACCATCCTCGCCCCGACCCTGACGCCGTGGCTGGTCAACCGGTTCGGAAACGTGCGGATCCTCTTCGGCGGCATCGTCTCCGCCGCGCTGGCTTACACGCTGTTCCTGCCGGTCGCGCCGGATTGGGCCTACGCGGCGATGCTGCCGAGCATGCTCCTGCTGGGCCTGGCCTTCTCGCTGTCCTACGGCCCCCTGACCATGGCAGCCACCGATGGCATCGACGAACGGGAGCACGGCCTGGCCGGTGGCCTGCTCTACACCTCGATGCAGTTCGGTATGGCGCTCGGCATTTCCGCGGTAACCGCGGTGAGCCTGGCCACGGGCAGCGCGCAGGACGGGGAAGGCATCAGCCTGGAGGCAATCCGCAGTGGCCTGGTGCTGCCGGCGGCTGCTGCCGTCCTCGCCGCGCTCATAACGGCGTTCGGTCTGCGCCGGAAGGCACCGACGCCTCGGGTGCCGACGCCGGCAGCAGCCCGCACATTGGTCTGAGCAGGAGGAGCAGCGATGGCGATCAGGGTTGCCACGTTCTCGATGATCGAAAGCCAGTTCAACGCCTACCTGCGGGACATCGGCTACGCCACCATGACCACGGTCGACGTCAAGGGCCGCCCCCGAGCTCGAGTGCTGATCGCGGTGTGGGAACAGGTCGACGAGCGGCTGCTGGGCTGGCTGGCGACGTACAAGACGCCGGTCAAGGCGGCACACCTGGCCACCAACCCGCACGCCACGTTCTCGTACTGGAGTCCTCGGCAGAACGCCGTGGCGATCGACACGGTCACTGAGTGGGTGGACGACATCGAGACCAAGCACTACGTGTGGCAGCTGTACGAGCGGACCAGCCCGACCGGAGTCGGATACCCCCTCGGCAACTTCTGGCGCAGCCCCGCCGACCCGAAGCTGCACGTGCTACGGCTGACCCCGTGGCGCGTCCAAGTCATCCGCGGCACCGATCTGCAGAGCCGTATCTGGCGGGCGCCCGACGCCGACTGACGGCTCGAAGAGACACCCGCCGCCGGTCGTACCGGCTGGAAGGACCGGCGGCGTGTCGGCCGTAACAGAGGATCCTTTGCCGCGCTGGTGCGAGCACGCGGAGGGCCCGGCCTCCTGGCTCAACCAGGAAGATTCCCGCGCTGCTGAACGGGTTCGTCACGCCTGCCACACCGTGGGCAGGCACCCCGACGGCGCAGGTGGTACGCCACCGCCGCCGCCCCGAGCGCGACCCCCCAGAGCGGCCAGAGCAGCATCGGCGCGGTGGTGAGACTGAACCCGCCACTCATCTCCCAGAACTTGGGGAGGCTGATCAGCCCGAGGGTGGCCGCGGTCACCGAGATCGCGACCAAGGCCGCCGGTACGACCGCCAACGTGATCGGCACCCGCCGCCCGGCCAGCCCCACCATCCACCGGGGGAACCGTTCACCCCAGGGCCTTACCAGGCCGAGGGTGAGGATCGCGCCGACCGTGGCGAACGCGGCCAGTCCGGCACCCGCCCACACCAGCCCGGTCTCCCGCATCTCCCGCAGGAAGTCCCCCGGGATGCCGAGCGGAATGCCTGCCGCCCAGGCGAACCGGACCACCGCGTAGGAGAGCGGGATGGCCGCGGCCGGGTAGGCGGCCCACCGCCCCCAGCGGGCGGCCGCCGCGGGCGAGGTCCAGGCCCGCTCGTCGTCGTCGCGACCGCAGGCCGGGCAGGCGCCGGCGGTACGCCGCTGCCAGACCAACAGCGCCCCGGCCAGCAGAACAGCGCCGACCAACGCGCAGCACCTCGCCAGCAGCGGCCAGTCGAAGACGTCGGCGTAGTCGACCGGCGGCCAGCCGAACGGCGCGCCGATGATCAGCATCGGCAGGTAGCCGAGGATGACCAGCACCCGGGCGTCCGGCACCACCACCGACAGCCCGAAGGCGACCGCCCATCCGTAGCCGAGCAACAGCGCCCGGGGCAGACCGCGTACCGCGTCGGTGCGGCTCATCAGCAGCGCCGCGACCGCCGCGAGCAGCAGCACCCCGGCGAACAGCGGGGCGCCGAGGTGGACCGGGACCAGCCGGAGCAGGCTGGCCTCGCCGTGCGAATCGTTGGCGCCGAACGGGTAGCCGGACCCGATCAGCGAGGAGACTCCGGCGAGCAGGCCCCAGCAGCCGAGCCAGGCGGCGGCGAACGGGGCGGCCAGACGAAGCCGCGCCCCGGCGGCCCGGCGGGGTGGGGAATCGGTGATCGTCATCATGGCTCCAGCCTCGGCCGGCCGGGCACCCCGATCCTCCCGTGCGGTGGGGAACCCGCTCCCCCGCCGGAGGGACTCAGCCGGTCGGCACCACGAAGCCCGACTCGTACGCGGCGATCACCGCCTGCGTGCGGTCCCGTACCCGGAGCTTGGTCAGCACGTTGCCGACGTGGGTCTTCACCGTCTCCACCCCGACCACCAGCCGCTCGGCGATCTCAGTGTTGGACAGCCCGGTGGCCATCAGCCGCAGCACCTCGGCCTCCCGGTCGGTGAGCCGCGCCGACCGCAGCCCGTCCCCGCCTCGGCCCCCGTACGCCCCGACGAGCTGCCGGATCGCCGCCGGGAAGAGCAGCGACTCACCGGCCGCCACCACCCGGATCGCCTCCACCACCTCGCTCGGGCGGGCCCGCTTGAGCAGGAAGCCGCTCGCCCCGGCGCGCAGCGCGTCGTAGACGTACTCGTCGTTGGCGAACGTGGTGATCACCAGGATGCGCGGCGGGTCGGCGGAGGTGGCGAGCAGCCGGCGGGTCGCCTGGATGCCGTCGATGGCGGGCATCCGGACGTCCATCAGCACCACTCGGGGGCGCAGCTTCGCCACCAGCGGCGGCACCTCCGCGCCGTCCGTCGCCTCACCGACCACCCGCAGGTCCGGCTGGGCGTCCACGATGGCCCGCAGCCCCACCCGGACCAGCTCGTCGTCGTCGACGATCAGCACGTCGATGCTCACCCGTCATCCCCCCTCGGCACCGGCAGCGAGGCCCGCACCCGCCACCGGTCGTCCTCCGGCCCGGCGGTGAGCCGCCCGCCGAGCAGCAGCACCCGCTCCCGCATGCCGGCCAGGCCGCGTCCGCCGCGCTCCGCCCGCGCCGCGCCGCGCAGGCCGTTGACCAGCTCGATCTCCAACCACCGACTGGTCCAGGCCGGCGCGTCCGACGCCGCGCCGCGACCGGGAGCCGCCGCGTCCTGGGGTACGTCCACCCGCAGCGTCACCGGACCGCGGCCGTGCCGGGCCGCGTTGGTCAGCCCCTCCTGCACGATCCGGTAGCCCTCCCGGGACACCGACGCGGGCAACGCCCCGACCGCCCCGCTGACCCGGGACTCGACCGCCAGGCCGGCGGCGCGGGTGTCGGCGACCAGCCGGTCCAGCCGGGCCAGGGTGGGCTGCGGTGCGGTGGAGGCCCGCGTCCGCCCGCCGTCGCTCTCCCGCAGCAACCCGAGCACGTGGTCCAGATCGTCCATCGCGTGCCGGCTGGTCTCCTCGATGGCGAGTAGCGCCCGCCGGGTGAACTCCGGGTCGACGTCGAGCAGTTCACGGGCGGCCCCGGCCTGGAGCGTGGCCACGGTCAGCGCATGTCCGACCGAGTCATGCAGCTCCCGGGCCAGCCGGTTCCGCTCGGCCAGCCGGGCGGCCCGGGCCTCCAGCGCGGCGATCCGCTCGCCCTGGGACGGGCCGAGCAGCACCGGCGCCATCGACGCGGCGAGGGCGCCCAGCCCGGCCACCGCGTAGCCGAGCCCGACCAGCAGCACCACCCCGGTCAGCGTGGCGCCGACCGGGTTCGCGATCAGCGGCCCGAACCCGTTGGCCCGGCTCACGCCCGGGTCGAGGCCGATCGGCCCGGCCAGGAAGACCAGCGCCATCGGCAGGGCGCTGATCGCCGCGAACAGCACCAGACCGCCGGTGAACAGGTGCAGCGCGATCCAGAGCGCGGCGCGTACCCGGGTCTCCCGGTCGATCCGGTGGCCCGCCGCCGGCTCGGGCAGGTCGACCGCGAGCAGCGCCCGCGCAGCCGCGATCTCCAGGGCCCGACTGCCGGCGAGGAACACCGGCACCGCCGCGAGCAGCACGGCCACCAGCAGCAGCCCGAAGACCACCGGCCGGGGTGCGTCGTCGTTGGCCAGCATCTGGGCGAAGACCGCCGCGAGCAACGCGTACGGCAGCGCGAGCACCCCGCCGAGCAGCAGGAACACCGCCCGCCGCCAGGTGCTCCCGCGCACCAGCGGCCCCAGCACCCCCCGGAGACTCACCCACCCATTCTCGCGCCGCCCAGCACCCGGTCGACTCCCCCACGATGGGGAGATCCGCACCGCCGAGGCGTCAGCGGTGCTCCTGGACGTACTTCTCGGGGTCCTTGTCCAGGAACGGCAGGTTCCGGCCGTTCTTGTGCTCGCCGTAGAACCTCAGCCAGCGCGCCCCCAACTCGGCGCGCAGCTCCACGCCGGCGTGCCGGCGGAAGTCGGGCAGCGCCTCGTCCTCCTCCTCGGCGAGGTGCTCGCTGTTCTCCCGGCGGGCCTTCCACACCGCCGCCCACCAGGGGTCCGAGCCGACCTCGTGGCGCTTCGACTCGGCGATCGCGTCGCGGATCTTGTTGTGGTCGCCGATGGCGTCCTCGGTCTCCTCCTCGCCGTCGTCGCCGTGCTTGACCAGGTGCGGGTAGAGGATGGCCTCCTCCGCCTCGGCGTGGATGTCCAGATGCAGGGCGAGCGCTTCCCAGATGGACAGCAACTCGGTCGGGTCGCGGGCGTCGTCGAGCCGGGCGAAGCCGCGACGGAAGGCGGCGTGGTCGTCGAGGATGAGTGCGGTGATGTCGTCCATGGTGGTCACTTCCCGGTCCGGGCGCGGATCAGCTTGGGTACGGCGGCCAGGCCGGTGACCGGCCGGAACTGCCGGGCGGCGGTGGCCAGGGCGGCGTACTCGTCGTCGGCCAGGTCAATCTCGGCGGCGGCCGCGTTGCGTTCCATCTGCTCGACGCCGGAGGCGCCGGGAATGGCCACCACGTTCGGGGAGCGCAGCACGTACGCCAGGGCGATCTGGCTGGGCGTGGCGTCGTGCGCGGCGGCCACCTCGCGCAGCGTGGCGATCAACGGGGTGCCGCGTTCCAGGTTCTCCGGCAGGAAGTACGCGTTGGCCCGGCGGACCGCCCCGCCGGGCAGGTTCCGCGCGTCATACCGGCCGGAGAGGAACCCCTGCGCGAGCGGGCTGTACGCGATGACGATCCGGCCGGCCTGCTCCGCGTACGGAATCAGGTCCTCCTCGGGGCCACGGTCGACCATGCTGTAGCGGACCTGGTTGCTCAGCACCCGGCGGCCGAGCGCGGCCTCGGCCGCCTGCCAGCGGCGCAGGCGGTAGTTGCTGACCCCGACCTCGCCGACCAGCCCGACGTCCTGCAGGCCGCGCATGCCCCGCATGGTGGTGGTGTCGGCGACCACCGGGTTGGGCTGGTGCACCTGGTAGAGGTCGATGCAGCTGACGCCGAGCCGGGCGGCGGAGGCGACCGCGCGCTGGTGCACCACCGGGGCGACCGGCAGCACCGGAAAGATCTTGCTGGCCACCACGACCTTGGCCCGGTCGGCGCCGAGCGCCGCGCCGAGGATGCGCTCGCTGCGGCCGAAGCCGTAGAGCTCGGCGGTGTCGAAGAGGGTGACGCCGAGGTCGAGCGCCCGCCGGACGATGTCCGCTGCCCGGCGCTCGTAGTCGGCACCGTAGCCCCACTCCTTCGAGCCGAACTGCCACGTGCCGAGGCCGATCTTCGAGATCGGCTTGGGGGTGTCGAGCTGGACGAAACGCATGGCACCGAAGCTACCCGGACAAGCGGGACCCCACGCCCGTTCCGCCACCGGCGGCACAATAGGCGGGTGGATCTCCGCATCCGGGCCGCCCGCCCCACCGAGGCGGCCGAGCTGACCGAGCTGGCACTGCGTTCCAAGGGTCACTGGGGCTACGAGGCCGAGTTCCTGGCCCGCTGCCGCAGCGAGCTGACGCTGACCCCCGCGGACGTGGCCACGCGGCAGGTGGCGGTAGCCGAACGGGACGGCGCGGCGGTCGGGTTGTTGGTGCTCGGCGGCACCCCGCCCGAGCTGGAGCTGGACATGCTCTTCGTGGACCCGCCGGCGATCGGCACCGGCGTCGGTCGGGTGCTGTTCGACCACGCCGTGGCCACGGCCCGCGCCGCGGGCGCCCGTGCGCTGTGGCTCGACGCGGACCCGGGCGCGGAGCCGTTCTACCGGCACGTCGGCGCGGTCCCGGCCGGCACCGCCGTCTCCCCCTCCACCGGCCGCACCCTCCCCCGCCTGCGCTACGACCTCTGATCGCGGTCCCGTCACACGCCAGGACTAGGGTCGCGTGGTGACCTACCTCGCCGCTGATCAGCGTTACGACTCGATGACCTACCGGCGCAGCGGACGCAGCGGTCTGCGCCTGCCCGCCATCTCCCTCGGGCTGTGGCACAACTTCGGGCCGGACCGGCCGTACGAGCGGCAGCGCGACATCGTCCGACGCGCCTTCGACCTCGGCATCACCCACTTCGACCTGGCCAACAACTACGGCCCGCCGCCCGGCACCGCCGAGGAGAACTTCGGCCGGCTGCTCGCCACCGACCTCAAGCCGTACCGGGACGAGCTGGTCGTCTCCAGCAAGGCCGGCTACCTGATGTGGCCCGGCCCGTACGGCGAATGGGGCTCCCGCAAGTACCTGATCTCGTCGCTGGACCAGTCGCTGCGCCGGCTCGGGCTCGACTACGTGGACATCTTCTACTCGCACCGGTTCGACCCGGACACGCCGCTGGAGGAGACGATGGGCGCGCTGGACGCCATCGTCCGCTCCGGCAAGGCGCTGTACGTCGGCATCTCCAACTACAACTCCGAGCAGAGCGCCCGGGCCGCCGCGATCCTGCGGGACCTCGGTACGCCGCTGCTGATCAACCAGCCGGCCTACTCGATGTTCAACCGCTGGACCGAGACGGACGGCCTGCTGGACACGCTGGAGAAGGTCGGCGCGGGCTGCATCGCGTACAGCCCGCTGGCGCAGGGCCTGCTCACCGACCGCTACCTGGGCGGGATCCCGGCCGACTCCCGGGTGCGCACCAGCGTGTTCCTCAACGAGAGCGACCTGACCGAGGAGCGGATGGCGACCATCCGGGCGCTCGGCGCGATCGCCGAGCGGCGCGGCCAGACCCTGGCCCAGCTCGCCCTGGCCTGGGCGCTGCGCGACCCGCGGATGACCAGCCTGATCATCGGGGCGAGCAGCGTGGCCCAGCTGGAGGGAAACGTGGCCGCGCTGGACAACCTCGACTTCACCGCCGAGGAACTGGCCGAGATCGAGCGGGCCCTGGGCTGATCCCTGGGTCTCGGACCGCGCCGCCAGGTTCCGTCGCGAGACGGCCGCGCGGCGCGGTTCCGACGGCGAGGCAGCCCGGCGGCACGGGCGGTTCACCGGCCGGCCCGGGTGTGCTGACCGAACGGGCCGCCGGGGCGGCGCGGGGCGGCGGCGGACCGGGGTCGGGCCCTACAGTGTCGGGACCAAGCGATCAAGGAGCGTGTCGTGTCCGAGTCGCCATCGGCGCCAGATTCCCCCCGGACCGCCCCGGCGACCGGACCGAGCGGCGGTGACGTCCCCGCCGACGTCACGCCGTACCTGCTCGTCATGCCCACGGGGGACGGCGCGCCGCCCGGCCTGGTGTGGCCCGGCCAGGAGGGCCAGCCGGCCTGGGCGATCCCGGTTACCGTGCCGCCCGGCACGCGCGGCTACGCGCTGTTCGTACCGCTGGTGTCACCTGGCGAGGACCAGCCGGTGCCCGCGCAGGCGGCGGCCCCGCGGGTCATGGCGCCCGCACCGGGCGTGCCGGCCCAGGCGACCCCGCCGGCCGTCGAGGCCACGGCGAGCGCGCCGGCCACGGCCGGCACCGGGAGCGCCACCGACGGACCGGCGGCTGACAAGGACGCAGCCGACGCACCGGCGCCCCAGGGCACCCCGGCAGCGGACACGACGCCGCCGCCGACCGGGATCGCCCCGCAGTCCTCAGCCGCACCGGCGACGCCCCCGCCTCCGGGCTATCCACCGCCGTACGTCGTGACGCAGCCCGTGCTGCACCCCGGGGGCGGCTGGGCGCCGCGCCCGCCCGTGCCCCGGACGTCGTTCCTCGGCGCGCGCTGGCCCGGGCCGAAGCCGGCCACCGGGCGAGCCGCCCCGCTCGCGGTCCTCGCCGGCGCGCTCGGCACCGCGTTCTTCGTGCCGCTGAGCCGGGTCGGCATCGGCTGGTTCCTCGGCTGGCTCACGCTGACCCTCGGCGTGCTGGTGGCGGTCCGGCGGCGTACCGCCGACCTGCCCCGCACCGACCGACTGATCCGGGGCGGCTGGGCGGCGGCCGCCCTGGTCCTGCTGGCCGTGCTCGCCTTCCGCAACGCCTGGTGGCTGGTGACGTTCTGTGTCCTCGGCGCACTGGGCTGCGCTACCCTGGCCATCGTCGGCGGGCGGTTGGTCCGCTCGATCCTGTTCGGCCTGCTCGCGGCGCCGTTCGCGGCATTCCGCGGCCTGCCCTGGGTACGCCGGCACATCACCGCCTCCCCGGACGCCGGGAAGGTCCGCCGGGTCGTCGCCTCGGTCGTCGCCACGGTGCTGGTGCTGTTGGTGTTCGGCAGTCTGCTCGCCTCGGCCGACGCGGCGTTCTCCGAGCTCATCGGCGCGACCGTCCCGAACACCGACGTCGGGGCGATGTTCCGCGGGATCTTCCTGGCCGCCGTCGGCGGGCTGATCGCGGTCGCGGCGGTCTACACCCTGGCCGCGCCGCCCGACCTGTCCACGGTGGACAAGCCGAGCAACCGCCGGCTCGGGCTGCTGGAATGGGCCCCGGCCATCGGGGCGCTGACGCTGCTCTTCGTCGGTTTCGTGGTCGTGCAGTTCACCGTGCTCTTCGGCGGGCAGCGGCACGTGCAGAAGGTCGCCGGGCTGAGCTACTCCGAGTACGCCCGTAGCGGCTTCTGGCAGCTGCTCTTCGTCACCCTGCTGACCCTGGCCGTGCTGGCCGCGGTGAGCCGGTGGGCCAGCCGGGAGCGTCCGGTCGAACGCACCGTGCTGCGCGTCCTGCTGGGCCTGCTCAGTGCGCTCAGTGTGGTGATCGTGGTGTCCGCGCTGTCCCGGATGTGGACGTACCAGAAGGTCTACAGCTTCACCGGCGAGCGGATCTTCGTGATGGCGTTCGAGTTGCTGCTCGGGGTGGTCTTCCTGATGATCCTGGCGGCGGGCGTCCGGTGGCAGGGCCGTTGGATCCCCGGGTCGACCGTGGCGCTGGCCGTGGCGATGCTGCTCGGCCTGGCGGTGCTCAACCCGGAGGACTACGCCGCGCGGCGCAACATCCTGCGGTACGAGCAGACCGGGAAGATCGACGCGTGGTACCTGCGGGCGCTCTCCGCGGACGCCACCCCGGCTCTGGCCAGGCTCCCCGATCCGGTACGCCGTTGCACGTTGAGCTGGATCGCCGACGACCTGGCCGAGTCCGACCCCTGGTACGCGTGGAACCTGGGCCGGTTCCGGGCCCGGCAGGAACTCGACCGGCTCGGCCCGGCCGCGATCGGCGGGCAGAAGGACTGCCGCAAGGCCGACCAGTTCGACCTGCCCAAGACGCGCGGCACCCGGTGACGCCCCGGGGCCGGGTGCGAGTTTGGCCCGGCCCCGGCCCGGGTCAGCCTTTGACCGCGCCGCCCACGATGCCGCGGACGAAGTAGCGCTGCAGGCCGAAGAAGACCGCCAACGGCAGGGCCATCGACACGAACGCCGCCGCGCCGAGGAGGTACCAGCCGCCGCCGAGGGAGTTGACCAGGTTCGCGATCGCCGCGGTCATCGGCAGGTTGTCCGAGTTCGCGAGCCCGATATAGATCAGCGCGACGAGCAGGTCGTTCCACACGAACAGGAACTGGAAGATCGCCAGTGCGGCGAAGGCCGGCACGCTCATCGGCACCGCGATCCGGAAGAACGCCGTCACGTGGGAGGCGCCGTCCATGTAGGCCGACTCGAACACCGCCCGCGGCAGGGACCCCATGAAGTTGCGCAGCAGGTAGACCGCGAACGGCAGGCCGTAGCCGGTGTGGGCCAGCCACACGGCCAGGAACTGGCCGGTGATCTCCCACTCGGCGAACAGCTTCAGCACGGGAATGAGGGTGGTCTGGAACGGGACGACCAGCAGCCCGACGATCACTACAAAGAGCACGTCACGGCCGGGGAACTGCATCCAACTGAACGCGTACGCGGCGAACGCCGCGACGAAGAGCGGGATGATGGTGGCCGGGATGGCGATGAACAGGCTGTTGACGAACGCTTCGCCGATGCCGCTCTGCTGGAAGACGTCGCGGTAGTTCTCCATGGTGAACTGGTACGGCGGGGCGAACGCCGTCCACCAGCCGGCGGTGGACAGCTCCGACTGTGGACGGAACGAGCTCACCAGCAGCCCGACCGTCGGCACCGCCCAGACGACCATCAGGGCGACGACCGCCAGGTGCAGCACCAGGCGGCGGCGAGGCCGGGCGGGCTTGCGGGTGGCTGCGGCCCGGGTGCCGGGCGCCTTGGGCGTTGCGACCGTGGTCATCTGATCGACTCCTGGGCACGGAACTTACGGATGTTGAAGCCCATGATCGGGACGATCGCCAGCAGGAGGACGACCGCGACGGCGCTGGCTCGGCCGAAGTCGCCGAACACGAACATCTCCTTGATCATGAGGTTGGCGATGACCTCGGTGTCGTAGTTGCCGTTCGTCAGCGTGTAGACGATGTCGAACGTCTTCAGCGAGGTGATGATCATCGTGGTGGAGACGACCGCCAGGGTCGGGCCCAGCAGCGGGAGGATCACCCGCCGGAAGACCTGCCACTCGTTGGCGCCGTCGATTCGGGCCGCCTCCAGCAGCTCGGGGTCGATCCCCTTGAGCGCGGCAGAGATGATGACCATCGCGAAGCCGGTCCACATCCACACCATGATGGCGATGAGCGCGAACGTGCTGAGCCGGAAACCGGGCGACTGCAACCAGCCGACAGGTCCCAGCCCGACCGCCCCGAGCAACGCGTTCAACGTGCCGGTCTGGGTAGTCCCCTCCGGCTTGTAGTCGTACATGAACTTCCAGATGACACCGGCCGCGACCATGCTGATGGCCAGTGGCAGGAAGATGATGCTCTTGGCCAGCGCCTCATACCGGACCCGGTCCACAAGCACGGCGATGACCAGGCCCATCCCGACCGTGAAGCCGGCGAAGAACAGCAGCCACAGGACATTGTTGAGGAGCGTGCCGATGGCGTCACTGTTGGTGAAGAACCACCGGTAGTTGTCCAGCCCGACGAATGTCGGCGTGAGCTCATTCTTGCCGTAGAAACTCCGGATGATCGTCCGGATCGTCGGATAGATCAGGAAGAAGGCGAGGAACCCGAGCGCCGGCGCGATCCAGAGCCACGGCCGGATGCGCTGCTGCCACTGGTTGTTGCGCGCGACGACGGCGAGCACGCGCTCGGCTCCCCAGACGTACAGGATCAGGATGGCCGGAATGCCGACGACCACCTGGAGTGCCGTGGCCAGGCGTGAATCCACTGTTGCCTCCGGGAATCGCACCACGGGATGAGGCGGGGGAGCGGCCACGCCACTCCCCCGCCCGGACTAGGACTGGTACGCGTCCTTCTGCGCCGCATCAAGGTCGGCGAGGACCTGGTCGAGGGACTTGGTGCCGTTGGTCAGCGCCACCATCCCCTTCCAGAACGCGTCGTTCATGGCGGTCGGCATCAGGTCCGACGCGTCAAAGGCGAAGGACTTCGCGTTGGCCAGGATCTCCGCGGAACGCTTGCTGACGTCATCCGGGTAGCTCTTGGCATTCTTGTTCGCCGACAGGGCCCCGCCAGCCTTGACCCAGATGTCCTGCGCCTCGGCCGTGACCAGGTACTTCATCAGCGACTTCGCGGCCGGCGTGTCCTTGAACATGCCGAACAGGTCGCCCGCGCCCTCGACCGCGCCCGCGTACTGGGCCTCGATGTCCGGGAACGGCAGGAAGTTGTAGTCGGTGCCCGCCTTGGCCTGCTTGAACTTCCCCAACCCGGTGATGAAGCTCCCCTGGTGGTGCAGCTGGCAGCCGGGCGGGGCCGCGAACAGCGGGTCGCCACCGGCCTCGAAGTTCGTCGCCACGGCGGCCTTGCCGCCGCCGTAGGTGTTGGCGACGACGTCGTTCACGTAGATCTCGAACGCCTTCTTGATGGCCGCGTCGGACCACTTGACCTTGCCCTGATACCACTGGCTGTAGACATCCGGGCCCGCGGTCCGCAGCACCAGGTCCTCGATCCAGTCGGTGCCCGGCCAACCGGACGCCGCGCCGGACTCCAGGCCGACGCACCAGATCGCCTTCGCCTTGCTCTGGCTCGCCTTCGCCTGGGTCATCAGGTCGTTCCACGTCTTGGGCGGATTCGCCCCGTAGTCGTTGACCTTCGGGTCGTACCAGATGAGGCCCTTGACGGCGGCCTTGATGAAGACGCCGTGCACCTTGCCGTCGACCTTGCCCAACTCGACCAGCGCCGGGGCGGTCTCGCTCTCGTACGTTTTGATGTCCAGCACGTCGTCCAGTGGCAGCAGCTTGCCAGTCTTGGCGTACTCGGCCATCTGCCCGGGGCCGGGCAGTCCGGCCACGTCCGGCAGCACGCCAGAGGCGACACCGGTGGTCAGGACAGTGTTGATGTCCCGGGTGCCGGTGTACTTCACCTTGGCGCCGGTCTGCTTCTCCCAGGGCTCGACCATCTTGAGGAACGCGGCCTGTTCGTCACCGCCCCAGGTGCCGATCACGTTGACGGTCTTGCCCTTGAGATCATTCTCGTTCGAGGACGAGCCGTCGGTGGAACAGGCGGTCGTCGCGAGCGCGAGCACGGCCAGCGGGACCATCCGCCGCAGCCACCGGTTCATGGGCACTCCTTCTCAGTCACTCGGTACGTCGACTCCGCACAGCCCGCCGGACACCCGATGCGCCTGCTGTCCGCGTCACCGCGGAGCGCGCGCGGTCGTCGGTCACCGTCCGCTCCGCCCGCAGGCCGGCGGGTCGGCTCTTCCACAGGCGACGGTCGGTGCCGGTGGCTTGACGCCGCATGCGGCGTCGAGCGTCCTGAGCGCCGCTCGAGACCCGCTCGAGGGCAACTCGAGCCGGTCGACCGGCATGGATTTCCGGGGAAGTTTCCGCTGGTCAGACCGAGTTGGACGACCTCGCGTGAGTTGCCCGACAGCTCGCGCATCTATCCACAGACGTCGATGCATGGTAGAAATTTCACGGGCCGGCCTCCACTTCGCAAATATCTGCCCCTGCTGCGATTCAGGAGATGCCATGTCAACGACCCGTCGTGTAGTGCGCCGCCGCATGCTCACCCTGCTCCTCGCAGGCGTCGCGGCCATCGGCACCGCCCTCGGCTTCAGCACCCCCGCCTTCGCGATCAGCCACGCCAGCGCCACCTCCCAGCTGCGCGCCGCCGGCATCAGCTGGGTCTCCAGCGGCAACTGCAGCGACCGCAACAACCCGACGTGCACCTCATTCGAGGGCATCCGGCAGGCCACGATCGACGGCATCATCACGTTCAAGCGGGCCAGTGGCTGCGCCATCACCATCACCGGCGGCACCGAGACCGGGCACGCCGGCGGCACCTACAGCCACTGGAACGGCTACAAGGTCGACATCGCCAAGACGACCTGCGTCTACAACTACATCTCCCGCTCCTACACATACGTGGGCTACATATCGGGCTGGGGTTACCAGTGGCGAGCCCCGTCGGGCAACCTCTACACCGACGAGGGCAACCACTGGGACATCCTGTACTACACCTGTGGCTGCTGACGCCTGAGAAGTGACAGACACCCTGGTGCGGGCCTTGCCCGCACCAGGGTGTCTCGCTTGGCCCGCCGCCGGGAGGCATCCCACCAGTACATATGCCCCAAACGTGAATTTGGGTACGAAGCCGTCGGTAGCATCCGGGCTATGACCGAGCCGAGCCGGCCCGGCACCGCCAGCTCAGGTGCCCACGGGGCCTCCCCGTCAAGGGCCGACCCGAAATGGTGGGCCCTCACCGCCGTCTGTCTGGGCACGTTCATGCTGCTGCTCGACCTGACGATCGTGAACGTCGCGCTGCCCGACATCCAGGCGTCGCTGGGGGCGTCCTTCTCCGACGTGCAGTGGGTCGTCGACGCCTACGCGCTGACCCTGGCCGCACTCCTGCTGACCGCGGGGTCGCTGGCGGACCTGTTCGGCCGCCGCCGGCTCTACGTGATCGGCCTGGTCGTCTTCACCGCCGCGTCCGCGCTGTGCGGCGTCGCGCAGTCCCCGCTCATGCTCGAACTGTCCCGCGGCCTGCAGGGCATCGGCGGGGCCATCATGTTCTCCGTCTCGCTGGCCCTCCTGGCCAACGCCTTCCGCGGCGCCGAACGCGGCACGGCCTTCGGTATCTGGGGTGCCCTGGCCGGCGTCGCCGTCGCCGTCGGGCCCATCGTGGGTGGCGCGCTGGTGTCGGGCCTGTCCTGGCGGTGGATCTTCTTCGTCAACGTGCCCATCGGTGCCATCGCGCTGGTCCTGACCCTGCGCAAGGTGGTCGAGTCGCGCGACGAGCAAGGCGCGCGGCCGGACTGGCCGGGCTTCGTGATCTTCTCCGCGGCACTCGCCTGCCTGGTCTACGCCCTCATCGAAGCGGGACGCAGCAGTTTCACCGCGACACCGGTGATCGCCTGCTTCGCCGCGGCCGCCGTGCTGCTCGTGGCCTTCCTGCTGATCGAGGCCCGCACCGCGGACCCGATGTTCGATCTACGGCTGTTCCGGGTGCCCACCTTCGTAGGTGGCGACATCGCCGCGTTCGGCCTCTCCTTCAGCATCTTCTCGATGCTGCTCTACCTGGTCCTCTACCTGCAGAACGTGCTCGGCTACACCGCCCTGCAGACCGGCCTGCGGCTGCTCATCCTCTCCATCGGCGTGCTGGTCGCCAGCGGCGTGGCGGGACGGCTGAGCGCGAAGATGCCGGTCCGCGCCCTCGTCGGCCCAGGACTGGTGCTGGTCGGCATCGGGTTGCTGCTCATGCGCGGCCTCACCGCCACCTCGTCGTGGACCCACCTGATCCCGGGACTGATCGCGACGGGCATCGGCATCGGGTTCGTCAACCCGCCGCTGGCCTCCACGGCGGTCGGGGTCGTGGCGCCACGCCGGTCGGGGATGGCGTCCGGGATCAACCTGACGTTCCGGCAGGTCGGCATCGCCACCGGCGTCGCACTGCTGGGCACCCTGCTCGCCAACCGACTGACCGCCATGGTGCAGACCCGAGTTGCCGGCACCCCGTTGGCCCCGCACAGCGCCGAGATCGCGACAGCACTGCGCAACGGCAGCGTGAGCCGACTGTTCGCGACCGTCCCACCGCAGCAGCGCGGCCTGCTCGTCGAGATCGCCCGCGGCAGCTTCGCCAGCGCGCTGAACGAGGTCCTGCTGTTCGCGGCGATCGTCAGCATCGTCGCCGGGATCCTGTCCTTCGTCCTGATCCGCGCGAAGGACTTCGTCTCACCCCCGCAGGGGTGACCGTTCCCGGGCACCGGCCCGGGCGGTAGGGATCGACCGTCGCGCCCGGATCAGCGCGGACTTCCCGGCCCGGCCCACGCTCAGGCCGGCGCGCCGCCGAAGCCGATCTCGTTGCCGTCCGGGTCGCGGAAGATGGCCTTGCGGACGCCGTTGGCGTAGGTCTCACGCTCGGCCGGCGCCAGGCCGCGCTCGGCGATCTGGGCGATGCGGGCGTCGAAGTCGCCGACGAAGACGGTGTGCATGGCGTGCCCGGCATGCTCGGGCCGCACCTCGATGAACACGTACCGGTGCTCGGCCAACTCCCACACCGCCTCGGTGTCGTTGGGCAGGAACGACGGCGGGGCGCCGAGGAGCCGCTCGTACCAGGCCGCCGCCGCGGTGTAGTCGCGGACGGGGACGCCCGCGAAAAGATCTACGGTCATCAGCTCATGTTAGGCGGCTCTCCGACAGCGGCCGAGCAATCAGAAGGTTAGTGCTGACCTTGACTCGATGAAGGCCCGTGCCGCCTCCTCGTACGGACGGCCGGCACCGGGGTGGGTGCCGGCCAGCTCCGCAACGGTTCAGGCGGTCAGCAGCCCCACGCCGAGACTCACCACGCCCGCAGCGAGAGCGAGCGCGCCCACCCACAGCACCCAGACGAACCGGTTCGGCGCCGTGACGTTCCTGCCGGCGGACGACGCGAAGAATCCCGCCGACATCAGAATCGCGGCGACCGGCACTCCGAGCCGCGCGGTCCACAGGAAGGCTCCGTCGAGACCAGTGGCGTCCACATAGAGCAGTGCGACCAGGCTCAGCAGGACCAGCACGCCGGCGTGACCATGGCCGGCGCGCGCGAAGGACTTCTGGAAGTCGGTCATCGGCACGTCGCCACGGGCGATCCGGGTCATGAACCAGCCGCCCACCTGGATGGTGACGATCGTGAGCAGCACCGCTCCGGCGATGATCCGCGACTCGGTGCTGAGGGCCAAGGTCTGCACGAGGTCTCCTTCGGGTCGGGTAGTGATGGATAGCAGCGCTGCCCGCTTACGGATACTGATACTATCCATGAAGACGGAGGGGACGGCAAATGCGTATCGCGGAGCTGAGTCGCCGGTCGGGGGTGGCCGTGCCGACGATCAAGTACTACCTACGGGAAGGCCTGCTCCCGCCGGGCGAACTGACCAGCCCCAACCAGGCCAGGTACGGGGAGCGGCACCTGCGCCGGCTGCGCCTGATTCGCGCCCTGATCGAGTTGGCCCAGGTCCCCGTAGCCAGCGTGAAGGTCGTCCTGCAGGCGTTCGACTCCGAAACCATGTCGCTGCACGAACGGATCGGGACGGTGCACCGCGCCATCACGCCCCACCGTCAGGTGACCGCCGACGACGACGTACGCGTCGCAGCCACCGCACAGGTGCGGGAACTCGTAGCGCGGCGCGGCTGGGCCGTCGAGCCGGACGCGCCCGCCATCGCAACACTCGTCGAGACCATCACCGCCCTGCGAGCGCTCGGCCAGGACAGCCTCACCGGTCACCTCGACGCGTACGCGGAAGCCGTGGAACGGTTCACCGAGCTCGAACTCGCGGCGGTCACGTCGCACGCCGACCCTGACCAGATCGCCGAAAGCGTCGTGATCGGCACCGTCCTCGGCGAAACACTCATCGCGGCGCTGCGCCTACTGGCCCAGGAAAGCATCTCCGCCCGCCTGCTGGGCCCGGCGTCCGCGTCCGGTCGATAGCGGGCCGGCCATGAACATTCGCCGAGCCACCAGTCGCCACCCCAGACCACGATCAGGCCATCGCCGCCGGGCCGGACGGCGCGCCGCCTGAGGAGGCAGCGCAGATACGCGGCCAGGTCCCGGCCGCGCCAACAGGTTCCCGAAGAGTGTTGCAAAGGATGTCGAGAACGGCCTGGCGGCTCCGTCTCAGGGGCGGACGCGGCCACCGTGGCCGTACCACACCAAGGAGCAGCGACTGGTGGTTGCTTTCCTTTCTAGAGCTGTCAACAATTGATTGTTGTGGGTGGCGTGTATCGGATCGGCGGGTTTTGCCAGGCGGGTGGGCCGCTCTGTGAGCAGGTGCGCCGGTGGGAGGTTGAGGGTCCGTTCGTGGCCCGTCGTCTGTCGTCGGCTCGGCGGTATTTCGACGATTCCGATGTGCGTATGGTGTTGCAGCCGGGTTTCGACGCCGACAGGCGAAAGGGTTGTGGTGTATTGCCGGGCCTCGTTGTGCGGTTAGAAGTCGGATTTGGCCTTGCAGGTGGCGGCGATGCGGCAGTTGTGCCTGGCGTGTGGGCGAGTGGGTCAGCGAGGTCGGCGGCGGGATGTACCTGCGCCGTGAAAGGTTCCTGGCGTTGATGGACGCGGTCTACAGGGGGAGGTTGGCACGCTGGTGGTGGCGCATAGGGACAGGCTGGCGCGGTTCGGCTTCGACTTTCTGGAGCATGTGGCGGACTGCGGCGGCTGCGAGGTCGTCGCCGCCATCCAGGAGTCACTGTCCCCGCAGCAGGAACGGGTGGAGGACTTGCTGGCCATCGTGCGGACCTTCTCTGGCCGGCTGGACGGTCTGCGCCGCTACGAAGAGGAACTCGAAGAGGCGGACCTGACATTCGGGGATGACCGGTGAAGGTCACTCGTATCGCCTACTCGGCCCGACTCAATGCGGGTAAGTACGCCGCACTGGTGGAGCAGGCCCGCCGGTTGGGTCGGGTGCGCAGCGAGGTGTGGCAGCGTTACGGGGCGATCGCCGGTGTCGGGTCCGGGTTGCGGGATCGGCAGGTGCGGGACCGGTGGCTGGCTGACGGCACGCACGCGTCGTTCGGTGTGTTGGCGAATGCGTGGAAGGAAACCGTCCGCGACGCCATGGCCGACATCGCCGCGAACCTGGAAGCGGCCAAGGTCGACGTCCGGCGGGCGATCATCCGACGCACGAGCGATCCGGCCGAGCGCAAGCGGATGTTCGCCGCGTTGAAGACCGACCGATGGGCTGGGGATCCGTTCCTGGCGCGGCAGATGCGCAAGCATTGGAAGCGTGGCCGCAACCGCACCCACGATCAGATCGTCGTGCGCGCCGACAACTACAACACGATCGTTGACGGGCGGGGCCGGTTGTGGCTGGCGATTCCCGGTCTCGAACCCCGGCGGATGGTCCGAATCCCGCTGTCCACGACCGTCGCGCCGACGGGCACGTTGCGGCTGGTCCTGCGCCGGGGTCGGGTCGAGGTCCATTACCAGATCGACGCATCACAGATGCGGTCGTCGCAGCGGCCGTGCGGCGAGGCGACGGTCGGTGTGGACAAGGGCTACACCGAAGCCCTCACCGACTCCGACGGCCAGGCCCACGGTGAACAACTCGGCGACCTGCTGACCGCCGAGTCGGACCGGTTGAAGGAACGCAACCGCCGTCGGGCGAAGCTACGCTCGATCGCCAACAGCGCCGCGATGCGCGGTGACCACGCGAAAGCCCACCGGATCAAGGTCCACAACCTCGGCACGGTGAAGCGGGACCGGCAGGCCGCCCGCCACCGAGCGCGGGTTCGTACGGAGATCTTCACCGCCGTGCACGAGGTCGTCGACAAAGCCGCCACCGTGATCGCCGAAGACCTCACCAAACGCTTCACCGGCCGCAAGAAACTTCCCAAGAACATCAACCGGCGTCTCGCCGCATGGACCAAAGGAGTCACCGCCGAGGCCCTGAAAAGCGTGTCGGAGCGCAGAGGTTCTGCGCACGTTCCCGTCAACGCCGCCTACACCTCACAAACCTGCCACCGCTGCGGCGACTTCGGCCGACGCAGCGGGGACAGGTTTCACTGCACCCGATGCGGGGTGGTGTGGCAGGCCGACGTGAACGCCGCGATCAACATCCTGCACCGAGCCGGCGACCCCGACATCGCCCTGCACACCCCACACCAGCGGGTGAAGCAGATCCTGCAGGAGCGGACCGATCGCCACCGGACCAGACTGCCGGTCCAGGACTCCAGCCCAGCCACCGCCGGGCGGAGAGCGAAACATCCGAACCACTCAGCAATGAGCAACAAGTAGGAAGCAGACCCAGCATGACGATCCAGCGGATGGACAACGTCCTCATCGTTGTCGACGACCTTGACGCTGTTATTTCGTTCTTCGTCGAACTTGGCATGGAGCTGGAGGGCAAGGCGCCAGTCGAGGGACGCTGGGTGGAGCGGGTCATCGGGATCGACGACGTCCGACAGGACATCGCCATGCTGCGGACCCCGGACGGCCACGGCCGAATCGAGCTCGCGATGTTCCACACGCCGAAGGCGATCAGCGCCGAACCGAAGGACGCGCCGGCGAACACGCTGGGCATTCGTCGCATCATGTTCGCCGTCGACGACATCGAGGACGTCGTTGCCCGACTGCGTACCCACGGCGCCGAACTCGTCGGCGAGGTGGTGCAGTGCGAGGACATCTATCGGCTCTGCTACGTCCGCGGCCCCGAGGGCATCATCGTCGGACTGGCCGAACAGCTCAGCTGAAGGCCGGCGAAGGGACCCTGCACCCGAAGAACCTCCCAGGCACGCCGGGCGCGTACGCATGAGAGCAACAGAAACGAGAAAAGCCCTGGTGGGGGATTGTGTCCCCCACCAGGGCTTTTTTGCTTGGGGTGGAGCCGAGGGGACTCGAACCCCTGACCCCCACACTGCCAGTGTGGTGCGCTACCAGCTGCGCCACGGCCCCTTGCGGTCGTCCCCGGTCGCCCGGGCACGCAGAGAACTATACACACGCCGGCCGGCATGGTCATCTCGCGGGGTACCCCCTGCCGCTCAGTTCAGCGCCACGTCCGGCGGGAAGTGGGCCACCGCCGCCATCATGCCGCCCTGCCGGCGCAGCACCATGGGCCAGAGGTCGTCGGGCCGGTCGACGAACGCGTCCCCGGGCAGGGCGTCGAGGACGAACCAGGACCCCTCCTCGATCTCCCGCTCGAGCTGGCCGGCGCCCCAGCCGGCGTACCCGGCGAAGACCCGGATCCCGCCGATGGCCTCGCGCAGCCGCTCCGGGTCGACGGAGAGGTCGATGGTGCCCACCGCGCCGGACACCCGGTGGAAGCCCTTCACCGGCTTGACCGGGTGGCGCATCCGGGCCAGGCAGATGGCCGAGTCGGGCTGCACCGGGCCGCCCTCGAAGAGCACCGCCGGGTCCCGGGCCAGGTCGCTCCAGCCGCCCAGGACATCGGCGACCGGCACCTCGGTGGCCCGGTTCAGCACCACGCCGAGGGCACCGCCGGCCTCGTGAGCGACCAGCAGCACGACCGTACGGTCGAAGTTCGGGTCCTTCAGCGCCGGAGTCGCGACCAGCAGCCGCCCGGTCATGGACTCCATGGCTCGGCCACCGATCGCCTGTCCCTCACCCTGCATGTCCGACACCCGTCAGCCGTACGCCCGTGTGGCGCATCCGACGTCGTCGACCATCCGCGCGGTCAACACCATGCCACGCACATTAGCCTGCGGCTCGCCCGCTGACTAAGGTCTGACGGGCGGGTGATCGCGACAGGATCGAGGGAGCACCGATGGGTCCAACGGCCGAGCTGGCGGTGATCGGTGGGTCGGGGCTCTACGCCCTGCTCGACGGCGCCACCGAACACGTCCTGCAGACGCCGTACGGAGCACCGTCGGACGCGGTCACCATCGCCGAGGTGGGCGGTCGCCGGGTGGCGTTCCTGCCCCGGCACGGACGCGACCACCGCTACCCGCCGCACCTGATCCCGTACCGGGCGAACCTCTGGGCGCTGCGCTCCCTCGGCGTACGCCAGGTGCTCGCCCCCTGCGCGGTCGGCGGGCTCCGCCCCGAGCTGGGCCCGGGCACCTTCGTGGTGCCGGACCAGCTCGTCGACCGCACCAGCGGGCGCACCCAGACCTACTACGACCAGGGCGCCGTGCACGTCCCATTCGCCGACCCCTACTGCCCCGTCGGCCGGCGGACGCTGCTCGACGCGGCGGCCGGGCGGGACGTGCCGGCGGTGGACGGCGGGACGG
Source organism: Micromonospora sp. NPDC047740 (assembly GCF_043204735.1). Lineage (NCBI taxonomy): Bacteria > Bacillati > Actinomycetota > Actinomycetes > Micromonosporales > Micromonosporaceae > Micromonospora > Micromonospora sp. NPDC047740. The sequence goes on from NZ_JBIDCT010000014.1 coordinate 111,970, forward strand.
TGGTGGTGGTCGAGGGGCCGCGCTTCTCCACCCGGGCCGAGTCGCGCTGGTTCGCCTCGATCGGCGGCACGGTGGTCAACATGACCGGCCACCCGGAGGCCGTGCTCGCCCGCGAGCTGGCCCTCTGCTACACGTCCATCGCGCTGGTCACCGACCTGGACGCGGGCGTGACGCCCGGCGAGTCGGTCACCCAGGAGGAGGTGTTCCGGGTCTTCGCCGAGAACACCGACCGGCTGCGCGGAGTCCTGCTGGACGCGGTCGCCGCGCTGCCGTCCGAGCGGGACTGCCCGTGCGGGCACGCCCTCGACGGGATCAAACTGCCATTCCCGCTGCCCTGACCGGTGGCCGGCCCGGCCACCGCCGTCACGAGACTCGGGAAGCGCCCGAAAAGCAGGCAACCGCCGGATAGATTCGGTTCGTCGGGGAACTGATCATCGGGCCGTCTCCCCGCACCGTTGGGGGACGGGGGGCAGTCGGCGATGGCAACGGTCCGCGACACCACGTACGACCTGCTGCGCGCCCTGGGGCTGACCACCGTCTTCGGCAACCCCGGCTCCACCGAGGAGCCCTTCCTCCGCGACTTCCCCGCCGACTTCCGCTACGTGCACGCGCTGCAGGAGGCGGCGGCGGTGGCCATGGCCGACGGGTACGCCCAGGCCACCGGCCGGCCCGCGCACGTCAACCTGCACACCGCCCCGGGCACCGGCAACGGGATGGGCAACCTGGTCACCGCCTGGCACAACAAGACCCCGTTGATCGTCAGCGCCGGCCAGCAGACCCGGGAGATGCTGCTGCTCGAACCCCGGCTGGCCAGCCGGCGGGCGGCGGAGCTGACCCAGCCGTACGTCAAGTGGGCCCACGAGCCGGCCCGCGCGCAGGACGTCCCGGCGGCCTTCATGCGCGCGTACGCCACGGCGGTGCAGCCCCCCGCCGGGCCGGTGTTCCTCTCCGTGCCGATGGACGACTGGAACCAGCCCACCGATCCGCCCCCGCAGGTCCGGACGGTGGCCACCCGGGCCGCCCCGGACCCGGACCGGCTGCGCGGCTTCGCCGCCACCCTCGCGGCCAGCCGCGCCCCGGTGCTCGTGCTCGGCGCGGCGGTGGACCGGGCCGACGCGTGGCCGGCGGCCGTGGCGCTCGCCGAACGGCTGGCCGCCCCGGTCTGGGCGGCCCCGGCCCCGGAGCGGGCCGTCTTCCCCGAGGACCACCCGCACTTCCGGGGGGTCCTGCCGTACGCGATCGGCCCACTCGCCGGGGCACTGCGCGGGCACGACACGGTGCTGGTGGTCGGCGCGCCGGTGTTCCGCTACTACCCGCACGTGCCGGGCGACTACCTGCCCGACGACGCCCGGCTGCTGCACGTCGCCGACGACCCGGACGAGTCGGCCCGCGCCCCGGTCGGGGAGAGCCTGCTCGGCGACGCCGGGCTGGCCCTGGCGGGCCTGCTGGAGCTGCTGCCGCCGGCGGACCGGCCAGCCCCACCGGTCCGGTCGGAGCCGGAGACGCCCGAGGCGACCAGCCCGCCGAGCGCCGACGCGCTCTTCGCCGCGCTGGCCCGGCACTGGCCGGCCGACGGGGTGCTGGTGCAGGAGTCACCGTCCAACCTGGCCGCGCTGCGCCGCCGGCTGCGGATCAACCGGCCCCGGTCGTACTTCACCATGGCCAGCGGCGGCCTCGGGTTCGGGCTGCCGGCAGCGGTCGGGATCGCCCTGGCAGAGCGGGACACCGGCCGCGGCCGGCCGGTCGTGGCCGTGGTCGGCGACGGCTCCTTCCACTACTCCGTGCAGGCGCTGTGGACCGCCGCGCAGCTGCGCCTGCCGCTCGCCGTCGTGGTCCCGGTCAACCACCAGTACGCCATCCTCAAGGCGTTCGCCGAGCTGAAGCACACCCCCGGCGTGCCCGCGCTGGACCTGCCCGGGCTGGACGTCGCCGCGATCGCCCACGGCTACGGCTGCGCGTCCGCCGTGGTGGACCCGCTGGACCGGCTCGGGGAGGCGCTCGACGCGGCGCTGGCCGCCGACCGGCCGACGGTGCTGCCGGCGCCGATCAGCACCGAGCTGCCCCGGATCCTGTGAGTCTCATCGCCGTACCAGGGTGAGGGCGGTGCCGCTGCCCACGTCGAGCACCGTCCGGGCACCCAGCGGCGCCTTCAGGGTGAGGCTCACCGGTTTCAGCTCCAGCTGCGCCGTGCAGATCCCGGTCGACCGGACCACCCCGGCGCCGAGCACCACCACGTCGTCCCGCTCCAGCACCAGCGGGGTGACGCCGCTGTCGCACGCGCCCACCCCGACCCGGTAGTCCAGGCGGGCCCCGTCCACGGCGTCGAGGGTCTGCACGGCCACCACCACGTCGGGCAGCGGCCGGGTGGAGGCCACGGCCTCCGGCTTGGCGCCGACCGCGCGTGGCGCGACCGCCAGCCGGGCCACCGGCACCCGCAGTTCCGCCACGGTGAACAGCCAGGCCGGCACCTCGGCCACGCCCCGGCTGGTCCGCACCGAGGCGCTGCCCAGCGTCACCCCGGTGACCGTCAGCGGAATGCAGGGGGTGTCCACGTGGGTGGCGACCGGGCTGTCCGGCCCCGTGCGGGTGGGCAGCAGGCCGTCCGGTCCCGGCTCGATGGTCGGCCCGCCGTCCTTGAGGGGCCCCGGCCCGCCGGTGGGCGGCGTCATCGGCCGCCCGTCGCACGGCGGCGGGTCCCCCTGGTGCAGTTGTGCGTACGCGTCGGCGGCGCTGATCAGCGGCACCCGCAGGGTGCCGTCGGGGAACCGGATCGTCCCGTCGGCCGGCGTGGCGGTGGGCAGGGCGATCTGGTCCCGGTACCAGCCGAGGAGGAACGCCTGCTTGGTGTCGCCGGTGAAGCCCGGCTCCCCGGTCAGCACGGTGGCGTCCTCGAGCGGCACGTAGCCGCTGCGCCACACCTCGCCCGGTCGCCAGGCGTCGGCCACCTCGCCGGCGCGCTGGTGGAACGCCTCCCAGCGGTGGTCGGCAGGATCGACCGACGGCCCGGCAGGAGCGGAGCCGGGCGCGGCGCAGCCGGCGAGGAGCAGCAGCGGCAACCCCAGCAGAGCGATCGTGCGACGCATGCCGGTTGGACGGCGCGTCCCTGCCCGCGGTTCCGCTGGTCAGGTCTCCCCGCCCAGGTCCGTCTGGTACGCCTCCCAGAGCAGGTCCGCGCCCCGCTGCCGGTGCCGGTCGAGGGCCCGCAGCAGGTGCCCGACCCGTTCCCGCAGCTCCTCGGCCGGCACGCCGGGCAGCTCGACGGCGCGTTGGAGGGCGAGGAGCGCCGCGGCGATGGCGGCGTGCTCGTGGGTCAGCCGGCGTACCCCCCGGTCCAGCCGGGGCGCCTGCAGGAGCAGTTCGGCGTAGAGGCCGCTGGGGCCCTCGGTGAGCCGGACGTGCTCGGCGAAACCGCGCCGGACCGGGCCGAGCTGGACGACCAGGTGCTCCCGCCAGCGCGGCTGCTCGGCCGGCCCGGCAAGCACCCGGGCGAGGGCGTGCAGGTCGCCGGGGAGCGCGGGTCCCGGCTGGCGCGCGGCGGGCGGTCGGCCCGCCGCGACGACGGTGGACGGCTGCTGGATCGGACCGGTGACCATGGGCACCTCCCGCTGCTGCGCTTCCGCGTACAGCGATGGTGGACCTGGTCGGGCGGGCTGTCCAGGGTGATCCGGCGCCTCATCTGTCCCATTGGCCCCACCGGCCCCAGCTGTCCCAAACGCCTCAGCGACCCAGCGGATTGCCCGCCATGCTGCGGAGCTGACCGGCCAGGACGTGCGCGTCGGCGTCCCGGCCTTGGTCGGGCCGGCCGGCGGTGATCGCGTCGGCGAGCGCCCGCAGCTCGTACGGCGGCAGGGTGGCCAGCCCCATGCCCTGCAACGGGATGGTGACCTGCCGGCCGCTCTCCCGGTCACGGGCGACCACGGTCGGCACCCGCAGCACCGCGTCGTTGCCGCCCCGGTAGGCGACCGCCCCGCCCCGCACCTCGGCGGTGGCCAGGTCGACGGTGCGGGTGGCGAACGCGCCGCGTACGGAGGCCCGGGTCCCCTCCAGCCAGGCGGCGGTACGCAGCACCCGCAGCAGCAGATAGAGGCCGAGCAGCACGATCGGCAGGCCGCAGAGCCCGACGAACCGGACCGGCCCTGCCGGAGCGCTGTCGTTCAGCGCCGGAGGGAGCATGTCGGGCGGCAGGTCCCGCGCCTCGTCGTACGACGGGAACGGGTCGCCGACGCCGGTCAGCCGGCTCAGCAGGCGATCGGCGAAGACCGGCAGCAGCACGAACACCGCCCCGAAGGCGGTGCACAGGACACCCACCACCGCCGCGAAGGCGCGCTGGCCGGGCGCGGCGCCCACGGAGAGCCGGATCTTCTCGTTCATCACAGGCGGCAGCTTAGATGCTGGTGGCAACGGGGCCGGAGACGACTGTGCGCCCCGGTCCGGGTGGACCGGGGCGCACAGGTCAGGTGGTGGAGGTGCCGGGAATCGAACCCGGGTCCTTCGCCGCCTTGTCAGGGCTTCTCCGAGCGCAGCTCGCTGTGCCTCTACTCGGCCCCTCCGATCACGCGAGCGAGTCGGTGTGACGGGCCCAGTCGCTGATTGATCTCGCCGCACGGACCCCGCGACCGGGTCCGCTTGGCCAGCCTTCTAGCTGATGCCGGCTAACTGGGTCGAAGGCGCTCCCAGGCCGACAGACTTGCTACTCGCCTCAGGCGGCGAGAGCGAAGTCAGCGCGATTGTTCTTGGCGCTTATTGGTTTCCGACGACCGATTCACGAGACGACGTCGGCTTCCTCGGCTCGCTTCCCCTGCCGCAACGTACGAAGTCGAAACCAGTCACCCCCTCGAAGGGCTGCCCCTGTCGGCAGCACCACCAAGCCTAACGCCTGCCGCAACCGGATTCATCCCGAGGCCCGCCCGATCATGGATCGGGACATCGGGGGAGGAATCAGTCGTCCATGCCCTTGCCGCGCCGGCCGACCACCCGGGCGATCTCCCGGTCGGCGTCCCGCTTGGCAAGGTCCTGGCGCTTGTCGTACGACTTCTTACCCCGGGCCAGGCCGATCTCCACCTTCGCCCAGCCGTCGGAGAAGTAGACCTGCAACGGCACCATGGTGAGACCGCTCTCCCGGGTCTTGCCGATCAGCCGGTCGATCTCCAGCCGCTTGAGCAGCAGCTTCCGGGTACGCCGGGGCTCGTGGTTGGTCCAGGTGCCCTGGGTGTACTCCGGGATGTGCATGCCGTGCAGGTAGAGTTCGCCGTCACGCTCCTGGGCGAACGCGTCGACCAGCGAAGCCCGGCCGGCCCGCAGCGACTTGACCTCGGTGCCGGTCAGCGCCATGCCCGCCTCGTACGTGTCGAGGATGGCGTAGTCGTGGCGCGCCTTCTTGTTGGAGGCGACCACCTTGCGGCCCTTTTCCCGTGGCATCGGCGCCACCTCCCTTCCACTCGTCCGCGACCATCGGCCGCGGAGCGGGATCATGCTACCCGAATGACAAGGACCCTCCCGCGCCGTTTATTCCGGCGCGGGAGGGCCCTCGGAGAGCCGTCGCGCTGACTAGACCCGCAGGTAGAAGCGCAGCGTGACCCAGGCGGTGACCGCGCTGACCAGGCCGCCGACGCCGGCCATCAGCGGGAACATCAGGAAGATCTCGGACCAGGAGACCGGCGTGATCAGGCCCTCCACGGCCGCCATCGACCCGCCGGCGGCCACGACCTTCAGGCCGATCAGGGCCAGCAGGCCGAGGACCGAACCGATCAAGCCGGCGACGATGGCCTCCAGCACGAACGGGGCCTGGATGAACCAGTTGGAGGCACCGACCAGTTTCATGACCGCGACCTCGCGCCGCTTGCTGTACGCGGCGACCTGGATGGTGTTCGCGACCAGCAGCAACGCGGCGACCGCCATCACCACCGCGATGGCCAGGGCGAAGTTCTGGATGCCGGTGAGGACGTTGAAGACCTTGTCGAGGAGCTTGCTCTGGTCGACGATCGTGTCGATCCCCTCGGCGGTCTTGTACTCGTCGTAGATGCTCTTGTACTGCTCCGGGTTGTTCAGCTTGATCCGGAACGACGGCGGGAGGCTGTCCTCCTTGACCGCGCTGATCAGGTCGGGCGCGTCCTGGAACATCTCCTGGAAGCGCTTGTACGCCTCCGTCTTGTCGACGTAGGTGACCTCCTTGACCAGCGGGTCGGACTTCAGCTTGGCCTCAAGGTCGCCTCGCTGCTGGTCGTTGACGTCGGTCTTCAGGAAGATCGAGACCTGGACGTTCTCGTAGTAGAGGTCCTTCATGTCGCCGACCTTCTGGTAGAGAAGGCCGCTACCGCCCAGCATGAACAGCGACACACCCATCGTGATGATCATCGCGATGGTCATCGTGACGTTGCGCCACAGTCCGACCAGTACCTCGGAAAGGACGTACTTCATCCGCATCGGGAAATTCCTCCGGCTCTCCGGCGTGAGGTGTTCGTCGTCAGGATCTACGGATCGTCAGCGGGGCGACGGCTCAGCCGTAGACGCCGCGAGCCTGGTCGCGCACGATGCGGCCGCTCTCGATCTCGATGACGCGACGGCGCATCTGGTTCACGATGTTGGAGTCGTGCGTGACCATCACGACGGTCGTGCCGGTGCGGTTGATCCGGTCCAGCAGGCGCATGATCTCGATCGACGTGTCCGGGTCCAGGTTTCCGGTGGGCTCGTCCGCCAGCAGGATCAGCGGCCGGTTCACGAACGCCCGGGCCACCGCGACCCGCTGCTGCTCACCACCGGAGAGCTCGTGGGGGTAGCGGTGCTCCTTCCCACCGAGGCCGACCAGCTCCAGCACCTCCGGAACGACCCGGCGGGCGACCGCCTTGGTCTTGCCGATCACCTCCAGCGCGAACGCCACGTTCTCGTAGGCGGTGCGGTTCGGCAGCAGGCGGAAGTCCTGGAAGACGCAGCCGATGGAGCGCCGGAAGTGGGGTCGCTTCCAGGAGCGCATCGACGTGACGTCCTTGCCGTTGACGACGACCCGCCCCTTGTTGGGGGTGACCTCGTGCAGCAGCATCTTGATGATCGTGGACTTGCCGGAGCCGGATGGACCGATGAAGAAGACGAACTCGCCCTTCTCGATCGAGACGGACACGTTGTCGAGCGAAGGCCGGGACGCCTTCGGGTACGTCTTCGTCACTTGCTCAAGCTGAATCACGGGTCGAGAGTCTACGCGGTGTAACCGGAGAGCCAAGCCCCACGCCCCGCCGAAGCGAGTCGCGTCATCGATTCAGCCGGTCACCCAGAGATCGACGACGCGTTCCGTCGGAGGCCGATCACGCACCGTCAGCGCTGAGCTGCTGCTGCTTACGCCACCGGATGCCGGCCTCGATGAAGCTGTCCAGCTCACCGTCGAACACCGAGGACGGATTGCCCGTCTCCTGCTCGGTACGCAGATCCTTCACCATCTGATACGGGTGCAGGACGTACGAGCGCATCTGGTCGCCCCACGAGCCGGCGGCGTCGGTCTTGAGGCCCTGGAGCTTGGCCTGCTCCTCCTGGCGCTTGCGCTCCAGCAGCCGGGCCTGGAGCACCCGCAGCGCGGAGGCCTTGTTCTGCAGCTGCGACTTCTCGTTCTGGCAGGTGACCACGATGCCGGTCGGGATGTGCGTGATGCGCACCGCCGAGTCGGTGGTGTTGACGCTCTGCCCGCCCGGGCCGGAGGAACGGTAGACGTCGATCCGCATCTCGTTCTCGGGGATCTCGATGTGGTCGGTCTGCTCGACGACCGGCAGCACCTCGACGCCGGCGAAGCTGGTCTGCCGCCGCCCCTGGTTGTCGAACGGGCTGATCCGGACCAGCCGGTGGGTGCCGGACTCGACGCTCAGCGTGCCGTACGCGTAGGGCACCTTGACCGTGAAGGTGGCCGACTTGAGGCCCGCCTCCTCGGCGTACGAGGTCTCGTAGACCTCGGTCGGGTAGCCGTGCCGCTCGGCCCAGCGCAGGTACATCCGCAGCAGCATCTCGGCGAAGTCCGCGGCGTCCACGCCACCCGCGCCGGCCCGGATGGCGACCAGCGCCTCCCGGGAGTCGTACTCCCCGGAGAGCAGGGTGCGGACCTCCATCTCCTGGATGGCCTTGGTCAGCCCGGTGATCTCCGTCTCGACCTCGGCGAGCGTGCCCGGGTCGGATTCGGCCTGGGCCAGCTCCAGCAGCACGCCGGCGTCGTCCAGCCGGGCGCGGAGGTCGGAGAGCTTGTTGATCTCGCCGTTGACGTACGACAGCTGCGACGTCACCTGCTGCGCCTTGGCCTGGTCGTCCCAGAGGTCGGGCGCGGAGGCCTCCTGCTCCAGGCGGCCCTTCTGCTCGCGCAGCTTGTCGAGATCGAGGACGGCCTCGATGTTGCGCAGGGTGGCGTCGAGTTCCTTGAGCTGTTCGGCGTAGTCGGCAGAGGTCACGACAGACAAGCGTACTTGGCCGCTCGGCGTCCGCTCACCTCAGATGCCTCTACCCGGGCTGGTCATCCGCCGACCGGGGCGGACTTGAGCCAGGACAGCGCCGCCTTGTGGTACGCGACGGCGAACTCCAGCGCGCTGGCGTCGTACGCCTCGCCTTCCTTCTTGGCGTTCTTGGCCTGCTCACGCGCCGCCGCGAGGGCCTCGGAGTGGTACTCGTTCGCCGAGGCGTAGAGGTTCTTGAGCTGACTCGGCGAGTGCAGGTCGCCGAACGCGATCCGCAACGCGGTCGGGTTACGGATCGTGTCCCGCCCGGGGTTCTCCGCCAGCCAGCGGGAGAACGTCCGCTTCCCGGCCGCCGTGAGCGCGTACGGCTGGCTCATCCGCGGCCCGGGCTTGCCGAGCCGCACCAGCCCCTTCTCAGCCAGCACCGGAAGCTCCCGGTAGACCTGGCTGCGGGTCATCGACCAATACGGCGCCAGCCGCCGCTCGGCGGCGGCCATCAGCTGGCCGCCTGTCATCGGTCCTTCGTGCAGCAGACCCAGCAGGGCCGCGGCCGTCGGGTTGACTCCGGATTCCGCCATGCCCTCTAAGCTGCCACTTCGCCCGACCCGGCGTCCAGGATTTCCGGTTTTCGCCACCCGTTGGGTCGTCCGATGTGCACTGTCGGCCGACGACAGTCCGCCGGGGACGTCCACGCCCTCACCCGGCCGGCCGGCCGCCGGTGACGCTCCGTGCGTCACCGGCGACCATCAGCAGGTCAGGCCATGTGCGGGTACCCGTGGTCGGTCGGCGGGACGAAGGTCTCCTTGATCGTCCGCGGCGACATCCAGCGGACCAGGTTGTGCCAGGAGCCCGCCTTGTCGTTGGTGCCGCTGGCCCGGGCGCCGCCGAACGGCTGCTGCCCGACCACCGCACCGGTCGGCTTGTCGTTGATGTAGAAGTTGCCGGCCGCGTACCGCATCTTTTCGGCCACCTGGTCGACCACCCGACGGTCGGTCGCGAAGATCGACCCGGTCAGCGCGTACGGGGCGATCGCCTCGGCCTGGGCGACCACCTCGTCGAACCGGGCGTCCTCGAAGACGTGCACGCCCAGGATCGGCCCGAAGTATTCGGTGGTGAAGGTCTCGTGTGCGGGGTCGGAGCACTCGAACAGCGTCGGCCGGACGAAGTAGCCGACCGAGTCGTCGGCGGTGCCGCCGGCCAGGACCCGGCAGGTGTCGTCGCCGCTGATCAGGTCCAGCGCGGCCTGGTGCCGGCCGAACGCCTTGTCGTCGATGACCGCGCCGCCGAAGTTGCGGAAGTCGGTGACGTCGCCGTACGCCAGCGAGTCGGCGGTGGCGGCGAGCCGGTCCCGCAGCCCACCCTCCCAGATCGACCGCGGGACGTACGCCCGCGACGCGGCCGAGCACTTCTGGCCCTGGTACTCGTAGGCGCCCCGGATCAGCGCGGTGTGCAGGGCGTCCACGTCCGCGCTCGCGTGCGCGACCACGAAGTCCTTGCCGCCGGTCTCGCCGACCAGCCGCGGGTAGCCCCGGTAGCGGGCGATGTTCTCGCCGACCGTCCGCCACAGGTGCTGGAACACCTTGGTCGACCCGGTGAAGTGGATGCCGGCCAGGTCCGGGTCGGCGAGCACCACGTCGGAGACCTCCTCGCCGCGCCCGGTGACCATGTTGATCACGCCGGGCGGCAGCCCGGCCGCCTCGAACAGCCGCATGGTGAAGTGCGCGGCGAACTGCTGGGTCGGGCCCGGCTTCCAGACCACCGTGTTGCCGAGCAGGGCCGGCGCCGACGGCAGGTTGCCGGCGATCGCGGTGAAGTTGAACGGGGTGACCGCGTAGACGAAGCCCTCCAGCGGCCGGTGGTCGAAGCGGTTCCACACCCCCGGCGAGGACATCGGCTGCTCCGCCAGCAGCTTGCGGGCGAAGTGCACGTTGAACCGGAGGAAGTCGATGAACTCGCAGGCCGAGTCGATCTCGGCCTGGACCACCGTCTTGGACTGGCCGAGCATGGTGGCCGCGTTGAGCGTGTCCCGCCACGGGCCGGAGAGCAGGTCGGCGGCGCGCAGGAAGATCGCGGCCCGCTCCTCGAACGGCAGCGCCCGCCACATCGGGGCCGCGTCCTTGGCGGCCTTGACCGCGGCGCGGGCGTCGTCGTGGGTGGCGTGCCCGGTGATGCCGAGCACGTGGGCGTGCTTGTGCGGCTGGACCACCTTGATCGGGTCACCACCGGCCATCCGCTGCTCACCGGCGATGGTCATCGGCAGCTCGATCTGCGCGGCGGCCAGCTCGGTCAGCCGCCGCTGGAGCCGCTCCCGGTCGGCGCTGCCGGGCTCGTAGGTGTGGACCGGCTCGTTGCGCGGCTCGGGTACGGAGAACACGGCGTCCATCACGGCTCCTGTGCGATCTCGACGGCGGTGGCGAAATCGGACCCGCGGGCACCGACCGGGCGGCCGGGTGCCGAGCACCGCGCGGCGGACCGGTGCGGCGGCGGGACCTCGGCCAATTCTTCCATGCGACACCCCCGCCCCACCCCCGCCGCCCCCGGCGAAGCCCGCCCGCAGCCGACACCCGGACGCACCGGCACACACCGGACCGTAGGCCGCCCCACCCCCGCCCCGATGATCCATCAGCCCGCAACCATTCCTGCCTACGATCCGTCACCAGCCCTCCGCATCGTCGGCCAGGCGGTGAGGAGGCCGCGGATCCCGTCGGCACCGCCCCGGTGCCGGGCCCACCCACCCGTCTCAGGCGCTGTCGAACGTCCGGCCGCCACCCGCTGGCGGGCGCCGGCCCGGGTCGGCACCGACCGGCGGGCGGGTCCCGAAGGGCGCACCGGACGCCGCGTACCCTGGATGACCGGTGACCTGCCCGGCCCGTCGCGGCCGATCCGGCGTCCGTCGAAGGGGAACACGATGAGCAACCAGCCCGGCAGCTCCACGGCTGCGGAGCCGGACCAGCCCGTGGTCGACCCGGCCGACGAGCCGGAGCAGCCGAGCACCGACCCGGCCGACGAGCCGGCCACCCCGGAGGGCACCGGACGACCGGCGTACGCCCCCGGCGCGGTGGTGCTGGCGCTGTTGGCGGTCGGCTGGCTCGCCGCGATGCTCTGGTCCACCCGGGCCGCGATCAGCTCGGCCGCGGCCGGCCTCACCGCGATCAGCCTCTCCGCGTACGCGCTGCCCGGCGTGATCTGCGCCGCGCTGGTCGCCGGCGCCGCGGTCGCCCTGGCGGTGACCAACCCGCTCGGCCGGGCCACCCTGCGCTTCCTCGCCGCCGTCGGCACCGGCCTGTTGGTCGGATTCGCCGCCGCGGTCGCGATCAACCTCACCTACGCCGACAACGCGACCACCAACACCATCGCCGGCACCACCGCGGCGGCGGCGATCATCGGCGGCGCGCTGGCCGGCGCCCGCAACGCCCGGGTGGTGGGCGGGCTCGCCAGCGCCACGCTGGCCGCGCAGGTCTTCGTGGTGCTGTTCAGCCGTGCTCGGGACCCGCTGTCCGACCTGTTCGGCGCCGGCGACACCCAGCAGTCGATGCTCGACGCCGCGAAGTGGGTCTCCCGCACCGAGTCGCTGCTCGCCGGGCTGATCGCCGGCCTGGTGGCGTTCGGCTACCTCACCTGGGCCCGCCGCCGCGCCGCCCGCCGGGGCGGCTCCGCGGCCGACAGCTCCAGGTCGCGGGGCGGCGAGCTGGAGCTGTCGCAGCTGCGCTGGCCCGCGTACCTGGTCGCCGGGGCCGGGCCGGGCCTCCTCCTGCTGCTCACCGAGGTGATCATCCGGATCGGCGGGCGCGACCTGCTCAACCTGGCCGCCGCGCTCAGCGAGGCGGACCAGGTGGCCCAGACCTCCCTCGGCACCTCCCGCCTCGACAACGGCATCTGGGTGCTCTTCGTCGGGGCACTCACCACGCTCATCGCGTTCGGCCGCACCCTCGGCCCACGCACCGTCGAGGAGGACGAGCAGGTCGCCGCCTGACCCCTGGGGTGCGGGTCAGGAGATCGCGCGCAGCAGCAGGTCCAGCTCGGTCACGTCGTACCACTCCAGCTCGTGGTCCTCGGCGCCGTCGACGGTGAACTGGGCGTCCGGGTCACCGGCCTGCGCCTCGGCCACCACCTCGGCGGCGGCCGCCACGTCGTCGACCGCCTCCGCGCCGTCCACGTGGATCGCGGCGACCGTCTTGACGGGCACCGGCCCGACGAGCCGGACCAGGCTGGACCCCAGCTCGCCGCCGACCCGGCCGACCGCGCGGGTCGGCAGGTCCACCGAGACCACCACCCGCCGGCGGGGCGCGCCCGGGTCGCCCCGGAGCAGCAGCAGCGCGTCCTGGGCGGCCCGGGTGAAGGCGACGTACTCCAACTCCTCCTCGTCGCCCTCGGCGTACCACTCGCGCAGCTCCGGGGTGACCGCGTGCGCCTCACCGATCGCGAGGCCCTGCTCGCGCAGTTGCGCCAGGAGCGGGACGGTCGCCGGCACGTACACCCGGACAAGCTCGTCGGTCACCGGTCTCTCCCCTGCTCAGGCCCGGCCGGCGGATGCCGGCCCCGGGCGCCGATCATGCCGTACGCCGTGACCGTCATACACCCCGCACCCGCCCGGGAGAAGTTCCTCGCCGGTGTGTCCGCCGACCGGATCGCCGCACCGGGCGCTGGGGCGGAACGGCTGCTGGTGGCAAACTGAGGCAAACGAAAGCCAACCCCGGGAGTCACCGTGGAGCCCAGGTTCCTGCTGCTGTCCGACGTGGCCGCCGAACTCAACGTCTCGGACTCGCAGGTCTACCACATGGTGCGCAGCGGCGAACTGCCCGCCATCAAGATCGGCGGCCGCGGGCAGTGGCGGGTGGAACGCGCCCGGCTGGAGGAGTACATCCAGCACAAGTACGCCGAGACCGCCGAGTGGGTACGCGGCAACCCGCTGGTCGAACGCGACCCGGAGTGATCGCGCGACCCCGTAGCGGCATTGACGGGCGATGCTGCCCTGTTCGACGATGAGGCCCTGTCGGAGGCAAACGGAAGCAAACGCAAGGAACAGGGGTTGAGGATGGTCGACACCCGCCGCCCGTTGGCACCGCGTCCCCCGGTCCGGCTCCGACCCGCCCCACCGATCGACCCGCCCTGCACCGACGAGGGCTCGCCCTGGGCCGACGTCGATCAACTCACCCTCGACCTGTTCGACCCGCGCCGCCGGGATCCCGACCCGCCCGACGGGCGCGCCCCCGACGTCCGACCGGTGCCCACCGGCCCGGGCCGCCGCACCGGCGGGCCACCCGCCGCCGCGCTGGCCACCGCCACCCCCGAGGCCACCCGGGCGGCGCACCGGTTCGTCCGCACCTTCCTGGAGATCGTCAACGGCTACCAGCCACCCGGTCAGCTCCGGCCGCTCTGCCTGCCCGACGCCACGACCCGGGTGGCCACCGAGCTGACCCGGGCGGCCCGACGCGTGGGCCCGGTACGCCGCCGCGCCACCCGGCCGGCCCTCCAGCTCCGCCGGCTGCGGGTCTGCGAGCCGCGGGCCGGGGCCGCCGGGGCCGCCGCCGTGCTCGCCGGAGCCGGCGGCGCCAGCTGGGCGATCGCCCTGCGCGTCGAGCACCGACGCGGCACCTGGCTCTGCACCACCCTCGAGGTGCTCTGACCCGCCGCCGGCGGCTGCGCCCCGGCCTGCGCAATCCGCTCGAGACGACGTCCGCCCGACCGGCGCGATCGACTCGGGATGCCGCACATCGCGCCCTCCACCAGCGCGGACACCGCCACCCGCCGCAAGGCGAGTCGATCAAGGGAATGGCTGGCCACGGACGGGGACGGGCCCCGGCCGTATTCGGCCGGGGCCCGTCGTCGCTGGTGCGGGCGGGTCAGTTGCCGCCGTTGGGGGCGCCGTGGCACCGCTTGTACTTGCGACCGGAGCCGCACGGGCAGGGCGCGTTGCGGGACGGACCCTCGCCGGCATCCACCTGGCCGGGCGCGGCCCGGCGGGCGGTGCTGGCGGCGACCGCCTGCCCGTTCATCCCCGCGGCCGCCGGGCGCCGGGGCTTGCCCGAGGCGGACGGGGCGGCGGGCCGGGCGGTGCTGTCCGGGTTGCCGATGCCCAGGGCCGGCGCCTGCTCGTCGGCCCGCTCGATGGCCGGCGCGCCGCGGCCGGCCTCGCCGTCGATGGCGGGCGCGGAGTATTGCAGGCCCTGCTGCTGCGGCGCGCGGTTGAGGCCCTTGGCACGGATCTCGACCGGCTTCTCCAGCAGCTGCACCTCCTCGGCCTCCGGCTCGGGCTCCTCGACCTGCACCTCCAGGTTGTAGAGGAAGCCGACCGTCTCCTCCTTGATGCCGTCCATCATGGTGGCGAACATGTCGAAGCCCTCGCGCTGGTACTCGATGACCGGGTCGCGCTGGGCGTACGCCCGCAGGCTGATGCCCTCCTGCAGGTAGTCCATCTCGTAGAGGTGCTCGCGCCACTTGCGGTCGATCACCTGGAGCAGGACCATCCGCTCGAGCTGGCGTACCGCGTCCTCGCCGAGCTGCTCCTCGCGCCGGTCGTACGCGCTGTGCGCGTCCTCCTTGAGGCGGGCGAGCAGGAAGTCCTGGTCGAGGCCGGCCCGGGAGCCCACCTCCTCCTCCAGCTCGTCGATGGTGACGCCCACCGGGTAGAGCTGCTTGAGGCTGGCCCAGAGCTGGTCGAGGTCCCAGTCCTCGGCGTAGCCCTCGCTGGTGGCGCCCGTGACGTACGCGTTGATCACGTCGTCGATCATGTTGCGGACCTGGTCGGAGAGGTCCTCGCCGTTGAGCACCCGCAGGCGCTCGGCGTAGACCACCTGGCGCTGCTTGTTCATCACCTCGTCGTACTTGAGGACGTTCTTCCGGATCTCGGCGTTCTGGCCCTCGATCTGGGCCTGCGCGCTCTTGATCTGGCGGGTGACCATCTTCGACTCGATGGGCACGTCCTCGGGGATGTTGAAGCGCTCCATCACCGCCTCGACGGCACCGGCCCGGAAGCGCTTCATCAGCTCATCCTGGAGCGAGAGGTAGAAGCGGGACTCGCCCGGGTCACCCTGCCGGCCGGCGCGACCGCGCAGCTGGTTGTCGATCCGGCGGGACTCGTGCCGCTCGGTGCCCAGCACGTAGAGGCCGCCGGCGGCGGCCACCTCCTCGGCCTCGGCGTCGCAGGCCTGCTTCCACTCGGGCAGGACCTCCTCCATCGCCTTGGCGTACTCCTCCGGCTGCTCGACCGGGTCAAGGCCGCGCTGGCGCAGCTCGTTGGCGGCGAGGAACTCGGCGTTGCCGCCGAGCAGAATGTCCGTACCGCGGCCGGCCATGTTGGTGGCCACGGTGACCGCGCCCTTGCGCCCGGCTTGGGCGACGATCTCCGCCTCCTTGGCGTGGAACTTGGCGTTCAGCACGGAGTGCGGGATGCCCCGGCGGCGCAGCAGCTGGGAGATGATCTCGGAATTCTCCACCGAGACCGTGCCGACGAGCACCGGCTGGCCCTGCTCGTGCCGCTCGGCGATGTCCTCGACCACGGCGTTGAACTTGGCCTTCTCGGTCTTGTAGATGACGTCCGGCCGGTCCTGCCGGACCATCGGCCGGTGCGTCGGGATGGTCACGACGCCGACCTTGTAGACCTTGTTGAACTCACCCGCCTCGGTCTGGGCGGTACCGGTCATGCCGGAAAGCTTCTCGTAGAGGCGGAAGTAGTTCTGGAGGGTGATGGTGGCCAGGGTCTGGTTCTCCTGCTTGATCTCCACCCCCTCCTTGGCCTCGATCGCCTGGTGCATGCCCTCGTTGTAGCGACGACCGTGCAGGATGCGCCCGGTGAACTCGTCGACGATCAGGACCTCGCCCTCGCTGACGATGTAGTCCTTGTCGCGCTTGTAGAGCTCCTTGGCCTTGATCGCGTTGTTGAGGTAGCCGACCAGCGGAGTGTTGACCGACTCGTAGAGGTTGTCGATGCCGAGCCGGTCCTCGACCTTGGCCACGCCGCGCTCGGTGATGGCGATGGTGCGCTTGGCGTAATCGACCTCGTAGTCGCCCTCGCCGTCGGTGCCCGGCTGCAGGCGGGCCACCACGGCGGCGAACTCCTGGTACCAGCGGGCGGAGTGCTCGGCCGGACCGGAGATGATCAGCGGGGTCCGGGCCTCGTCGATGAGGATCGAGTCGACCTCGTCGACCACCGAGAAGAAGTGGCCGCGCTGCACCAGCTCGTCCCTCGACCAGGCCATGTTGTCGCGCAGGTAGTCGAAGCCGAACTCGTTGTTGGTGCCGTAGGTGATGTCGCACTCGTAGGCGGCCCGGTGCTCGCTGGCCGGCCGGTTGGGCAGCACCACGCCGACGGTGAGGCCGAGGAACTCGTGCACCCGGCCCATCCAGGCGGCGTCGCGCTGGGCCAGGTAGTCGTTCACCGTGACCACGTGCACGCCCTTGCCGGCGAGCGCGTTCAGGTAGACCGGCATGACCGAGGTCAGGGTCTTGCCCTCACCGGTCTTCATCTCGGCGATGTTGCCGAAGTGCAGCGCCGCGCCGCCCATCACCTGGACGTCGTAGGGCCGCTGGCCGAGCACCCGGGCGGCCGCCTCGCGGCACACCGCGAAAGCCTCGGGCAGCAGGTCGTCGAGGGTCTCCCCGTCGTCGAGCCGCTCCTTGAACTGGTCGGTCATCGCGCGCAGCTCGTCGTCGGTGAGGTTGACGTAGTCGTCCTCGATCGAGTTGACGGCGGCCGCGATCGCCTTGAGTCGACGCACCATGCGGCCCTCGCCCGCGCGAAGGACCTTTTCCAGAATCGACACGGATCAACGCTCCCCTAGACAGTCTCGAACCATCGTAGGCGCTCCATCGCGGCGATGGTCACTGGTGGCGACGGTCCATGGCCGCGAACCGGACATACCGCCTGGCTGGCGCGCTGACCCGGCGCAAATCGGGTTACGCCGAACGCGAACGATCCGGCACGATGGCCCGGTGGAGCCCGTGGAGATCGTCGAGGACGGCCTGCTGCTGCGACCCTGGCGGGCGGAGGACGCCGACGCGGTGTACCGCGCCTGCCAGGATCCGGACATCCAGCGCTGGACCACCGTACCTCGCCCGTACCGGCCCGAACACGCGCTCGATTTCGTCGCCCGGCGCAGCGCGGCGGCCTGGGCCGACGGCAGCGGTGCCGAGTTCGCGGTGTGCGACGCCGCCACCGGCGAGTTGCTCGCCTCCTGCGGCCTGGTCTCGATCGACCGGGGCCTGGGCAGCGCCGAGGTCGGCTACTGGACCGCACCGTGGGCGCGGGGCCGGGGCGTCGCGGTCCGGGCCACCCGGGCGGTCGCCCGCTGGGCCTTCGACGCAGGCAAGCTGCGCCGGCTCATCTGGCAGGCCGAGATCGGCAACCACGCCTCCCGACTGGTGGCGCTGCGGGCTGGCTTCCGGATCGAGGGCGAGTTGCGGCTCGCCCAGCCGGCGGTGGACGGGCGCCCCGAGGGCTGGCTCGGCTCGCTGCTCCCCGGCGAGGTGCCCGCCCCGGGCGAGCCCGGACCGGCCGGACCGGACACCCTGGCCGCCCTGCGGGCCGCCGTCTTCGGCCGCCCGCAGCCGGTCCTGTTCGCCACCGCGGGCGCCACCGAGCTGCGGCTGCGCCCGCTGGAGGAACGCGATCTGGAGGCGGTCACGGCGACCTGCCAGGACGCGGAGACCGTCCGCTGGACCAGCGTCCCGCACCCCTACGAGCGAGAGCACGCCGACGGCTACCTGCGCGACGTCGCCCGGGCGGCGTGGGCCCGCGGCACCGGGGCCAACTACGCCGTCGCCGACGCCGAGGACCGGTACGCCGGCTCGATCGACCTGCGGATCTCCCCCGCCGACCCGCTCGTCGCCGACGTCGGCTTCATGGCCGCCCCGAACGCCCGCGGCCGGGGATACCTGCCCGCCGCGCTGGCCGCACTCTGCGCCTGGGGATTCACCACGCTCGGCCTGGCCCGGATCGAGTGGCGGGCCAACGTGGGCAACACCGCCTCCCGCCGGGTCGCCGAGAAGGCGGGCTTCGCCTTCGAGGGCACCGCCCGCAGCGGCATCCAGCAGCGGGGCGAGCGGCCGGATGTCTGGGTGGCCGCGCTGCTCCCGCAGGACCTGGCGTGACGCCGGAGACGATCGAGGCGAACGGGGTACGGCTGCGACCGTCCCGCCTCGACGACCTGGCGGACACCGTGGCCGGCTGCGCCGATCCGGTCACCCAGCGGGGCATCTCCGGGCTCCCGGACCCGTACACGGAGGAGAGCGCCCGGTGGTGGATCACCGAGGGCGCCCCCGCGGCCTGGGCCACCGGCGGCGCCGCGTACGCCATCGCCGACCCCGCCACCGACCGGCTGCTCGGCAGCATCGGCCTGAGCCAACCGGTGCCGACCCGCGGCCAGTGGGAGATCGGCTACTGGGTCGCGCCCTGGGCCCGCGGGCGCGGCGTCGCCACGGCCGCCACCCGGGCGCTGGCCGAGTCGGCCTTCGCCGCCGGCTGCGCCCGCCTGGAACTGCTCACCAACGAGGAGAACACCGCCAGCCAGCGGGTCGCGCTGGCCGCCGGATTCCGCCACGAGGGGGTACGCCGGGCGGCGAACCCGAGCCGCGGGGGAGGCCGGCACGACCTGCTCGCCTGGGTACGCCTCGCCGACGACCCGCCCGGTCCGGCCGCCCGGCTCCTGCCCGACCTGCCCGACGGTCGGCTCACCGACGGCCTGGTGACCCTGCGCCGGCTCGGCCCGGCCGACGCCGACGTGATGTTCCGGCTGCACACGCGGCCGGAGGTGGTGGCCAACCAGGCACCGCCGGTGCCGCCGACCCGGTCCGCGATCGAACGGCGCTGCCGGCTGGCGGAGAGCGCCTGGCTCACCGGCAGCCTGGCCCGGCTGCTGATCCTCGACGCGGCCACCGGCGAACCAGCGGGCAGCTGCGGGCTGTCCTACAGCGACCGGGCGGCCGGCGAGGCGAGCGTCGGCTACGCGCTGCTGCCCGCCTGGCGTGGGCGTGGCTACGCCACCCGGGCGATACGCCTGCTGGCCGGCTGGGCGTTCGGCGTCCCCGGGATCGCCCGGCTCACCGCGGGGACCCTGCCGGAGAACACCGCGTCACACCGGGTGCTGGAGAAGGTGGGCTTCCGCCGGGAGGGGCTGTTGCGCGGCCGGCTGCCCGGACTGGACGGCGGCCGGATCGACGACCTGATCTTCGGCATGCTCGCGTCGGACTTCCCGACGCACTGAGCGTCACGGCCGACGCAGGGACGCGAGGAGCCGCGATGGCTGCCCACCGCGGCTCCTCGGCCGGTGTCACAGGGGGTGGTCAGAGTCCGGTGTCGAGGGAGATGATCCCGTAGTCGTAGGCGTGCCGACGGTAGACGACGCTGGGGCGCCCGGACTCCTTGTCCTGGAACAGGTAGAAGTCGTGGCCGACCAGTTCCATCTGGAACAGGGCGTCGTCGACAGTCATCGGTTCGGCGGGATGCACCTTCTCCCGCGCGATGTGCCACGGCTGGTTGTCGGACTCCCCGTAGCCGTCCTCGTCGGGCCGTTCGGCGACCGCGGTGGCGGTCCCGGTACCGTTCAGCGCCGCCAGCCCCGGCCCGTTGAGGTCGGCGACCGGCAGGTCAGCGGTGGCGGCGGCGACGGAGAGCGGCGCATGCCGCCCCCGGTGCACCCGGCGCCGGTCGGCCGCCCGGCGGAACCGGGTGTCCAACTTGGCGATGGCCGCGTCCAGCGCGCTGTAGAAGTCATTCGTGCAGGCCTCGGCCCGGATCACCGGGCCCCGCGTGACGCAGGTGATCTCCACCCGCTGGCAGTGATCGGCCTGGCGCGGATTGCGCTCGTGGAACAACTCGACGTCCACGCGAATGAGCTTGTGGTCGTAGCGTTCGATCTTCGCAAGCTTTTCGGCTACGTGTACCCGGTAATGGTCCGGCACTTCGACGTTACGGCCCTTGACCACGATGTCCACGTGACCTCCCTTGTTCGGACGGTCGTTCGGTCCGGTTTTCCCCGGTCAACGCGCCCTGGGAGCGTCCCCGCTCGGCGTCGACCGGTCGCGTACGGCTACGCCTCCTTTCACCGCCGGGGGCGGATGGGAAGACCTCCTACCCCCGACACGAAAACGCTAACCCGTGTTCGCGTGGCAGTCACCCCTCGTTGTCAAAAGCTGCCTGGGAATTCTCACAGCTCATACACCAAGGGGTGAAAAGGAAACACGAAGCGTCACCCGAGGCGTCGCTTTTGCGTTGCGGCGAGCACCGCGGCCGCCTTTGGCGTCATTCCCGCCCTGTGCAAGATCCGGCTCACCGCCGCCAACGTGGACCCGGTGGTGACGATGTCGTCGAGCAGCACCACCGGACCGTCGACCCGGACCCCGTCGGCCCGGCGCAGCCGGAACGCCGCGTCGGCCGCGGCGGCCCGTCCGGCGCTGTGTCCAGGGCGACCGAGTCCGGCCGGGGCAGCGCCCACGCCGGCCGGAGCACGCGTACCGGCCAGCCGGCAGCGTGCAGCCGAGCCGCCGCGTGGCGGGTCAACCGGTCCAGATGGTCGCCGTAGCGGGCCCGAGCCGCCCGCGCGGTGTCCCGCAACACCGGCACCACGTCACCGGACGTGCTCACCACCGCCGCGGCCACCACCTCGGCAAGCAGCGCGCCCAGCGGCCGGGCCAGCCCGTGTCGGCCCCGCTGCTGCTTGCTGTCTGCTGCTTGCTGCCTGCTGTGCTTTTTCCTTGTACGCCAGCAGCCGTTACCTCTCAGTGTGCTTTGGTGAGCGCACGGTCGGCAGTCCCGCCTGAGGGTGGGACGGTCCCGGTCTTACCCACGTGGGTGGTGCCGGGTTGACGCTTCGCAGCCACCAGGTCTGGCGGAGACGGGTCAGTGCGGGGCGCAGCGCCATCAACTCGCCGACGCAGCGGGGGCAGAAGCCCTGCCGCAGGCCGGGGATCCGCTTGCCGCATCCGGCGCACCCGGCCGGCAGCACCAGGTCGGTCAGGTCCGCCCAGAGCCCGCCCAGGTCCCGCACCGGCACCTCTCAGTAGAGGAAGAAGGGGGCGGTCGGATCCGACGCCTTGGCGTTGGCCGCCACGTCCCGCACCTGCTCCCGCTCGATCTTTTCGAACGGGTTGTTCCGGTAGGCCAGGGTGGCCTGGTACATGAAGGACATGGCCGGCAGCGGACCGACCGCGCCGCCCGGGAAGGCGGCGAGGTGGGACACCGGCGCGCCGGTGTCCCGCTTGAGCGCGTACTCCACGGCCCCGTCGACCGTGGTCTGGTAGATCGCCGGCTGACGCCCGTCGCTGCCGGCGAAGACCAGCTGGTTCTCCGCGTACCAGTCGACGGCGGTGATGTTGGTGAGCCGGGTGACCAGTTGGCGGGGCTGACCCACGCTGACCAGGCCGCCATCGACGCTCACCGGCACGACGTAGAGCGCGCCATTGATGATCAGTGCGATCCGGTGACCGTCGAGCGACGCGGCCACCGCGGTGACCGGGCCGGGAACGAGGATTTCACTCATCCCGGCGCCGCTGTCGAACCGGTAGAGCTTGCCGTCGGCCACCACCAGGCCGAACGGGTGGTCCGCGTCGAGGGAGCGCAGCCAGATCGGGCGGCCGATCGACCGGAACGGCTTCTCGCTGCTGTGGAACTCGGCCACCGGGGCTGGGCCGGTACCGACCATGAGCAGCTGCTTCCGGTCCGGCCGGGTCACCACCAGCGCCGCCAGCACCTTGTCGCCGGCGCGGCTGAGTCCCGCCGACACCACGTTCCGGTTGGCGGCGGGCGCCACCGGCACCGAGCCGACGGGCTCGTTGCCGATGGCGAGCGGATGGATCGCCGCATCGTAGACACAGAACCGCTCCGGGGCCCGCAGCGGCGGATAGACGGGATTCGCCGCCCGCTCCTGCTTCAGGTCGACCGTGAGCCGCTTCTGGTTCTGGATCTTCAGGTCGAGCTGGCCGGTCCAGTTCGGGGGCAGGGACCAGGCGAGCTGGATGGCCAGGCGGGACAGCCGGTCGTCGTTCGCGGCCGGCATGGTCAGGTTGACCTCCCAGCGCCCGTCGGACCCGGTGGCGTTGTTGATCGGGGCGGTGCCGGGGGGAACCTTGCTCACCCCCGGGGCGAGCCATTCGGACGGCCCGTTGGTCAGCCACTTCACGACCTCGGTGACCCGCCGCTCGTCCGGCAACGTCGAGGGCAGGTACCGCCAGTCGGGCACCAACCGGCTCTGGTCGGTGTTCCAGAAGTAGATGGTGTGCGTGCTGTAGTAGCGCGCCAGGGCGGTGTCGCTGAGCAGCAGTACGTCCGGCAGCTCGGTGATCCACAGCCCCTGGTCGGCCGGCTCCGCGGGGCCGAGCTTGAACACGTACTGGGTCTCCCCGGCCACCGGGGCCGCGAGCGTGCCGTCGGCCCGCAGCACGCCGACCTGCTGCACCCGCACCGTGACCTGTTTGACGTCCTCGGCCAGCAGCGTGGTCTCCAGGGGCGGCAAGGGCCGGACCACCGTCAGCTCGATATCGCCGCTCGGCTGCTTCTTCTTCAGCTGGCTCCGCGCCTCGGGCGCGATGAACTTCTTGACCCGGTCGTACGCCCCGTCCCGCTCCCCTGCGGCGGCGGCGAGGTAGTCGTTGATGTATTCCCTGGCGTCGGTGGTCGTGCTGCGTGCGGGCGGTTGGCTGCCGCTGCCGTTGACCGAGCCGGCCCCGGCCGCCGGGCCCCGGCCGTCGACCAGGACCTCGGTCCGGTCCGGTATGCCGCAGCCGACCAGCCCGGCGGGCAGCAGCATGCCGGCCAGCAGCACGGTCAGCAGCCGCCGCCTCACGAGTTCACCTGGGCCCGGTCACCGCTCTCGGCCGGCCCGATCGCCAGCGCCCCGTCGCTGCCTGGGCCGATGGCCAGCAGGCCGCCGTCGCGGGGGCCGCCGAACGGCAGCGGGGCGTCGGCCGGCACCAGCCGCAGCGGGGAGGTGGTCAGCCGATCGCCGGCGCGGGCGGGCAGCGTCAGCCGGAACTGGGCACCCTTACCGGGCGCGCCCCATGCCTCCAGCCACCCGCCGTGCAGCCGGGCGTCCTCAAGGCTGATGGACAGGCCGAGGCCGGTGCCGCCGGTCTGCCGGGCCCGGGACGGGTCGGCCCGCCAGAAGCGGTTGAAGACCAGCTTCTCCTCGCCCGGCTTCAGGCCCACGCCGTGGTCCCGCACCGTGATCGCCACCGCGCTCTGGTCCACGCCGAGGGTGATCAGGACCGGCTTGGCCTCGCCGTGCTCGACCGCGTTGCCGATCAGGTTGCGCAGCACCCGTTCGACCCGGCGCGGGTCCACCTCGGCGATCACCGGCGGGTCCGGCAGGTCCAGCTCGATGGTCACCCCGACCCGCTCGGCCAGCCCGGCCAGCCGCTCGGTCACCCGGTGCACCACCGGCACCAGGTCCGTCGGCTCGGCGTCCAGCATGGCGAAGCCGGCGTCGAAGCGGCTGATCTCCAGCAGGTCGGTGAGCAGTTCCTCGAACCGGTCCAGCTCGGCCTGCAGCAGCTCGGCGCTGCGGGCCACCGCCGGGTCGAACCCGTCCCGCTCGGCGAAGATCAGGTCGGCGGCCATCCGGACCGTGGTCAGCGGCGTACGCAGCTCGTGCGAGACGTCCGAGGTGAAGCGGCGCTGCAACCGGGACATCTCCTCCAGCCGGAGGATCTGCCGCTGGAGGTTCGTCGCCATCTGGTTGAACGAGGCGGCGAGCAGGGCCAGGTCGTCCTCGCCGTTGACCACCATGCGCTGGTCGAGCAGGCCGGCGGAGAGCCGCTGGGCGGTCCGCGCGGCCACCCGTACCGGGGTCACCACGAGCCGGGTGACCAGGGCGGCGAGCAGGCCGAGCAGGAGCACCAGCGCCACCCCCGTGGCGACCACGGTGGCCCGGGCGTCTCGGGCCGCGGCGTCCTGCCGGTCCAGCGGTACGACGTAGTAGAGCTCCACCTGCCCGAAGTTGGTCGGCACCGGCGAGCCGTACACGAGGTATTTGGTGCGCCGGCCGCCGAGCGTCCCGGTGTCGATCTGGTGGGCGACGTTGCCGGCGGCGACGGAGGCCCGCAACTGCGGGCTGATCAGGGGTCCGATGTCGGTTGCCGGGGACGTCCGGGCGATGACGCCCGCCCCGGTGATGGCCACCACCACGCCGTTGGTCTGGGTCGGGTCACCCCCGGCAAGGTAGTTGACCGTGCCGTCGAGGGTGTCCTGGAACTGGGCCTCCTGCGGCTGGTTGAAGGTCCGGAACTGCTTGCCCGCGTAGTCGCTGCCGTGTTGCAGCCGCAGCTCGACGTCGGTCTGTGCGCTCTCCAGCAGGATGCTGGTGATCTTGTCGGCGATCAGGTAGGCGAACCCGCCGACCAGCAGGCTGGAGGCGACCAGGGTGATGGTCACCACGCGCAGCTGCAACGACCGCCGCCAGGTCTGGTGGGCGCTGGCGGCCAGCCGGGCCGCCCGGGCGGCGAGGACACGCCAGAGCGCCCGCGCGGCGTGGAGCCGGCGGGACGCGACGGTCGGCGAGTCGGGGGGCAGGGCGGTCACCACAGTGATGACCAGGCTATCCGGTACCCGCCTTGTAGCCCACGCCCCGCACTGTGAGGATGATTTCCGGCCGCTCCGGATCCGGCTCGATCTTGGCCCGCAGCCGTTGGACGTGCACGTTGACCAGGCGGGTGTCGGCGGCGTGCCGGTAGCCCCAGACCTGCTCCAGCAGCACCTCGCGGGTGAAGACCTGACGCGGTTTGCGGGCGAGCGCGACCAGCAGGTCGAACTCCAGCGGCGTCAGCTTCACCTCCTCGCCGTCCCGGGTGACCGTGTGCGCCGGCACGTCGATGGTGATCTGGTTGCCGGGCGGGCCGATGGTGAGCAGCTCGGGTGCGACGTCCTCGCCCCGGCGCAGCCGGGCCCGCATCCGGGCCACCAGCTCCTTGGGCTTGAACGGCTTGACCACGTAGTCGTCGGCCCCGGACTCCAGCCCGAGCACCACGTCCACGGTGTCGCTCTTGGCCGTCAGCATGACGATCGGCACGCCCGACTCGGCCCGGATCGCCCGGGCCACGTCGATACCGCTCATACCGGGCAGCATCAGGTCGAGCAGGACGATATCGGGTCGGCTGTCGCGGAATGCGGCCAATGCCCGTTCCCCGTCCGCGACGAAGGAGGGCACGAAACCCTCGCTGCGCAGGACGATGCCGAGCATCTCGGCGAGCGCGGGGTCGTCGTCGACCACCAGTACCCGGGCTCTCATGGGGTTTATCGTTCCATCCCCGTTCGGTTAGGAGGGTTCGGCGTTATCACGGCACGGTACTGCCGGGAACGGCCCGACACCACCGCTGACCGCGCGGATGCCCAGCGTGGCGCGCCCGCGGTGGACGGGTCCACCGGAATCGGACCTGCCGTGCAACCATGATCCCTCGGGCGTGTCGCCGCCCGCCACCCGTCGCCCGTCCGCCAGGAGTACGCGTGCCCGACGTCGGCCCGACCGCGGTGCTCCCGCGCCGCCCGCTGACGGTGGGTGAACTGCTGGACTCGGCCGTCCTGCTGCTGCGTGGCCAGGCCCGGCTGCTGGTCCCGCTCGCCGTCCTGCTGGCCCTCGCCGAGCAGGCCCTGCTGCACCCGCTGCGGGTGCTGGCCGACGCGCGCCCGCCGGCGTACTGGCTCGATCCCGACCGGCTCGGCTGGTTCTGGCTGCTGCTCGCGCTCGGCGCCGGGACCGAGGCGCTGATCATCGCGTTGCTCGGCAACCCGGCCGCCCGAGGCGCCGGGGCCGCGCTGCTCGGCCGCCGGGCCGGGCCGCGGGAACTGCTGCGCCCCGGCGGCGCCCGGTGGGGCGCCACCCTGCTCGCCGCCGCGGGGGTCGGCCTCGCCGTCGGCCTCGCGGGGCTGACCGGGCCGGCCTGGTTCGTCGCGTACGGGCTGCTCGGCGCGGTCGTCCCGGCGCTGGTGGTGGACCGGCTGCCCGCGTACCGGGCGCCGGGGCGGGCGCTCGCGCTCGCGTTCCGCGCCGGCGGGCGGGCCGCCGGCATCCGGCTCCTCGGCTACCTGGGCTGGTGGCTGATCCGGCTCGGCATCGGCCTCGGCGTTTACCACGGCCTCGGGCTGCTGGGCCTGTTCGACCTCGACGCGTACGCGCTGCCGGTCGCCACGGCCGCCTGGGTCGCCGTCAACGCGCTCGCGTACCCCGCACTGGCCTGCCTCGACGCGGTCCTGCACCTGGAGACCCGGATGCGCACCGAGGGCCTGGACATCCGCCTCTCCCGCGCCCCGGCCGGCACCCCGGAACCCGTCCTGCTGGCGGTCCAGCGGTGAGCCGGTGGTGGACCGAGGCGGTCGCCGCGCTCGGGGACGTCGTACCGCTGCCGCTGGCCGCCCTGCTCCTGCTGCTCGCCGCGCTGCTGGCCGCCCTGGCCTGGTACTTCTTCCCGGCCTGGGTGCCACGCCGGCTCCCCCGGCCGCGGCTGCGCCGGCCGCGGCTGCGGATCCCCCGGCTACGCCGGCCGCGGCTGCGACTACCCAGATTGCGGCTGCCCCGACTCCGGCTGCCGCGCCGGCGGCGGGCGGCCCGACCGGCGGACCCGGCCGTCCCGGTACCCGCGCCCCGGGCGCCCGAGCCGGCGGCACCCGGTCTCGCCAGCCTCGCCGACCGGCTCGCCGCCGAGGGCCGCTACGCCGAAGCCGTCCGGGAGCGGCTGCGCGACATGGTCCGCGCGCTGGTCGACCGGCGGGTCGTGGAGCCGCGCCCCGGGATGACCGTCACCGAGTTGACCACGGCTGCCGCCCACGTCCGGCCCGGGGTGCGGCCCACCCTGCACGTCGCTGGCGCGATCTTCTCCGACCTCTGGTACGCGCAACGCCCGGCCACGCCCGAGCACGACCGCCGGATGCGCGACCTCGCCACCGACCTGCACCGCGAGCTGGCCCGGGACGGTGAGCCCCGGTGACCACCACCCTCGACCCGACCCACCCGGTCGCCCCGCCGCGACCCCGACGACCCCGGCACCGGCTACTGATCCCGCTCGGGCTGGCGGTGCTGCTGATCGTGGCCACCCTGGTGTTCCACGCCGTCGACCAGCCCGACCCGACCGACCAGGGCTTCCTCTCCCCGGTCACCACCGACGACGACGGCGGCAGCCGGCTGGCCGAGGCGCTGCGCGAGCAGGGCGTGACCGTACGCCGGGAGACCGACCCCAGCCAGGCGCTGCTGGCCACCGGGCTGGGCCCGGCCACGCTCTTCGTACCGGCCCCGGAACTGGTGCACCCGGCCACCGTCGCCGCCCTGGCCGACCTGCCCACCGGCAGCCGGCTGGTGCTGGTCGACCCGCCCCGCCGGATGCTGGAACAGCTGGACCTGCCGCTGGGGCGCACCGACAGCCGCTGGGCCACCCGGGCCACCTCCCCGGACGCCGACGGCCACCCCTGCCGGCTGGCCGAGGCCGCCCGCGCCGGCACGGCCGCCGCCGACCGCCAGCGGTACGCCGCCCGCGGCGCCGCGCCGGTCGACCGCTGCTACTCCGGCGGGCTGGTCCGGGTGCCGTGGCGCACTGAGGTGGTGGTGATCGGGGCCAGCGACCCGTTCCGCAACGACCGCATCGACGAGTGGGGCAACCGGGTTCTCGCCACCGGCCTGCTCGGCGGCCCCCGACCGCTGGTCTGGCTCGACCTGCCGGCCCCGGCGCCCGCGCCGAGCGGACCGGGCTGGTCGCCGAGCCCCACCGCCGGGAACGGCGACGGCAACGGCGCCCGCAGGGACTTCGACGACGACCGCGCGGACCGCCCACCGGCGCGGCAGAACCCGCTCTGGGACGCCTTCCCGGCCTGGTTCTGGGCACTGCTGGTGCAGCTCTCGCTGGCCGGGTTGCTGGTGGTGCTCTGGCGCGCCCGACGGCTCGGCCCGCCCGTGCCCGAGCCACTGCCGGTGACCGTCCACTCCGCCGAGACGGTGCTCGGCCGGGCCCGGCTCTACCGCCGGGCCGGTGCCCGGGGCCCGGCCGCCGAGACCCTGCGCGCCGCCGCGCTGGACCGGCTGCTGCCCCGGCTCAACCTGCCGCCCGACACGCCCTCGGCCGAAGTTGCCGCCCGGGTCGCCGCGTATGCCGGGGCCGATCCGGAACGGGTGGCGGAGCTGCTGCACGGCGCCGAGCCGACCACCGACCAGGAACTGCTGGACCTGGCCCGCGACCTGGACACCCTGACCCGTACCGTCGCCCACCCGACCGAAGGAGACCCCCGGTGACCGGACCCGTCATCGCCGCCGCACCGGCCGCCCCGCAGCCCGACGCCCGGGCCGCCCTGCACCGGCTGCGGGCCGAGGTGGCCAAGGCCGTCGTCGGCCAGGACGCGGTGGTCACCGGGCTGGTGATCGCGCTGCTCTGCCGGGGGCACGTGCTGCTGGAGGGCGTACCCGGGGTGGCCAAGACCCTGCTGATCCGGACCGTGGCCACCGCCCTCGACCTGGACTCCAAGCGGGTGCAGTTCACCCCGGACCTGATGCCCGGCGACGTCACCGGGTCGCTGATCTTCGACCCGCACACCGCCGCGTTCACCTTCCGGGAAGGCCCGGTCTTCACCAACCTGCTCCTCGCCGACGAGATCAACCGGACGCCGCCGAAGACCCAGTCGGCACTGCTGGAGGTGATGGAGGAACGGCAGGTCTCCGTCGAGGGCGAGCGGCGGGCCCTGCCCGACCCGTTCATCGTCGCCGCCACCCAGAACCCTGTCGAGTACGAGGGCACCTACCCGCTGCCCGAGGCGCAGCTCGACCGGTTCCTGCTCAAGCTGACCGTGCCGCTGCCCAGCCGCGACGAGGAACTGGGCGTGCTCCGCGCGCACCACGCCGGCTTCGACCCGCGCGACCTGGCTGCGGCCGGCGTACGCCCGGTGGCCACCGCGGCCGACCTGGCCGCCGCCCGGGAGGCGGTCGGTCGCGTGCACGTGGCCGAGCCGCTCTTCGGATACCTCGTGGACCTGTGCCGGGCCACCCGGGCCACCCCGGCGCTGGAGCTGGGCGCCTCGCCCCGGGGCGCCCCGCGCTGCTCAACACCGCCAAGGCGTGGTCCTGGCTGGCCGGACGCAACCACGTCACCCCGGACGACGTGAAGGCGGTGGCCCGGCCGACCCTGCGGCACCGGCTCCGGCTGCGTCCCGAGGTGGAGCTGGAGGGCGTGACTGTCGACGCGGTGCTGGACACGGTGCTGGCCACCGTGCCGACCCCACGATGACCTGGCGAGCGGGGCTGCTGCTCGCCATCGGCGCGGCGACCCTGCCGGCCTGGCCGGCACCGTTCCTCGGCGTCGCGGTGATGACCGGTGCCGTGCTGCTGCTCGTCGCAATCGACTGGGCCCTCGCGGCACCGCTGCACGCGCTCACCGCCACCCGCACCGGGGACCGGGCGATCCGGCTGGGCGGCACCGCCACGGTCACCCTGCACCTGGCCAACACCGCCGACCGTACGCTGCGTGCCCAGGTGCGCGATGCCTGGCTGCCGTCGGCGGGGGCCCGGCCGGACGTACCGCCGGGACGGGTGTTGACCGTCGAGCCGGGCGGGACGATCGCGCTGCCCGTCCGCCTCGCCCCGGCCCGGCGTGGCGACCGGCCCGCCGCGGCGCTGGCCGTACGCTCGCTCGGGCCGCTGCGGCTGGCGTTCCGGCAGCGCGCCGGCCACCCGGCCACGCCACCGTGGACGCTACGCGTGCTGCCCCGCTTCGACTCCCGGCGGCACCTGCCCGAGAAACTGGCGAAGCTGCGGGTCATCGACGGCGTCCAGGTGACCCGGGGACGCGGCCACGGCACCGAGTTCGACACCCTGCGCGAATACGTCGTCGGCGACGACGTGCGCTCGATCGACTGGCGGGCCAGCGCGCGCCGCTCCGACGTGCTGGTGCGTACCTGGCGGCCGGAGCGGGACCGTCGGCTGGTCTGCGTCCTGGACACCGGCCGCACCTCGGCGGTACGCATCGGCGACGAGCCCCGGCTGGACACGGCGATCGACGCGGCGCTGCTGCTCACCGCGCTGGCCGCCCGGGCCGGTGACCGGGTCGACCTGCTCGCCGCCGACGCCTCCGTCCGCGCCACGGTCACCGGCAGCGGCCGGCCCGCGCTGCTCGCCCGCCTGGTGGACGCGGTCGCCCCGCTCCAGCCGGCGCTGGTGGAAACCGACTTCGAACTGATCGCTGGTGAGGTGCTGCGCCGGGAGCGGCAACGCAGCCTGGTGGTGCTCTTCACCGCGCTGGAGGCGGGCGCGCTCGGCGAAGGGCTGCTGCCGGTGCTGCCCCGGCTGGCCGCCCGGCACCGGGTGGTGATCGCGGCGACCCACGACCCGGTGCTGACCGGGCTCACCGTCGCCCCGCCGACCGGCCCGGACGACGCGTACGCGGCGGCGGCGGCCTGGCGGGCGCTGGCCGAACGGGACCGGGTACGGGCCGCCCTGGGCCGGCACGGGGTGACCGTCGTGGACGCTCCCGCCGACCGGCTCGCCCCGACGGTCGCCGACACCTACCTCCGCCTCAAATCCCTCGGCCAACTCTGACCGTCCGCTCAAGGCCCGGCCAGCTTCACGGAAAGCGCGGCTGTTCCGCGCCGGATGGCCACTCATGCTCGGAAAGCCGGGCCACCGGGGCAGCGCCGCCGGGGACGCGGGATGCCCGGCGAGTGGCGGCGTGGCGGCCGAGCAGCAGGGCGTACGCCAGGAAGGCCAGCCAGACGGTGGCGCCGACGGCCACCCGGACGGCGACCGGCAGCGGCGCCGGGGTCACGAACGCCTCCAGCAGCGCGGAGACCGCGAAGAGCCCGACCAGCCCGGCGGCCACCACGATCGCTGAGCGGCCGGCCTCGGCGACCGCCCGGCCGCGGCTCAGGTGCGCGGGCGGCGCGATCCACGCCCAGCCGGTACGCAGCCCGACCCCGGCCGCCACGAAGATCCCGGTCAGTTCGAGCAGCCCGTGCGGGGTGATCAGCCCGAAGAAGACGTCGCCCCGGCCGTACGAGATCATCACGCCGCCGACCACGCCGATGTTCAGCGCGTTCTGCCACAGCAGATAGAACACCGGCACCACCAGTACCCCGGCGGCGAGGCACTGCGCGGCGAGCCAGGCGTTGTGTGTCCACAGATGGAACGCGAAGGTCGGCGCGGCGAACTCGGTGTAGTAGCCGGCGAAGCCCGAGTCGACCAGCTGCCCGGCGGCCTCCTCGCCGATGAACGCGGCGGCGGTGTCCGGGTGGCCGGCGACGAACCAGATGAGGAAGAAGCTGAGCGCGCTGAACCCGGTCGCCACCCCGCACCACCAGGGCCAGGCCCGGTAGAGGGCGGCCGGCAGGTCGGCGAGGAGGAAGCGGCGGACCGCCGCCCAGGACGGCCGGGGCCGGCCGGTGATCCGCGCCCGGGCCGCCAGCACCAGCTGGGAGAGGCGGTTGACCAGCACCGGATCGGGTGCGCGGCTGCGCAGCGCGGACAGGTGGGTGGCGGCCCGCTGGTAGAGCACGACCAGCTCGTCGACCTCGGCCGCGTCGAGCCGGCGCCGCCCGGTCAACTGCTCCAGCCGCCGCCACTCGGCGCCGTGCGCCGCCACGTACGCGTCGACATCCACGCTGCCTCCCCCGTCTGGCGCTCATAGTGTTCACTGTCCGGGTGAGAGCGCAACCTCCCTCCCCGGCGCGCTCGACCGACGCCGGTCTGGTCAGCGGCGAGGCGGTGGAGCTGGACGTCCGGGCGGCCCGGCTGGGCTCCCGGGTGCTGGCCCTGCTGATCGACCTGCTGGCCCAGCTGGCGGTGGCGCTGCTGCTGGCCGTCGGGCTGTCGGTGGTGCTGTTCAGCCTGCCGTGGGACATCGTGGACGCCGCGCTGTCCGGCGCGTTGCAGACGGTGCTGGTGGTCGTCGTGCTGGTCGGCTACCCGGTGCTGATGGAACGCTTCGTCGGGGGCCGGACGCTCGGCAAGCTGGCCGTGGGGCTGCGGGTGGTCCGCGCCGACGGCGGCCCGGTGGGGATCGGCCAGTCGCTGACCCGGGCCTTGGTCGGCGTCGCGGTGGAGTGGCCGGGCCTGGTGCTGCCGCTGCTGAGCTGGGTGGCGAGCGTGACGGTGATGCTGACCGACCCGCGCGGGCGACGGCTGGGCGACCTGGTGGCCGGCACGCTGGTGGTGCACACCCGGGGCGCGGGCAGCTGGCGCCCGGCTCCGCCGGCCGTGCCGCCGCTGCTCGGCTGGGCGCGGAGCCTCGACCTGACCCGGGTGGACGACGGGTTGGCCCTGGCCGTGCGGCAGTATCTCGGCCGGGTGCACCAGCTCGCCGAGCCGGACCGCAGCCGGCTGGGCCGGCAGCTCTGGGCCGAGGTCGCCGCGGTCACCTCGCCGCCTCCGCCGTGGGCCGCGCCCGAGCCGGCGTACCTGGCCGCCGTGCTGGCCGAGCGTGGCCGGCGCGCCGCCTACCGGCTGGGGCGTACCCGAATGGTCACCGCCGCCCTCTGGCCGGAGCTGGCCCCGCCGACCGCAGCCACGGCACCGCCCGCAAGCCCGCCGACCGCAGCGCCGGCCGCGGCCCCACTACGGCCCGCCGCGCCGGCACGCGCCGTCCCCACCCAACCCGATCCGGTACGCGGACAGCCCACCCCGGTCGAGGCGGAGCCCTCACCCACCTGGCCCCGGCCGGCCCGAACGGACCTCGTTGATCGCTGACGGGTGACCCGACCCGACCCGCTTCCGGACGGGTGGGCTGAGGCGCCCGCGATCGACCGGTAGGGCCAGGCCGCGCCGGGCCCGGGTGCGGCGATCAGGAGAAGAGGGCGCGACCCCACCAGTCGGCGGCGTCGCGGACGCCCGGCGGGCAGGCGAAGAGCCCGCTGGAGACGTGTCGCAGGTACTCGTTCATCGCGTCGTTCCGGGCGAGCCGGGTCTGGATCGGCACGAACTGCCGGCGCGGGTCCCGCTGGTACGCCATGAAGAAGAGCCCGGCGTCGAGCCGGCCCAAACCGTCCGAGCCGTCCACGAAGTTGTAGCCGCGACGCAGCAGATGCGCCCCGTTGTTCAGCGAGGGGTGGGCGAGCCGGACGTGCGCGGTCTCGGCGATCACCGGCTGCCCGTCGTCGCCCTTGGCGGCGAAGTCCGGCGCGTCGAACTCGCCGGCCCGCCCCAGCGGGGCGCCGCTGCCCTTGGTCCGGCCGACGATCTGCTCCTGCTCGGCCAGCGAGCTGCGGTCCCACGTCTCGATCAACATCCGGATCTTGCGGGTGACCAGGTACGACCCGCCGGTCATCCAGTCCGGCCCGTCGCCGGGCTGCGCCCAGAGCTGCTCCCGGAGCAGGGTGGCGTCCTCGGCCTTCAGGTTGGCGGTGCCGTCCTTGAAACCGAACAGGTTGCGCGGGGTGGCCTGCTCCCGCGAGGTCGACGAGGTACGCCCGAAGCCGAGCTGGGACCAGCGGACGCTGACCACACCCATGCCGATCCGGGCCAGGTTGCGGATGGCGTGCACCGCCACCTGCGGGTCGCTGGCGCAGGCCTGGACGCAGATGTCCCCGCCGGAGATCTCCGGCCGCAGCGCGTCCCCGGCGAAGTGCGGCAGGTCGGCGAGGGCGGCCGGACGCTTGTCGGCGATGCCGAACCGGTCCTTGCCCTGGGCGTCGCGGAACAGCGCCGGGCCGAAGCCCAGGGTGAGGGTGAGCTGCGACGGGGGCAGGCCGAGCGCCTCGCCGGTGTCGTCCGGCGGAGCCTCCGGGACGCCGCCGACCGCACCGACCAGGCCGGCGTCCTTGCCCGCGGTCATCCGGGCCGCGGCGGCGGTCCACTCCTGCAGGAGCGCGACGAGCTTCGCCCGGTCCTTGGTGATCACGTCGAACGCGACGAAGTGCAGCCGGTCCTGGGCCGGGGTGGTGATGCCGGCCTGGTGCTCGCCGTGGAACGGCACCGCCCCGGCGGCCTTGTCGGTGGCCGCCGCGTGGTCGCCACCGCCGAGCAGCGCACCCGCTCCGCCCGCCACGCCGGCCACGCCGGCCACGCCGACCCCCGCCAGGGTGATGGCCCGCCGCCGGGACAGTGTGGTCCCGGTGCTCTGCTCACTCATGCCGTCGCCTCCCGCCGGTCGGCGTCGCCATGAGGCCGACCCGCACTGCGCCCGATGATTCGCTCGCTCATGGCGTCACCTCCGGACCCGGTCGTCATCGGGCGACGACTGCGGCCACCTTGCTGACCGGCTCGGCCAGCGCGTTGATGCTGTCGGAGAGCTCCTTCAGCTCGGCCTTGCTGAGCTGGGTGTGGAGCTTCCAGCCGTCACCGGCTCGGTGCTTGCCGAGGGTCGACTCCACGTTGGCGAACTCGCTGTCGAGCTGCTTGACCAGCTCGGGCGAGCGCTGCTCCAGCGCCGGGCGCAGCGCGGCGATCGCCGCCTTGGAGCCCTCGAGGTTGGCGTTGAAGTCCCAGAGGTCGGTGTGCGAGTACCGCTCCTCCTCGCCGGTGATCTTGCCACTGGCCACCTCGTCGAGCAGCGCCTTGGCGCCGTTGGCGAGCTGGAGCGGGGTGAGTTTCTCGGCGTTGGCCTTCGCCACCAGGGCCTTGACGTCGGCGACCAGCTGGTCGGCGATCGGCCCGTCCTTGCTGATGTCGCCGCCGGTCCAGAGGTCCTTCTCGAGCCGGTGGTAGCCGGTCCACGCCATGCCCTCCTCGACGACCTCCTCCCGGCCGTCGATCTTCGGGTCGAGGTCGCCGAAGCTCGCCGCGACCGGCTCGATCCGCTCGAAGTAGGTCCGGGCGACCGGGTACAGCGCCTTGGCCTTCGCCACGTCGTTGGCCTTGACCGCGGCCGCGAACTCCTCGGTCTTGGCCAGCAGCGCGGCGGTCTGGCTGTTGACGTAGCGCTGGTAGCTGGCGGTGGCCTCGCTCAGCGCGGCGTCGGGGGCGACGGAAGCGGCGGTGCCGCTGACCTTCAGCGCGCCCCGGATGCCCCGGCCGCTCATCCCCGGCTTGCAGGCGGTCTCGTACGTCCCGGCCGGCAGCTCGACCCGGAGCTCGCGGCTCAGGCCGGGAGCGATGTTCTCCACCTCGCCCATCACCCGGTCACCGGTGGCGTACACGTAGAACTCGTTGACCTTGGACCCGGAGTTGGTCACCTTGAAGGTCACCTGACCGGCCTCGATCTCCGTGGTGCCCACCTCACAGGCGCTGTCGGTGGCCTTGACCGCGATCGGCCCGCCGGACTTCGCGTCCGGCTTGTCGCCGCCACCACTGCAGCCGGCCAGGCCGGCGACGGCGAGCATCCCGGCGGCGGCGGGCACGACGAATCGAGTGGTACGCATCGGTGCTGTGTCTCCTCAGGAAACGGGCGATCAGGCGGGCTGCACGGGGCTGGCGGACGCTTCGGTGGCGGGCTTCGCCGCCTCGGCCGGCTTGGCGACCGGCTTGGCCGGCTTGCGCAGGAAGAGGACGAGCACCGGCACCGCGTACGCCACCCAGGCGACCATCTCGAGGACGCTCGGGGCGGCGGTGATGTTGAACATGCCGCTGAGCAGGGTCGCGTACCAGGTGCTCGGGTCGAGCACCGAGGAGATGTCGAAGGCGTGGTTGTTGAGGCCGGGCAGCACGCCGGCTTCCTGGAAGTCGTGCACGCCGTACTTGAAGATGCCGGCGGCGACCAGGATCAGCAGCGCGCCGGTCCAGGTGAAGAACTTGCTCAGGTTGAGCTTGAGGGCGCTGCGGTAGAGCAGGAAGCCGATCAGCACGGCGGTGACGATGCCCCCGACCAGCGCGAGCATGGCATCCCGGCCGGCACCGCCGACGGTGCTCTTCGCGGCGGAGTAGAAGATCAGTGCGGTCTCCAGGCCCTCCCGGATGACCGCGAGGAACGCCATGCCCATCACCGCGAAGGCGCCGACGGCGAGCGCCTCGGTGAGCTTGCCGCGCAGCTCACCGGCGATGCTCCGGGCGGCCTTGCGCATCCAGAAGATCATCCAGGTGACGAAGACGACGGCGGCGACGGAGGTGATCGCGTCGAAGAGTTCCCGCGACTCCGAGGTCCGCAGCAGCGCGGTCGAGGTGTACTCGATCAGCCAGCCGAAGAGCACCGACAGGGCCACGGCCGCGCCGACGCCGAGCCACACGTGCGGCAGCCGGTTGCGGCGGTTCGACTTGACCAGGAACGCGACCAGGATGCTGACCACGAGGGTCGCCTCCAGGCCCTCCCGCAGGCCGATCAGGTACGTGGCGAACATCGGTACTCCGTGATTGGTTAGGCACGCCTCAGTTAACTTAGGGCAGCCATACCTTCCTCCTGATCCGAGCCGCCGTCAAGTCGTTCAGGCGAACGTCACCCGGATCGACGGCAACCGGACAAGCGCTGGTCAGCCCAGCTTTCCCTGACGGTGGCGAGGGTCACCAGGGCCATCCGGCCCCACCCGACCACCGGGAGCCGGCGCGGCGCGCCGGGGCCGGCGGAATTGTCCGCGTACCAGAAAGGGACCGGGACGGCCGCGCGGCGGTCGACCCCGGTCCCTTCGGGTGCGGCTCAGTAGCGGTAGTGCTCCGGCTTGAACGGCCCCTCCTGCGGCACGCCGAGGTAGGCGGCCTGCTCCTTGGAGAGGGTGGTCAGCTTGGCGCCGAGCGCGGCCAGGTGCAGCCGGGCGACCTTCTCGTCCAGGTGCTTGGGAAGCACGTACACGCCGATCGGGTATTCGGCGGTCTTGGTGAAGAGCTCGATCTGGGCGATGGTCTGGTTGGCGAACGAGTTCGACATGACGAAGCTCGGGTGCCCAGTGGCGTTGCCCAGGTTCAGCAGGCGGCCCTCGGAGAGCACGATGATCGCGTGGCCGTCCTCGAACCGCCAGACGTCGACCTGCGGCTTGATGTTCTCCCGGGTCACGTCCGAGCGCTTCGCCAGGCCGGCCATGTCGATCTCGTTGTCGAAGTGGCCGATGTTGCCGACGATCGCCTGGTGCTTCATCCGGGCCATGTGCTCGTTGGTGATGACGTTGAAGCAGCCGGTGGCGGTGATGAAGATGTCGGCCTGCTCGACCACGTCGTCCAGGGTGGCGACCTGGTAGCCGTCCATGGCCGCCTGGAGCGCGCAGATCGGGTCAACCTCGGTCACCACGACCCGGGCACCCTGGCCGCGCAGCGACTCGGCGCAGCCCTTGCCCACGTCGCCGTAGCCGAGCACGACCGCCATCTTGCCGCCGATCAGCACGTCGGTGGCCCGGTTGATGCCGTCGATGAGCGAATGCCGGCAGCCGTACTTGTTGTCGAACTTGCTCTTGGTCACCGAGTCGTTGACGTTGATGGCCGGGAAGAGCAGGGTGCCGTTGCGGTGCATCTCGTAGAGCCGGTGCACGCCGGTGGTGGTCTCCTCGGTCACGCCCTTGATGCCGCCGGCGATCCGGGTCCAGCGCTGGCCGTCCTCGGCGAGCGAGCGGTGCAGCAGCTTGAGGATGACCGCGTACTCCTCGGAGTCGGCGGACTCGACCGGCGGCACGACGCCGGCCTTCTCGAACTCGACGCCCTTGTGCACGAGCAGGGTGGCGTCGCCGCCGTCGTCCAGGATCATGTTGGGGCCCTGCCCGTCCGGCCAGGTGAGCACCTGCTCGGTGCACCACCAGTACTCCTCCAGGCTCTCGCCCTTCCAGGCGTAGACCGGGACGCCGGCGGGGGCCTCGGGAGTGCCGTTCGGGCCGACGACGATCGCGGCGGCGGCGTGGTCCTGGGTGGAGAAGATGTTGCAGGACGCCCAGCGGACCTGCGCGCCGAGCGCCACCAGGGTCTCGATCAGGACGGCGGTCTGGATGGTCATGTGGAGCGAGCCGGTGATTCGCGCGCCGGCGAGCGGCTGGGCGTCGGCGTACTCCCGCCGGATCGCCATCAGACCGGGCATCTCGTGCTCGGCGAGCCGGATCTCCTTGCGCCCGAACGCGGCGAGCGACAGATCCGCCACCTTGTAGTCGCCCTCGGCGAGGGTGGTCGGCCGGGCCTCGGACGACGCGCCGCTGGGGGTCGCCGGGAGGGTGCTGGTCATGGAAGCTCCTGTCGAACGAAGTGCTGCGCAGCTTTACCTTACGCGCGTGGCCTTCTTCACCCGTGCCCGGTTGTCCGATGACGTCCGTTCCGCTCGGCGGACAGCGCACGGGGCGGTCGGTCGTGAACGGACTCTCCGCCCACGGTCCGGCCGCCCCGTGCATCCCCCCGGTTTGGTTCCCCGCGCGTCACCGGACCTTTCGTCGCGACAACGCTGCGTACCCATAGAGTCACACTGAGCGACCGTCGCGTCAAGCTATTTCGGGAAAGTCGGACTCGCCCCAAGTGGGCTGCCCTGCGATCAGCGCAGCCCACAGGTGGCGACGAACGCCTCACCCTCGCCGCCGATCACCAGCGGCCCGCCGGCCGCGGTGCCCACCGCCGCCTGGCCCGGCCCCAGCACCACCGTGCCGACCCCGTCGTCCACCGCGAGCTTGCCGACGCGACAGAGCACCACCCGCGGGCCGGGCAGCGTCAACCGCGCCCCCGGGCCGCCGGCCGTCACCTCGACCCGATGCAGCGCGAAATCCTCCACCGGGACCGGCCAGGTCACCACCCCGGGCGCCACCGCGACCGGCGCGACCACCGGCTCGTCGAGCACCTCGAACCGCAGCACCCGCAGCAACTCGTCCACGTCCACCCGCTTCGGGGTGAGGCCGCCGCGCAGCACGTTGTCGCTGGCCGCCATGATCTCCACGCCGGTGCCGCGCAGATAGGCGTGCAGGTTGCCGGCCGGCATCCAGATCGCCTCGCCCGGGACCAGCCGGACATGGTGCAGCAGCAGCGCCACCAGCACCCCCGGGTCGGCCGGGTAGTCGACCGCCAGGCTCCGGGCCAGCACCGCATCCGGCCCGGCGACGTCCGCCGTCAGCACGGCCGCCACCAGCCCGGCCCGCTCCGCCTCCGGCCAGCTCAGCAGCAGGCGGACGGCCTCCCGCAACCCCGCCGGCCCGGTGCGCAGCGCCGTCACCACCGACTCCAGCACCGGTACGCCGAACGCCGCGAGCGCCGCCGCCGACTCGGCCGGGTCCCGGAACCCGCAGAGCGCCTCGAACTCGGAGAGCGCCACCAGCAGCTCCGGCTTGTGGTACGGGTCGACGTAGTTGACCCGGTCGGTGTCGGCCGCGTGGCCGGCCCGGGCCTGCTCGGCGTCCGGATGGGCCTGGAGGCTGAGCGGGGCGTCCGCGGCCAGCACCTTCAGCAGAAACGGCAGCCGGGTGCCGAACCGGCCGACCACCCGCTCGCCCAGCCAGTGCGCCGGCTCGGCCAGCAGCAGCTCGCTGAGGCTGACCGGGCTGCCGTCCCGGTCCACCGTGGCCGGGGCGCCCGGATGGGCACCCAGCCACAGCTCGGCCTCCGGCCCGTCGCTCGGCGCCGGTCGCCCCTGCAACTCGGCGATCGCGGTACGCGAGCCCCAGGCGTAGTCCCGGATCCGGCCCTGCAACAGCTCCACGGTCAACTCCCAGCCGGCCCGGCCGCCTCACCCGGTCCGGCCTCGTCGGGCT
The DNA here is from genome assembly GCF_043204735.1 of Micromonospora sp. NPDC047740. Lineage (NCBI taxonomy): Bacteria > Bacillati > Actinomycetota > Actinomycetes > Micromonosporales > Micromonosporaceae > Micromonospora > Micromonospora sp. NPDC047740. The sequence goes on from NZ_JBIDCT010000014.1 coordinate 151,843, forward strand.
GCGGGACCGCGGTGTGCGAGGCCGAACCGCTGCCGGCCCGGTCCGCCGCCGCACTGTAGATGTCGGGCTCCAGATAGATGACCCGGGCGATCGGCACAGCGGAACGGATCCGCGCCTCCACGGCGTTGATACCCCGGGCCAGTTCCTCGGCCGTCTCGCAGGGCGGCACGGCGATCTTCGCGGCCACCATCAGCTCCTCCGGCCCCAGGTAGAGGGTCTTCATGTGAATGATCCGCTCCACCTCCGGGCCGGCGGTGACGGCCCGCTCGATCGCGGCCAGGTCCTTCGGCTCGGCGCCCTCACCCAGCAGCAGGCTCTTCGTCTCGACGGCCAGGATGATCGCGATGGCCACCAGCAGCACGCCGATCATCGCCGTGCCGAGGGCGTCCCACCGGCCGTTGCCGGTGGCCAGCGTCATGCCGACGCCGAAGAGCGCGAAGACCAGACCGACCAGCGCGCCGAAGTCCTCCAGCAGCACCACCGGCAGCTCCGGGGCCTTGGCCCGGCGGATGAAGTGCACCCACGACTGCTTGCCCCGGATCTGGTTGGACTCCTTGATGGCCGTACGGAAGGAGAAGCCCTCCATCACGATCGCGACCACCAGCACGATCACCGGCACCGCCTGCCACTTGGTGATCGCCTCCGGGTGCGACCACTTGTGGTACGCCTCGTACAGCGCGAACAGACCACCAAGGCTGAACAGCACGATCGACACGATGAACGCGTAGATGTAGCGCTCCCGGCCGTAGCCGAACGGGTGCTGCGGAGTGGCCTCCCGCTGGGCCCGCCGGCCGCCGAGCAGCAGCAGCCCCTGGTTGCCGGAGTCGGCGACCGAGTGGATCGACTCGGCCAGCATCGACGACGAGCCGGTCAGCAGGAACGCGACGAACTTGGTGACGGCGATGCCGATGTTGGCCAGCAGGGCGGCGACGATCGCCCTCGTGCCCCCGTTCGCGCTCACGCCGCCGCCTCGCTGATGGTTCGCTCGCTCACGGGTTTGCCAGCTCCTTCATCTCCGTGACGGCCGGTACGGCCATCGGGTCCAGCCCGTGGGCCAGGGCGAGGTAGACCGAGGCGAAGTCCGGGACCGCGATCAGCGAGGCGAGCCGCTCCAGCGCCGACCCGCCCTCAGCGGTGACCACGTCGCAGCGCACCCCGCGCCGCTCGGCGAGGGTCTGCACCGCATCGGCCCGGCGTTCCTCCACGGCCAGCGGCTCGTCGGTGTCGTCCTCGGCGTTCAGGCCGCCGTCGCGCAGCAGCACCAACCGCAGCCGGGTGGCATCGCCGCCGACCTCGTCCGGGTCGGCGAAGATGTCCCGCTCCCCCTCGGCCAGCCCACCGAAGACGCCGTCGAGCAGGCCGACCCGGCCCCGGCCCGCCTCGCCCAGCGCCCCGGCGGTCACCGGGTAGCGGGCGTTGGCCGAGAGCGTGTCACCGAACCGGCGGGCAGCCACCGTGGCCAGCGGGGACGAACCCCACACGATCGGGATCGACCCGGCCAGGCCCAGGGCCAGCGACTTCGCCGGGTTGACGAAGGACTCGGCGGTAGGCCGGGACCGGTCGGCGTCCGCGTCCAGCCGGGCCGCCGTCTCGGCCAGGTCCGCCTCGTTGACCTTCACCAGCCCGAGCGTACGGGCGGCGAGCAGGACCGGAACGGTGAGCGCCCAGAGACTGGCCCGCGCCGGGGCGCGCCGGGGCACCGGGATGAACGGCGCCCGGGCCCGCTCGGCCACCGACTGCAACTGGGAGTCCGGTGCACCGACGGCGACCAGCCGGGCCCCCCGCCGGTGCGCGGCCTCGGCGGCACCCAGCGCCTCGGGACTGCGGCCGGAGGCGCTGACCGCGATCACCACGTCCGCCGCGCCCACCCAGCCCGGGACACCGGCGCTGCGGTGCGGGATGACGGGCACCGGGCAGCGCGGCCCGGCGACCGTGGCCAGCACGTCCCCGGTCCGCCCGGCGGTGCCGATGCCCGCGATGACCACTGCCCGCGGCCGCCCCTCGTCGGCGAGCACGCTCAGATTCGCCTCAGCCGCCAGCGCCGCCGACTCGCGTACCTGGGCGCCGGCCGAGGCGGTGAACCGGAGCATGCCGCCGGGATCCTGCTCGGCGAGCAGATCCGGGTTGTCCAGCAGCGACTCGTCCGCGTGCCGATGGCCGCTGACCCCGGCCGTACCCTCCATCACCGCTGCGACCCCGAACCGCCGCGCGCGTCGTCGCCCGCGGGCCCGCCGCGCGCCTCGTCCAGCAGCAGGACCGGCACGTCATCGCGGACCTCAAAGATCCGGCCGCACTCCGTACAGGTCAGCGTCTGCGCCTGCGGGTCGTAGTCGAGCGGGGCGTGGTGCGTGTCCGGGCAGGCGAGGATCTCGAGCAACTGCGGGTCCAGGGCCACGGCGCGGCTCCTTCCACGTATGCGGTCTCACCGGTCGGCGGTGCCGTCCGGCGCACGCGATCTTATCGGCGAACCTGTGCCGGCACCGCGCCACCGAGCGAGATCATCTCGACCTCCTCGAACGCCCACCGGCCGCCGTGGCGGCGACACCACTCATGTCGCCACCACACACCGTCACCGTAACCCCCGACGGGCGGCCGGGCCCGGGCTCAGCGGGGTGGGCGGGGCAGCACCGTGGTGGCGTCGCCGCCGGCAGGCGCCGGCGGTTCGCCACCCGGGCGGTCTCCCCCGGCGGGAGCGCCGTACACGTTGCCGGTCGGGCGGGGCGCCGCGGCCCCGCCGTAGACGGTGGAGGTGGCCGGCTGCTGCCCGTACACCTGGCCCGCCGGGGCCCCGGAGCGGTACGTGGTGCCGGCGCTGCGCGGCAGCGGGACCGGCGGGTAGCCGATGCCCCCCTCGGCTGATTTCTCCGCCCGGTTGCGGCGCACCAGCAGCACGATGAGGGCGGCGCCGACGAGCACCAGGGCGATACCGACCCACATGATCGGGGAACCTCCGGAGGATGTCTCGGCCGCCGCGGCGCTGGCCCCGGCGGTCGGGGCGAGCGCGGCCGCCACGGCGGTCCCGCGGTCGGCCTCGCCCGCCGGCGTCGTCGCGGCGCTCGGGGTGGGGGTCGGGGACGGCTTCCGAGTCGGCGTCGGGGACGGCGTCACGGCCTTCGCCCCGCCCACCACGCGGGCCTCATCGGCTGCCCGGCCGATTTCCCGGCCGACCGCGGTGGTCGCCTCGCCGACGACGATCACCCGCCCGCCGGGCGCGCCGTTCAGAAAGGCGACCCGGTAGCGGACCGTGATCTCCTTGCCCTCGCACAGGTTCGGCTTGGCCGGGGACGTGGACGATGTGCGCACCGTGCCACCGCCACCGGAGACGGGCACCGGCCACCAGCGCCCGTCATAGTTGACGTGCACTTCGACCTGGTTGGCCGCGAGGCCGTCGAGCCGCAGGCCCAACGTGGTCCGCAGCAGCACACAGCCGTCGGTACGCTTGCGCACCTCGACCGCCACCGTGCCGGGCGATCCGCCGACCTTGAAGCTGTCCCCGACGCGCACCGATACCCGGTCGTCCTCGGCGAACGCCGGAGACGCACCGACGGCCACCAGGCCGCCCAGCATCACGCCGACCATGGCCAGCCGCGTCGCATGCCGCCCCACCGACATCTCCACCTCACCGCATCCACCCCGTCCGGGTCCGCCGGTCAGGGTACTACCGGGCCTGGCCGGCACCCGCCCATCGAGCGCTCCACATGTGCGCCGCGACACCTCCTCCGGCCCCGACACCCTCGACGCCCGCTAGTCAGGGCAGCCCGCCGACAGCCGCCGGTGAGCGCGCCGGTGGACGCCCGGCGACGGACGATCGGGGCCCTGCGGACAGCCGCCTGGCGAGCGGTGGCGGACCGTCAGGCGAGGGCGGCGGCCAGTGTCCGCCGGCACAGCCGGTCGGCCGCCCGGGTGGTCTCCGGCAGCCGGTAGCGCGGCGTCAACGCGAGCACCCGGTCGACGGCGTTGTTCAGGCTCATCCGATGGCCGACGCTCACGAACACCGGCTTCACCCCGTCCCGGGTACGCAGCACCCGGCCGACCACCTCACCGCCGTCGCGCAGCGGCGTCCAGGCCCCCCGCTCCGGGCCCGGCTCGTCCCACTCGCCGACCAGCGGGGTCTTGCCGACGCCGATCGCGGGCAGCCCGGTGACCAGGCCGAGATGGCAGGCCAGCCCGAACCGGCGCGGGTGTGCCAGCCCGTGCCCGTCGCAGACCAGCAGGTCGGGGCGGACGGTCAGCCGGTCCAGGGCCTCCAGCAACGCGGGCAGCTCGCGGAAGGCGAACAGCCCCGGCACGTACCCGAAGGCGGGCCGGCCCACGCTGACCGCCTCGTCGACCACGGCCAGGGTGCCGGCGTCCAGCACGGTGACGGCCGCCGCGAGCCGGTCACCGCCCTCCGCGTACGCGACGTCGAGGCCGGCCACCGTCGTGGGCGCGGTCGGTCCCGGCCCGACCAGATCCACCCGCGACCGCAACTCCTCCTGTACGCGCAGCGCCTCCGCGACGTCGGCCGGTGGCCGGTACGGGATTCCCCCGGCCGTCACGGCCGGTCGGACTTCCGGCCGACGCCGGTGAACGCGATCCCGAACGCCACTCCGATCCCGATACCCATGGCGATGCCTCCGGCGCCACCGATGGTGAGCAGCCCGATCACCAGGCCCAGCACGATCCCCGTCGCCCAGAGAGCGGCCTTCCGCGTACGCGTCACCACCTCACGGTAGCCAGCGGATCAGTCTCGGGCCGGGCAGAGGTCCGCACGGGCCTCTTCGGCCCACCGCTCGCGCAGCAGATCGGCGTGCCCGGTGCCCAGGTCCGGTGTCGCGGCCACCAGGTCGCCGAGCCACCCGCAGCGCAGTTACCCCCTGCTCAAGGGGCGGTGGTGGCGATGGTCGGGTCAGCGCCCGGGTCACCGGCCCGCTGCAGCTGCTCCTCGAACATCACGAACGTCCGCCGCCGGATGCCCTTGATCAGCGCCGCCTCCTCGGCGGTGAAGGGAAGGGCAGCCCAGAAGTACTCACGCTGACGCCGGATGATGCCCTTACGAATGGCCGATCCGGGTCGCTTTCCCAGCGAGGTCACCAACGCGCTGGTGCTTGCCGGTTGGCGTCCGCACTTCGGCGATGAGGTGCTGGCCACGGCATCAGTGCGAGACGTGACGGCCGTGGCCGGCAAGAGGCAGCATCACCAGGTGTTCCCAGCCGCAATGCGGACCCTAACCGCGTTCCCAGGTCTCGTGACCGGACGCAAGGGCCCCGGTGAACAGGTATGGATCTCCCGATTCAACATCCGTCCACGCCACGTGGCCCATACAGCCGACACGCTCGCCGATTTCGCCCAGGTGCTGGGTGTAGGGCTCTTTCCACTCGGGACGGAGCGCCAGGAGAGCATCATCGCCGTCGACGAGCAAGGGCGGATCTTCGCGCTCGACCAGGCCGGCGAGTGGTTCCTCGGCCCGGACATCGACGCCGCCCTGACCACCCTGCTGCTCGGCCGCGCCCCCGCCCGGGTACGTGACGACGGCACCTGGTGACCGGGCGGGCCGGGAAGCTACAGCGCCAGCCCGGTCAGGACCATCACGCGCGGCTCGGTGTAGTCCTCCATCGCGCTGCGCAGCCCTTCCCGCCCGACGCCGGAGCCCTTCACCCCGCCGTACGGCATCTGGTCGGCCCGGTACGACGGCACGTCTCCCACGATCACCCCGCCGACGTCGAGCGTCCGGGACGCCAGGAACGCGGTCTGCAGGTTGTGCGTGAAGACGCCGGCCTGCAGCCCGTACGCCGAGTCGTTGACGGCGGCGAACGCGGCCTGGTCGCTCTCGACCCGGGCGACCACCAGCACCGGCCCGAACACCTCTTCCGCACTGACCTTGGCCGACGAAGGCACCCCGGTCAGCACGGTCGGCGGGTAGGTCGCGCCCTCCCGCCGGCCGCCGACCTCGATGGTGGCGCCGGCGGCGACCGCCTCGTCCACCCACGCCTCGACCCGCTCGGCCGCCGCGACGGAGACCAGCGGGCCGACGTCGGTCAGTTCGGAGGTCGGGTCTCCGGTCCGCAGCGCCTCCACCGCCGCGACCAGCCGGGGCAGGAAGCCGTCGTAGAGCCATTCGTGCACGTACACCCGCTGCACGGCGATGCACGACTGCCCGGCCTGATAGTTGGAGAAGGTGGCGATCCGGTGCGCGGCGAAGGTCAGGTCCTCGTCGGAGCTCCAGTCCTCGCAGATCACCGCCGCCGCGTTGCCGCCGAGTTCGAGGGTCACGTGCTTGTCGGGGACGGCCCGGCGGATGGCCGCGCCGACCGGCCCGGAGCCGGTGAACGACACCACCGGCAGCCGGGGGTCGGCGACGAGTTCGGCGGCGCGCTCGTTGGGCAGCGGCAGCACCGAGAACATCCCCTCGGGCAGCTCGGTCTCGGCGAGGATCTCGCCGAGCAGCAGCGCGGACAGCGGGGTGGCCGGGGCCGGCTTGACGACGATCGGCGCGCCGACGGCGATGGCCGGGGCGACCTTGTGCGCGACCAGGTTCAGCGGGAAGTTGAACGGCGCGATGCCCAGCACGGGCCCCTTCGGCACCCGCCGGACCAGCGCGATCCGCCCGGTCGCCGCCGGGTCGGTGTCCAGGCGTTGCAGTTCACCGGAGAAACGCCGGGCCTCCTCGGCCGCCCACCGGAACGTCGAGACCGCCCGACCCACCTCGGCCTTCGCCCACTTGACCGGCTTGCCGTTCTCGGCGGTGATCAGCGTGGCGACCTCGTCGGCGCGTTCGGCGAGCCGGCGGGAGACGTGGTCCAGCGCCGCCGCGCGGGCGTGCGCGGGCAGGGCCGCGGCCGCCGCGGCCACGCCGGCGGCTGCCGCGACGGCGGCCTCGACCTGGTCGGGCGTGGCGAGGGTGGTACGCCCGACCGTCCGGCCGTCGTACGGGTGGGTGACGGTCAGCTCGCCCTCGCCGTGAACGGGGCGGCCGGCGACGAAGAAGGCTCTCGGCTCCACGACCGGCAGCGTAGACGACGCCACCCTCACGCGGAAACAGTTGCCTTAGCCCTTGTCTGTTGCGAATTCAGTAGCCAAGATGGCAGTCAGATTGCGATAACCTCCGCTGACCTTCCCCGGCCACCCTCGGAGACTTCTGATGAGTGATCAGCAACAGCTGCGCAACTTCGTCAACGGCGAGTACGTCGACCCGGTGGACGGCGGCTACGCCGACCTGATCGACCCGTGCACCGGGGAGGTCTTCGCCCAGGCGCCGGTCTCGGGAGCCGCGGACGTGGACGCGGCGATGAAGGCCGCCGCCGCGGCGTTCGAGACGTGGCGGGACACCACCCCGGCCGAGCGGCAGAAGGCCCTGCTCAAGCTCGCCGACGCGGTCGAGGCCCGCGCCGCCGACCTGGTCGACGCCGAGGTACGCAACACCGGCAAGCCGCGCCAGCTCACCGCCGACGAGGAGCTGCCCCCGGCCGTCGACGAGTTCCGCTTCTTCGCCGGCGCCGCCCGCCTGCTGGAGGGCCGCTCGGCCGGCGAGTACCTGGCGGGCCACACCTCGTACGTGCGGCGCGAGCCGCTCGGCGTCTGCGCCCAGGTCACCCCGTGGAACTACCCGCTGATGATGGCGGTCTGGAAGATCGCCCCGGCGCTGGCCGCCGGCAACACCGTGGTGCTCAAGCCGTCCGACACCACCCCGGTGTCGACGCTGCTGCTGGCCGAGATCGCTTCCGAGTTCTTCCCGCCGGGCGTGTTCAACGTGATCTGCGGCAACCGGGACACCGGCCGAGCCCTCGTCGCCCACCCGACGCCGCAGCTAGTGTCGATCACCGGCTCGACCCGGGCCGGCATGGAGGTCGCCGCCGCGGCGGCGCCGGACCTCAAGCGGACCCACCTGGAGCTGGGCGGCAAGGCCCCGGTGGTGCTCTTCGACGACGCGGACATCGCGGCGGCGGCCGAGGCGATCGCGGTGGGCGGCTACTTCAACGCCGGCCAGGACTGCACCGCCGCGACCCGGGTGCTCGCCGGTCCCGGCGTCTACGACGACTTCGTCGCCGCCCTCGCCGAGCAGGCCCGCAACACGAAGACCGGCGCGCCGGACGACGAGGACGTGCTCTACGGCCCGCTGAACAACGCCAACCAGCTCGCCCGGGTACGCGGCTTCCTGGACCGGTTGCCCGGCCACGCGAAGGTCGAGACCGGCGGCTCGCAGGTCGGCGAGCGCGGCTATTTCTACGCCCCGACGGTGGTGTCCGGGGTGCAGCAGGCCGACGAGATCATCCAGGACGAGGTGTTCGGCCCGGTCATCACGGTGCAGCGTTTCTCGGATGAGGACGAGGCGGTGCGCTGGGCCAACGGCGTCGAGTACGGCCTGTCCGCCTCGGTATGGACCAAGGACCACGGCCGGGCGATGCGGATGACCCGTCGGCTCGACTTCGGCTGCGTCTGGGTGAACACCCACATCCCGTTCATCTCTGAGATGCCGCACGGCGGCTTCAAGCACTCAGGGCACGGCAAGGACCTCTCGGTCTACAGCCTGGAGGACTACACCCGGATCAAGCACGTCATGCACAACATCGAAGGCTGAGCCATGACGTCGAGCGAGGAACTGCACAAGCGGCGGGGCGCGGCGGTCGCCCGTGGGGTCGGGAGCGTCATCCCGGCGTACGTGGACCGGGCCGGCGGCGGCACGATCACCGACGTCGACGGTCGGGAGTGGATCGACTTCGCCGCCGGCATCGCGGTCACCAACGTCGGCAACTCCGCCCCACGGGTGGTCGAGGCGGTCAAGGCGCAGGTCGAGCGCTTCACCCACACCTGCTTCATGGTCGCCCCCTACGAGTCGTACGTGGCGGTGTGCGAGCAGCTCAACGCGCTGACGCCGGGAGGCTTCGAAAAGCGCTCGGCGCTGTTCAACTCGGGTGCCGAGGCGGTGGAGAACGCCGTGAAGATCGCCCGGCACGCCACCGGGCGGCCGGCGGTGGTGGTCTTCGACCACGCGTACCACGGCCGGACCAACCTGACCATGGCGCTGACCGCGAAGAACATGCCGTACAAGCACCGGTTCGGGCCGTTCGCCGGGGAGATCTACCGGGTGCCGATGTCGTACCCGCTGCGCGACGGTGGGCTCGACGGTGCGACCGCCGCGGCCCGGGCGATCGAGCTGGTGGAGAAGCAGGTCGGCGCGGAGAACGTGGCCGCCCTGCTGATCGAGCCGATCCAGGGCGAGGGCGGCTTCGTCGTACCCGCGGAGGGGTTCCTGCCGGCGCTGCGCGAGTGGGCGACAGCCACCGGGGTGGTCTTCGTGGCCGACGAGATCCAGACCGGGTTCTGCCGGACCGGGGACTGGTTCGCCTGCCAGCACGAGGGCGTCGAGCCGGACCTGGTAACCCTGGCCAAGGGCATCGCCGGCGGTCTGCCGCTGGCCGCCGTGACCGGGCGGGCGGAGCTGATGGACGCGGTGCACGTCGGCGGTCTCGGCGGCACGTACGGCGGCAACCCGATCGCCTGTGCCGCCGCGCTGGCGGCTATCGAGACCATGCACGAGCTGGACCTGGCCGCCGCCGCCCGGCGGATCGGCGCGACCATGGTCGACCGGCTGCGGGCGATCGCCGCCCGCGACCCGCGCGTCGCCGAGGTACGCGGGCGCGGCGCGATGCTCGCCGTGGAGATCGTGCAGCCGGGCAGCCTGACCCCGGACCCGGCCGCCACGGCGGCGATCTCGGCGGCCTGCCACGCCGCCGGCCTGCTCACCCTCACCTGCGGCACGTACGGCAACGTGCTGCGTTTCCTGCCCCCGCTCGTCATCCCCGACGAGGAGTTGATCCGGGGCCTGGACATCCTGGACGCGGCGTTCGGCTGACCGGCGGTCAGCACCTGTTCGTGGCACACCATGGGTGCCATCCCCCCCAGGCCGCCCATGGTGTGCCACCCACGGCCGGCAGCGGGCGGAGGCGCCCGCCCGCGGCCGGGTCGCGGGCCGCCGGAACCGGCGAATGTCGACGCAGCGGAATCTCGGGATCACTGCGGGCGGCGGTCCCGAGGATGCGCTGCGCGTTTGCGACCGAGGCGGCAACTTGTCGACGACAAGATGGCGACGGCTTGGCGATCCCGGGTGAGGTGGGTCACGATGGGCGCGAGGAGGTCGCCGATGGCTGACCCGTGGCTCGCCCTGGAATTCGGTGCCGATCCGGCGGAGCGGATCGCGCAGGTCGGCGCCGCCCACGAAGCGTTCCTCACCGGTCGGGCGCCGGACCGCGTCCGCGAGGTGGTCCGGCGCTCGTGGGAGCGGTCGGCGCTGCTGGACCCGGAGACCACCGCGCCGGTCGACCTCACCGACGCCGCGCTGGAGAGTTACCGGACGGGGCACCCGCTGGCCCGGGTGCTGCCGCTCTTCCGTGACCTGCTCGGCGGCATCGCCCTCGACGGCGCGCACCTGATGGCGGTCTGCGACGCGTACGGGCGGCTGCTCTGGGTGGAGGGCCATCCGGGGGTGCTCCGGCACGCGGAGCGGATGAACTTCGTGCCCGGCGCCCGCTGGGACGAGACCCACGCCGGCACCAACGCTCCCGGCACGGCCCTCGCCGTCGACCACAGCGTGCAGATCTTCGCCACCGAGCACTTCGTCCGGCCGGTGCAGCGCTGGACCTGCGCCGCCGCCCCGATCCACGACCCGGCCACCGGCCGGCTGCTCGGCGCGGTCGACATCACCGGCGGCGACCACCTGGCCAACCCGCAGAGCCTCGCCCTGGTCCGGGCCACCGCGCGGGCCGCCGAGGCGTTCCTGGCCAACGCCGCGCCGCCCGAACCCGACGTGGTGCACGTCGCCGCGCTCGGCCGTGACGAGGCGGAGCTGCGGGTCGGCGGCCGGCGTATCCGGCTCGGCCGGCGGCACAGCGAACTGCTGGTCCTGCTGCTCGACCACCCCGAGGGTCGCACCGGCGAACAGCTCGGCCTCGACCTCTACGGCGACGACCGGCTGCACCCGGTCACCCTGCGCGCCGAACTGTCCCGACTGCGCCGGGCGCTCGGCGAGGAACTGCTCGACTCCCGCCCGTACCGGCTGCGGCCGGCCGTGCGCGCGGACTTCCGCACCGTCACGGAGCTGCTGGAACGCGGCGACCCGGCGGGGGCGCTGCAGGCGTACCCCGGGCCGTTGCTGCCCGGGTCGGACGCGCCCGGAGTGGCGCGACTGCGCCGGCTGGTCGACGGGCAGCTCCGCGCGGCCGTGCTGGCCGGCACGGACCCGGCGCTGCTCGCGGCCTGGACCGCGACGCCCACCGGCGCCGACGACCTCACCGCCTGGCAGGCCCTGGCGCGGGCATTGCCGCCGGGCGCGCCCCGCCGGCCGCTCGCCGTCGCGCGGGCCCGCCAACTCGCCGAGGAGTACGACCTGCCGCGCGCAACGTCCCTGCAACGTCGCGGAAACTAACGTCCCTCGCCATCCACCCCTGACGGACGGCGGAGGTACCCATGACGCGCTACGACGCCCCCACCCACTGGCAGTCCCGCTACGACCACTTCATCGGCGGCGAATACGTGAAGCCGCACGGCGGCCGGTACTTCGAGAACCCCAGCCCGGTGACCGGGCAAACCTTCTGCGAGGTAGCCCGGGGCACCGCTGAGGACGTCGAGAAGGCCCTCGACGCCGCGCACGGCGCGGCCGATGCCTGGGGCCGCACCTCGGTCGCCGAGCGATCCGTCATTCTCAACAAGATCGCCGACCGGATGCAGGAGCACCTCGAATCCCTCGCCGTCGCCGAGACCTGGGAGAACGGCAAGCCGGTACGGGAGACCCTGGCCGCCGACATCCCCCTCGCGATCGACCACTTCCGCTACTTCGCCGGGGCGATCCGGGCCCAGGAGGGCTCCCTCGGCGAGCTCGACGACGACACCGTGGCGTACCACTTCCACGAGCCGCTCGGCGTGGTCGGGCAGATCATCCCGTGGAACTTCCCGCTGCTCATGGCGACCTGGAAGCTGGCCCCGGCCCTGGCGGCCGGCAACGCGGTGGTGCTCAAGCCCGCCGAGCAGACCCCGGCGTCGATCCACTACCTGCTCTCGCTCGTCGCTGACCTGCTGCCGCCGGGCGTGGTCAACGTGGTCAACGGCTTCGGCGTCGAGGCGGGCAAGCCGCTGGCCTCCTCACCCCGGGTGGCGAAGGTGGCGTTCACCGGCGAGACCACCACCGGGCGGCTGATCATGCAGTACGCCAGCGAGAACATCAAGCCGGTCACCCTGGAACTGGGCGGCAAGAGCCCGAACATCTTCTTCGACGACGTCAGCGCCGCCCGCGACGACTTCTTCGACAAGGCCCTCGAGGGCTTCACCATGTTCGCCCTCAACCAGGGCGAGGTGTGCACCTGCCCGTCCCGGGCGCTGATCCAGCAGGGCCACTACTCGGACTTCCTCGCCGCGGCGGTCGAGCGGACGAAGGCCGTGCGCCAGGGCCACCCCCTGGACACCGAGACGATGATCGGGGCGCAGGCTTCGAACGACCAGCTGGAGAAAATTTTGTCCTACCTGGACATCGGCCGGCAGGAGGGCGCGAAGGTGCTGACCGGCGGCGAGCGGGCCGACCTGGGCGGCGAGCTGTCCGGCGGGTACTACGTGCAGCCGACCGTCTTCGAGGGTGACAACTCGATGCGGATCTTCCAGGAGGAGATCTTCGGTCCGGTGGTCTCGGTGACCTCCTTCGCCGACCTGGACGACGCCGTGAAGATCGCCAACGACACCCTGTACGGCCTCGGCGCGGGCGTCTGGACCCGGGACCTCAACACCGCGTACCGGGCCGGACGGTCGATCCAGGCCGGCCGGGTCTGGACCAACTGCTACCACGCCTACCCGGCACACGCCGCGTTCGGCGGATACAAGCAGTCCGGCATCGGCCGGGAGAACCACAAGATGATGCTGGAGCACTACCAGCAGACCAAGAACCTGCTGGTCAGCTACTCCCCGAAGAAGCTGGGCTTCTTCTGATGGCCGACCCGGTCACCCTGACCCCCGCAGCGGCCGACCTGATCCGGTCGCTGCGTGGCCAGCACGGCGCGATCATGTTCCACCAGTCCGGCGGCTGCTGCGACGGCAGCGCCCCGATGTGCTACCCGGCCGGCGAGTTCCGCACCGGCGGTTCGGACATCCTGCTGGCGTCGCTCGACGTCGACGGCGTCCCCGAGCCCGTCGAGTTCTGGATGTCCGCCGCCCAGTGGGAGCTGTGGAAGCACACCCGGCTCATCATCGACGTGGTTCCCGGCCGGGGCAGCGGCTTCTCCCTCGAGGCCCCGGAGGGGGTCCGCTTCCTCATCCGCTCCCGACTCGCCTGACCGTCCGGGACCTCCCGACCACGGGAGGCCCCGGCTAACGGTCGGGCGTGCGGTTCTCGTCGAGCATGCCGCGCATGACCACGCTCATCATTCGGACCCGCAGGGGGCGCGGCAGCGGCCGCAGGGACCAGGTGAGCAGCTTCGCCAGGCCGCCGGGCAGCACCGTGCCCCGGCGGCCGAGCGCGTTGAGGACGGGAGCCGCCACGTCGGCGGGGCGGGCGGCCAGCGCCATCCGCATCCCCGCCCGGGCGGCGAAGCCGCTGTGCACCGGGCCGGGCGCCGCCGCCAGCACGTCGACGCCGAGCGGCTTCCACTCCACGTGCAGCGCCTCGGCGAACGCCTGCACGTACGCCTTGGTGGCCGCGTACGAGGCGGCGTGCGGGGCGCCCTGGAAGCCGACCAGCGAGGCCAGCAGCACCACGCCCCCGCGGCCGCGCGCGGCCAGTCGCCGCCCGAACCGCTGGGTCAGCGCCAGCACCGCCCGGCAGTTGACGTCCAGCATCTCCGCCTCGACCGAGGGGTCCGCGTCCAGGAACGACCCGGAGGTGCCGAACCCGGCGGCGGCCACCAGCAGCCCGACGTCGAGGTCCGTGCTGCCGGCGACGGCCGCGTCCACCCCGGCCGGCGTGGCCAGGTCGGCGTCGACCACCCGGGCCTGGACGCCGTACCGGTCGGTGAGCTCGTCGGCCAGCGTGAGCAGGGCGTCCCGCCGCCGGGCGACGAGGACGAGGTGCAGCCCGGCGGCGGCGAGCACCTCGGCGATCTCTCGCCCGATGCCCGACGACGCACCGGTGACGAGCGCCCAGGGACCGTACCGGGCGCGGAACCGGTCCGGGTGGCGCAGCCGGCGCGGGATTCGCGGCACGGCAGCGGAGGTCGGCCCGTCGATCCGCGTGGCGGTCTCCTCCGGCGGCATGACGGACCACCCCTTCCCCGGCTGACGATCCCTGCTGGTCACGATTCCCGGGTCAGCGGGTGGCGGTCCACCGCGATCGTGCGCAGCCAGGTGTCCGGCCCTGCCTGGCACCGGCCGTGGCGGACCGGACGGGGATCAGCCGGCCCGTCAGCGGCCGTCGAGAAGGGGTTGGCGCGGGTCCCAGGGCGGGCCGCCGACGGCGTCCCGGCGGCGGCGGGCGATCGCCGACAACGCCTCCAGGACCACCCGGTTCCCCAGGTACGCGGTGATGTCGGCGTGGTCGTACGGCGGCGCGACCTCGACCACGTCCACCCCGACCACGGGCAGCTCGTAGCAGCAGCGCCGGACGGCGTCGAGCAGCTGCCGCGAGGTCAGCCCGCCGGGCTCCGGGGTGCCGGTGCCGGGGGCCATGCCCGGGTCGACCACGTCCACATCGACGGAGAGGAAGACCCCCTCGCACTCGTCGGTGGCGATCCCGAACGCCTCGGTCAGGCACTCGTCGAGCCCACGGGCCACCACCTCGGTCATCTCGTACGACCGCATCCGCTGGTCGGCCATCCAGGAGAGCGTCTCCGGGCCGGGCCAGTAGCCGCGCAGGCCGATCTGGAGGAAGCGGTCACCGCGTACCGCGCCGGACTCGATGAGCCGGCGCATCGGCTGGCCGTGCCCGTGCAGCGAGCCGAACTCGATGTCCCCGGTGTCGGCGTGCGCGTCGAAATGCACCAGCGACACCCGGCCGAGCCCGTGGTGCCGGGCGACTCCGGTGGCGTCGGGCAGCGCGATGGAGTGGTCGCCGCCGAGCACGATCGGGATCGCCCCGGCGGACGCGACCGCGTGGACGGCGGATTCCAGCGCGGACAGCGACCGTTCGATGTCGCCGGAGAACATCTCCACGTCGCCCGCGTCGTAGACGCGGAGGTCCTGCAGGCCGTCCACCCGCAGCGCCAGCGACGGGCGGGAGCCGTCGTGCGGCAGGTAGCAGGCCTGGCGGATGGCGGACGGGCCGAACCGGGTGCCGGGCCGGTGCGAGGTGCCGCCGTCGAAGGGCGCGCCCACGATCACCACGTCCGCGTCCGCGTAGCTGACCGGCTCGTCCAGGGTGCACGGGGGCACCCCGAGGAACGTCACGTCGGGGCCGAACATGGGGCCGTAGCGGGTCACCGCTCCTCCATCCCCCACGGCGAGCCGTAGCCGGTCAGCAGGTCGAGGAAGGGCCGCGGGGGCAGCGCCTCCGGGCCGAGCACCCCGGTGCCGGACCAGGTGCCCGTGGCCAGTAGTTCCAGCGCGACGACCGGGTTGATCGCGGTCTGCCAGACCACCGCCTGGTGGCCGTACTCCTTCATGGACCACTCGTTGTCGACCACGTGGTAGAGGTAGACCCGCCGCGGCCGGCCGTCAGCCCCGGTGCCGGTGACGTACGTCCCGGCGCACGTCTTGCCGCGCATCCGGTCGCCGAGCGTGGCCGGGTCGGGCAGGCAGGCGGCCACCACGTCGCGCGGGGCGACCTCGACGCCGCGCACCGACACCGGCCGCGTCGAGTCGAGGCCCAGCTTGTGCAGGGTCTTGAGCACCTCGATGAACTCGTCGCCCAGGCCGTACTTGAAAGTCACCCGCTTGGCCTTCACCCAGCGCGGGATCAGCAGCACCTCCTCGTGCTCCACGTTGACGCACTCCACCGGGCCGATCCCCGCCGGGAACTCGAACACCTCCGGCTCAGAGAACGGCGGGGTGGTGTACCAACCCCGGTCGGCGTCCCAGATCACCGGCGGGTTGAGGCACTCCTCGATGGTGGTCCAGATGGAGAACGACGGGGCGAAGTCGTAGCCGTCGACGGTGAGGTTGGCGCCGTCGCGTACCCCGATCTCGTCGATCTCGGTGAAGAGTTCGTCGGCGGCGTAGCGGGCGAAGACGTCGGACAGGCCCGGCTCGACGCCGATGCCGCAGAGCGCGAGCCGACCGGCCGTGGACCACTGCTCAGCGAGAGCGAACTGGTCGTCGCCGAGCTTCACCCCGGTTTCCGCGTACGGATGCGCGGGGTGCGGGCGGGACAGCGACATCGCCATGTCCAGGTAGTCGGCCCCGGCGGCGAACGCGCCCTCGAAGATCGGCATGACGAAGCGCGGGTCGACCGCGTTGAGCACGTGGGTGATCCGGTGCTCGCGGCAGAGCGCGGCGACCGCCTCCGCCGACGAGGCGTCGAGCGGGGCGGCGACGAACCGGGTGTCGTAATCCGCGATGGCCCGGCTGGCCCGGCCGAGGTCGTAGTCGGCGACCACCATCGTCTCGAAGAAGGAGCGGCGGGCGGCGATAGCGACGGCGGCGGAGCCGACGCCGCCGGCGCCGACGAGCAGGATGCGCATCAGGAATCGAACCCCAGTCCAAGACGATCGAGCGTACGGAGCCACCCGTTGCGCCGCCCCTGGCGTGCGTCGGCGCGGGCGAGCGACCAACGGGTGAGGTTGATGCCGGCGGCGCGGAACGGCTCCGGCGGGAACGGCACCGGCTTGCTGCGCACCAGGTCGAGCCGGGTCAGCGGGGTCTCCTCCCCGCCGAGCAGGTCGAGCATCACCCGGGCGCCGAACCGGGTCGCCCCGACGCCGAGCCCGGTGAACCCGGCCGCGTACGCCAGCCGTCCCTCGTACGCGGTGCCGAAGAACGCGCAGAACCGGGTGCAGGTGTCGATCACCCCGCCCCAGCGGTGGCTGAACCGGAGACCCGCCAACTGGGGAAAGGTGGTGAAGAAGTGCTCGGCCAGGGCGGTGAAGGTGGCCGGCCGCTGCGCCAGCTCCGGGGCCATCCGGTTGCCGTAGTGGTAGACCGCGTCGTACCCACCGAAGAGGATCCGGCCGTCGGCGGTGATCCGGTAGTAGTGGAACTGGTTGCCGACATCGGCCAGGCCCTGCCGGTTCGCCCAGCCGATCGCCTTCCGCTGCACGGGCGTCAGCGGCTCGGTCATCAGCGCGTAGTCGTAGACCGGGACCAGCCAGGCGCGCAGCCGGCGCAGCAGCGGCGGGAACGCGTTGGTGGCGAGCACGACCTGCCGGGCCCGGACCACGCCGGGCACCCCGTCCGGGCCACCGGCCGTCGTCGCGCGCAGCGCGCCGCCGTCCCGGCACAGGCCGGTGACCCGGGTGTGCTCGTGCAGGCGTACGCCCAGGTCGAGGGCGGCGCGGCGGAGCCCCCAGGCGAGCTTCGCCGGGTCGAGCAGGGCCACCCGGTCCCGGTCCCACAGCCCGCCGAGGTACGTCGGCGAGTCCACCTCGGCGCGTACCTCGTCGCGGTCGAGCAGCCGGACGTCGTGGCCGTACCGGCGGGCCAGCTCGGCGTCCTCGGCGAGCCCGGCGAGCTGGTACGGCTCGACGGCGACCGCCAGCTCGCCGGTCCGCTCGAAGTCGCAGTCGATGTCGTGCCGGGCCACCGTGGCGGCGACGGCCGCCAGGTTCTCCCGGCCGAGCCGCTCCAACTCGTCGATCTCGCCGGGGAACCGGTCGACGCCGTTGGTCAGGCCGTGGGTGAGCGAGGCGGCGCAGAACCCGCCGTTGCGCCCCGACGCCGCCCAGCCGCAGGTGCCCGCCTCGACCAGCAGCACGTCGCGGTCCGGGTCGGCCTCCTTGGCCAGCAGGGCGGTCCAGAGCCCCGAGTACCCGCCACCGACCACCAGCAGATCGGCGTCGTGCGGACCGGCCAGCGGCGGCAGCGGGTCGGGGCGTTCCGGTCGGTCGAGCCAGTACGGGACGGGCGCGGCGTCGGCCAACGCCCGGCCGGTATGCGGGAGTTTCATGATCCGCTCATCGCTGATGGGCGGGGCGCGACGGGGGCCGCGAGGGCCGCCCGCCGGGCTCGCCGGCCGCGCAGCGAGCTGGCCCCGACGAGCAGCAACGCGATCACGAACATCGCCGTGCCGATGACGTTGACCTGCGGCGGGATGCCCCGCTGGGCGGCGCCCCAGACGTACATCGGGAAGGTGACCGTGGTGCCGGCGTTGAAGTTCGTGATGATGAAGTCGTCGAAGCTCAGCGAGAACGCGAGCAGCGCGGCGGCCACGATGCCGGGCAGCACCAGCGGCAGCGTGATCCGCCGGAAGGTCTGCCACTCGCTGGCGTACAGGTCCATGGCGGCCTCCTCCAGCCGCCGGTCCATGCCGGCGAGCCGGGCCTTCACGGTGACCACCACGAACGACACGCAGAACATCACGTGCGCGATGACGATGGTCCAGAAGCCCTGCGGCACCCCGGCGGCCACGAAGAGGGCGAGCAGCGAGGTGCCCATCACCAGTTCGGGGGTGGCCATCGGCAGGAAGATCAGCCCGTTGATCCCGGCGCGCCCCCGGAAGCCGTGCCGGACCAGGGCGAACGCCATCAGCGTGCCGAGGATGGTGGAGACCACCGTGGCGATCAGGCCGATCTCCATGCTGCGGATCACGGCGTCGCACATGTCGGAGGTGGCGCAGGGCTGCGTCCAGTTGTCCAGGGTGAACTCGTTGAAGTCGTAGGACAGCCGGCTGGACGGCCGGTTGAAGGAGAGGCCGGCGACCACCAGGATGGGCAGCGAGAGGTAGCCGAGGACGAGCAGAGCCGCGCCCATCACCCACCGGTCGGCCAGCCAACGGCGCATCAGAACTCACCTTCATTCGCGACTGCGGGGCTCCGCTGCACTGTGCTCCTCGCGCACATCACAGCACCTCCTCGGTGCCGGCCTTGCGCAGGTAGACGAAGACGATCGCGAGGATCGCCGCCATCAGCAGGAACGACAGGGCCGCACCCTGCGGGTAGTCCAGCCGGACCAGGAACGCCGAGTCGATGACGTTGCCGATCATGTATTGGTTCGGGGTGCCGAGCAGCTCGGCGTTGATGTAGTCACCGGTCGCCGGGATGAAGAAGAGCAGCGTGCCGGCGATCAGGCCGGGCATGGACAGCGGCAGGGTGACCTTCTGGAAGGCCCGCAGCGGGCTCGCGTACAGGTCACTGGCCGCCTCCAGCAGGCGCGGGTCCAGCCGCTCCAGGCTCGCGTACAGCGGCAGCACCAGGAAGGGCAGGAAGTTGTACGTCAGGCCGAGCACCACCGCCACCGGCGTGGCCAGCAGCCGGCCGTCCGGCCCGAGCAGGTGCACGTCCCGCAGCAGCCCCACCACCCAGCCGTTGTCCGACAGGATGGTCTTCCAGGCCAGCGTCCGGACCAGGAAGCTGGTGAACATCGGCGCGACCACCGCGACCAGCAGCAGGTTCTTCCAGCGGCCGGCCTTCTGGGCGATCCCGTACGCCAGCGGGTAGCCCATCAGCAGGGCCAGCACCAGCGCGATCGCCGAATAGAGGAACGACCGGAGGAACTGCGGCCAGTACGCCTGCAACGCGTCCGGGTAGTTGCCGACGGCCCAGGTCATCGCGTACCCGGTGGAGAGGGATCCGCCCGGGTCGTAGAGGCTGGCCGCAGCGAGCTGGAGCAGCGGCAGGGCGAAGAAGACCAGCAGCCAGGCCGCGCCCGGCAGCAGCAACAGGTACGGCAGCGCCGGGTGGCGTCCCCGCCGGGGTGGCGGCGCTGCCGCCTGCCCCGACGAGGTCGGTACGTGGGCCAACGCGCTCACGAGAGCACACCCACCGGCGGCTGGTCGAGCAGCGGGGTGGTCTGGTCGTCCGCACCGGATTCGCGCGGCAGCAGGAACGCGTGCCGCGGGTCCCAGTGCGCCACCACCGCGGCGCCGAGCGGCAGTTGGCCGCCGACCCCGCTGTTGGCCGAGAACGCGGACAGCTCGCTGCCCCACGCCGTCCGCACCAGATACTGGGTGCTCACGCCGACGTAGGACGCGTCGGTCACCACGCCGCCGACGTGCTGGTGGCCGGCGGGCACCTGCTCGGGGCGCTCGACCAGGTGCAGCTTCTCGGGGCGTACCCCGAGGAAGACCGACCCCCGATCGACCCGGGCCCGCCCGGCGGGCACCGAGAAGCGCAGGCCGTGCGCGGTGACCAGCACGTCGTCCCCGCTCCGCCCGGCCGCCTCGCCGGCCAGCAGGTTGGACTGGCCGAGGAAGTTCGCCACGAACGCGGTGGCCGGGTACTCGTAGAGATCGGCGGGCCGCCCGAGCTGCTCGATCCGCCCGGCGTTCATCACCGCCACGGTGTCGGCCATGGTCATGGCCTCCTCCTGGTCGTGCGTGACGTGCACGAAGGTGATGCCGACCTCGGTCTGGATCCGCTTCAGCTCGATCTGCATCTGCCGGCGCAGCTTCAGGTCGAGCGCGCCGAGCGGCTCGTCGAGCAGCAGCACCTGCGGGTGGTTGATCAGCGCGCGGGCCAGCGCGACCCGCTGCTGCTGGCCGCCGGAGAGCTGCGCCGGCCTGCGCCTGCCGTACCCTTCGAGCTGCACCAGCGCGAGCATCCGCTCGACCTGGTCGCCGACGTTGCGGATGCCTCGCCGGCGCAACCCGAAGGCCACGTTCTCGTGGATGTCGAGGTGCGGGAAGAGGGCATAGCTCTGGAACACGGTGTTCACCGGCCGCTTGTACGGCCGCAGCCCCGCGATGTCCCGGTCGCCGAGCAGCACCTGCCCGCTGGTCGGCTCCTCCAGCCCGGCGATCATCCGCAGCGTGGTGGTCTTGCCGCAGCCGGAGGCACCGAGCAGGGCGAAGAAGGAGCCCTGCGGGATGGTCAGGCTGAGGTCGTCCACGGCGGTGAAGACGCCGAACCGCTTGGTCAGGTTGGCCAGGCGCAGGTCGCCGGCCGGTGTCTCGTGCCCCATCGTCCTCACGCCCCGATGACCTTCTGGAACTTGGCCTCGTACTCCTTCTCCCGCTGCTCGTCCAGGGCCATGAAGCCCCGGGCCTTCGACAGCAGTGCCTCGTCGGGGAAGATGAGCGGGTTCTTGGCCAGGTCCGGATCGAGCTTCTCCATCTCGGCCTGCGCACCCTTGACCGGGCAGATGTAGTTGACGTACGCGGCGAGTTTCGCGGCCACCGCCGGGTCGTAGTAGTAGTTGATCAGCTCTTCGGCGTTCGCCTTGTGGCTGGCCTTGTTCGGCACCAGCATGTTGTCCGACCAGAGCATCACGCCGGACTCCGGCGACACGAACTTGATGTTGTCGTTCTCGAAGCCGAGCTGGATCACGTCGCCCGACCAGGCGATGCAGGCGGCGATGTCGCCCTTGTTCAGGTCCTGGGAGTAGTCGTTGCCGGTGAACTTGCGGATCTGCCCGGAGTCGACGGCCCGCTTGAGCTTGGCCAGCGCGTCGTCGAACTGGGCGGTGGTGAAGTTCGAGGGATCGTGGCCGTTGGACTGCAGCAGCAGGCCCATGGTGTCCCGCATCTCGGACAGGGCGGTCACCTTGCCCTTGAGGTCGGGGCGGGTGAGCAGCTCGTCGACCGTACGGATCTCCTTGGTCACCTTGGCGTTGTACGCGAGGGCGGTCAAGCCGGACTGCCACGGGACGGAGAGCTGGCGGTCCGCGTCGAAGGACGCATTGCGCAGCGAGGGCAGCAGGTTGGCCTCGACATTGGGCAGCTTGGCCTTGTCCAGCTTCTGGATCCAGCCGAGCCGGATCATCCGGGCGGCCATCCAGTCGGTGAGCACCATGAGATCGCGCCCGGTGGGCTGGCAGCCGGCGAGCTGGTTCTGCACCTTGCCGAAGAACTCGTTGTTGTCGTTGATGTCCTCGTTGTAGGTCACCTGGATGCCGGACTTGGCGATGAACGCCTCGACGGTGGGCCGCTTGGACTCGTCCTTCTCGTCGACGTCGATGTACTGCGGCCAGTTGGAGAAGGCCAGCTTCTTCTCCGTCGCGGAGAGATCCTCGCTCTTGCAGCCGGCCTCGGTCTGTTGGGCGCCCTTCGTGCCGCAGCCGGCCAGCGTGCCCGCCGTCGCGAGCAGTGCGGCCGACCCGAGGGTGCCGGTGAGCAGACCACGCCGGGTGAGGGGCCGGAGGGGACTACGCATGTGACGACTCCTAAGGGGCATCGTCGGCGGCGGGACGGGGGAGGCGCGCCGGCGGGAGGGTCATGGCGATGGACGACTGATCCTGACATGGTGTGACCTCCCTTACAAGGGATTCCGTTGTTGGATTAGCCAGCGACCACGAAATACGCCAGACTGCGCCCGGGCACTACGCTCAGCGCGAAGGAACCGGACAGGGGAGCGGTCGATGGCCAACCGGCAACTGGAGAACGGAAACGGGGCGCGCCGTGTCACCGTGCGCGAAGGCGCCAGTCACGTTCTGCTCGACGACGTGGCCAAGCAGATCATCGAGCAGCTCCAGGAGGACGGCCGACGCCCGTACGCGACCATCGGCAAGGCGGTCGGCCTCTCCGAGGCGGCGGTCCGCCAGCGGGTGCAGCGCCTGCTCGACGCCGGGGTCATGCAGATCGTCGCGGTGACCGATCCGCTCCAACTCGGCTTCCCCCGCCAGGCCATGATCGGCCTGCGTACCGACGGGGACCTGGAGGCCGTGGCCGACCGGCTCGCCGACTTCGAGGAGATCGACTACGTGGTGATCACGGCCGGCTCGTTCGACCTGCTGGCCGAGGTGGTATGCCGCAACGACGAGCACCTGCTGGAGATCCTCCAGAAGCTGCGCGGCGTCCCGGGCGTGCTGGCGACCGAGGCGTTCGTCTACCTGAAGCTGCGCAAGCAGACCTACAGCTGGGGCACGGCCTGAGCCTCGCCACGACACGGTCCGGGTACGGATTCCGTTGCCATCAACCCAACAGCACGCTAATTCCGTCGCCTAGACGCCACTGGGCTACCGATCCCACTTGCTTCGGCGGCACGGACTGTGGGATAACCGTGGGCAGAGCGGCCGGTTTCACCCCTTGACCGGCCCGAGACCCGATGGGGCTGACATGGCCAACGCCACCGACCACCTCTGGATGCATTTCACCCGGATGGCCAGCTACTCCGCCGGCGAGGTACCGACGATCGTGCGCGGCGAGGGCGCCTACGTCTGGGACTCGCAGGGCCGCCGCTACCTGGACGGACTCGCCGGGCTCTTCGTCGTCAACGCCGGGCACGGCCGGACCGAACTCGCCGACGCGGCCGCCAAGCAGGCCGCCGAACTGGCCTACTTCCCGCTCTGGTCGTACGCCCACCCGAAGGCCGTCGAGCTGGCCGAGAAGGTCGCCTCGCTGACCCCCGGCGACCTGAACCGGGTCTTCTTCACCACCGGCGGCTCCGAGGCCGTCGAGGCGGCGTGGAAGCTGGCCCGGGCCTACTTCAAGCGCACCGGCCAGCCGAACAAGCACAAGGTGGTCAGCCGCTACATCGCGTACCACGGCACCTCGATGGGCGCGCTGTCGATCACCGGCCTGCCGGGCATCAAGTCCGACTTCGAGCCGCTGGTCCCCGGCGGCATCAAGGTGCCGAACACCAACTTCTACCGGGCCCCCGAGCACGGCGACTCCCCGGAGGCGTTCGGTCGCTGGGCCGCCGAGGAGATCGGCCGCGCCATCGAGCGGGAGGGGCCGGACACGGTCGCTGCGGTCTTCCTGGAGCCGGTGCAGAACTCCGGCGGCTGCTTCCCGCCGCCGCCCGGGTACTTCGAGCGGGTCCGGGAGATCTGCGACGCGTACGACGTGCTGCTCGTCTCCGACGAGGTGATCTGCTCCTGGGGCCGGCTCGGCGAATACTTCGGCGCCACCCGGTACGGCTACCAGCCCGACATCATCACCACCGCCAAGGGCATCACCTCCGGCTACGCCCCGCTCGGCGCGATGATCGCCAGCGAGCGGCTGATGGAGCCGTTCCTCACCGAGACCGGCATGTTCGCCCACGGGGTGACCTTCGGCGGCCACCCGGTCTCCTGCGCGGTGGCCCTGGCCAACCTGGAGGTCTTCGCCCGCGAGGACCTGGTCGGGCACGTCCGGGCCAACGAGGACGCGTTCCGGTCCACCCTGGAGAAGCTCAACGACCTGCCGATCGTCGGGGACGTCCGCGGCGACGGCTACTTCTACGGCATCGAGCTGGTCAAGGACAAGGCGACCCGGGAGACCTTCGACGACGCCGAGTCGGAGCGGCTGCTGCGCGGCTTCCTGTCCACCGCGCTCTTCCAGGCCGGGCTCTACTGCCGCGCCGACGACCGGGGCGACCCGGTGGTGCAGCTGGCCCCGCCGCTGATCGCCGAGCAGCAGCAGTTCGACGAGATCGAGCAGATCCTGCGCGCCGTGTTGACCGAGGCATGGGCACGCCTCTGACCGCCGGCTCGGGGTCGGACGGGGCCGGGACTCGCGACCGCGCGGACCGGCCCCGTCCCGCGGCCGCCGGCGGGGACGGCGCGAGCCGGGCCGCCGTCGGCGGCACCGACCGGACCCGGGTACGCCGGCTGCCCGACCTCGCCGTCCACGACCGGGCGGCCCTGCACGCCGTCCTCGACGCCGGCCGGGTCGCCCATCTCGCCATCGCCGACGGCGTCCAGCCGTACGCGCTGCCCGTCGCGTACGCCCGGGACGGGGAGCGGGTGCTGGTGCACGGCTCCACCGGCAGCCGCCTCTTCCGGCACCTCGCCGCCGGTGCCCCGGCCTGCCTCACGGTCACCCTGCTCGACGGGCTGGTGCTGGCCCGCAGCGCCTTCGAGTCCTCGATGAACTACCGGTGCGCCATGGTGCTCGGCTGCCTCGGCGTGCTCGACGGCGCCGAGAAGCTGGCCGCCCTGGAACGGCTCTCCGAGCACCTGTTGCCCGGCCGCTGGGCGCGGATCCGGCCGCCCTCGGCCAAGGAACTGGCCGCCACGCTGGTGCTCGCCCTGCCGCTCGACGAGTGCTCGGTGAAGATCAGTGCCGGGCCGCCCGACGACCCCGAGGACGACCTCGACCGGCCGGTCTGGGCCGGAGTGGTGCCGGTCGTCGAGGCGTACGGGACCCCGCAGCCCGATCCGCGGCTGCGGCACGACCTGCCCCCGCCGGAGTGGTGATGCGCTACCAGGACCTGTCGTACTGGCTGTCCAGCGTGGACGAGCCGCTGACGCCACGCCCCGGGCTGCCCGGCGACACCGACGCCGACGTGGTGCTCGTCGGGGCCGGCTACACCGGGCTGTGGACGGCGTACTACCTGGCGGCGGCCGACCCGTCGCTGCGGATCGTGGTACTGGAACAGGAGATCGCCGGGTACGGCGCCTCGGGGCGCAACGGCGGCTGGTGCTCGGCCCTCCTGCCCACCTCGCTGCCCGCGCTGACCCGCCGGCACGGCCGCGACCGGGCGCTCGCCATGCAACGGGCCATGCACGAGACGGTCCGCGAGGTCGGCCGGGTGGTCGCCGCCGAGGGGATCGACTGTGACTGGCGGGCCGCCGGCACCGTGGTGCTGGCCCGCACGGAGGTCCAACTCGACCGGGCCCGGGCCGCCGTCGCCGAGGCCCGCGAGCACGGACTGGCCGACGACGACCTGGTGCTGCTCGACGCCGCCGCGGCCACCGCCCGCTGCCGGGCCGAGGGGGTACTCGGCGGCACGTACACCCCGCACTGCGCCGCGGTCAACCCGGCGAAGCTGGTCCGCGGACTGGCCCGGGCAGTGGAACGCCGGGGCGTACGGATCTTCGAGCGGACCCGGGTCACGGCGGTGCGCCCCGGCGCGGCGGTGACCCCCGCGGGGGTGGTCCGGGCGCCGGTGGTGGTCCGCGCGACGGAGGGATTCACCCCCGGGTTGCCGGGGCAGCGGCGGGCCGTCGCGCCGGTCTACTCGTTGATGGTGGCCACCGAGCCGCTCCCGGCGGAAACCTGGGCGGAGATCGGGCTGGCCGAGCGGGAAACCTTCTCCGACTTCCGGCACGTCATTATCTACGGCCAGCGCACCGCCGACGGCCGGCTCGCCTTCGGCGGGCGGGGCGCCCCCTACCACTTCGGCTCCCGGGTCCGCCCCGACTATGACCGGGAGCCCCGGGTCTTCGCGGCCCTGCGCCGGGTGCTGGGCGAACTCTTCCCGGTGCTCGGGCCGGCGGCGCCGATCAGCCACACCTGGGGCGGGCCGCTCGGCGTCGCCCGGGACTGGACCGCCTCGGTGGGGCTGGACCGGGCGACCGGCCTCGCCTGGGCCGGCGGCTACGTCGGCGACGGCGTCGGCACCAGCAACCTCGCCGGCCGTACCCTGGCCGACCTGATCCGGGGCGAGGCGAGCGAGCTGACCGAACTCCCCTGGGTCAACCACCGCTCCCCGCGTTGGGAGCCCGAGCCGCTGCGCTGGCTCGCCGTGAACGCCGGCCTCAAGCTCATGTTCTCCGCCGACGAGGCCGAACTCCGCACCGGCCGCCCGTCCCGCCGCGCCGCCGCCTTCTCCCGCCTCCTCGGCCACTAACCCCCACCCCTCCCGCCCCTCCCCCGCCCCGCCCGAACTCGGTGATCATGAGGTTGGCGGCGTTCTTGATCTCCGTCACTGCCGCCAACTTCATGATCAACGGCGCGGCGGGAGGGAGGAGCGGGGCATGCGCAGGGGGCCGCGGGGGCGGGCGGCGGGGGGTGCGGGGTTAGTGGGTGGGGGGGATGACGCGGAGGTGGCCGCGGCGGCCGGTCTGCTGGGGGCCCTGGGCCACCGCCTGGTCGTTCTCGGGGGGGCGGGGCGGGGCAGGGCGGGCAGCCTCGCGGACCGCCTCGGCCAGCGCGACCAGGTCGTCGGTGGTGGGCGGCGGCGGCTCGAACTCGCCCTCGTGCCGGACCACGTCCCAGCCGCGCGGAGCGGTCAGACTCCGGGCGTGCGGCTCGCAGAGGTCGTACGTGTGCGGCTCGGCGAAGGCCGCCAGCGGCCCCACCACAGCCGTCGACTCGTTGTAGACATAGGTCAATGTGGCGACCGCTTGCCGGGGGCAGCCGTTACGGGAGCAGCGCCGTGGTGACCTCACGGCGGCAGGGTATCTCCATTACCGGCTCCGGCGCACCGCTTCGCGTTGCGACACGCCCGTCTTGGTGATCACAATTCGTCCGATCGGATCATCGGCACGCCGCACCAGCGACGCAACGGCGGGCCAGCCGGTGGTGCGGGCTACCCTGTGCGTCATGACGAGTCCGGAAAACCGCCGCCCCGGCTCCGGCCGGCGCACCCACCGCGACCGCCACGGGCGCGGGCTGCGGGGGCGGCTGGTGCCGGCCACCGTACCGCTGGCCCGGACCAAGGCCGAGGTCTTCGACGACCTGGTGCTGGACACGGTCGAGACCCTCGAACGACGATTCGCCAAGGAACTAGCCGGCGTCGAGTTCGCGGTCGAGGACGTCCCACCGGATCTGAACGTCTACGACTCGGACGTGCTGGAGGACGGCGAGGTTCCGCTGGCCCGCCTGCTGCCCGGGCGCCCCGGTCGGCAGGAGGTGCCACCCCGGATCGTGCTCTACCGGCGCCCGCTGGAGTTCCGCGCCATGGATCGCGAGGACCTCGCGGACCTCGTGCACGACGTGATCATCGAGCAGGTGGCGAACCTGCTCGGGGTCGACCCCGACGAGCTGGCCTGAGCCGCGCCCGCGTTGCCGCACCCCGGCCGGCCCCCACCGGCCGAGCTGTCGGCCCGAGCCGGGCGGCCCCCACCGCCCAGGCCCGGTACGCGTCAGGCGGCGACCCGCCGCTTCAGCTTCCGCCGCTCCCGCTCGGAGAGCCCGCCCCAGATCCCGAACCGCTCGTCGTGCCCCAGGGCGTATTCCAGGCACTCCGTCTTGACTTCACACCGCGAGCAGATTCGCTTCGCCTCGCGGGTCGAGCCGCCCTTCTCGGGGAAGAACGCCTCCGGGTCGGTCTGCGAGCAGAGCGCCCGCTCCTGCCACTCCGGCGCGTTTCCGAGCAGGTCGGCCACCTCGAGCTGGCCGTCCATCAGATGCCTCCTTGTCGCGCACCGGCGTCATCGCCGCTGCAACCCCCCACGCGAAAGGCGTGCTTGTCCGCCCGGTCGCAATTTGTTGCGTTCCGTGCGAACAACCCCATTCAAATTACACGCGTGTAATGCGTGCGCCGTCAAGCCGAACTTGATAATGGAGTCGCCCTCCCGACACGTTCCGGTCGGCCATCTCAGCCGTCCGGGCCTCGCAACCTGCCCTATCGATTCAGACCCCGGACGAGTAACGCCTTCTCCGGCGAGTTGTCCGAAGTTTTCTGCCGTGGCGTACCGGAGTGGACACCGACGGAGGCCCCCGGTGGAGGCTCCGGCGGGCCGTACCCGGGCGGCCGTCGCGACACCGTCCAAGATCAGCATTCTGGTGCGCAAAGATAACGCGGCTCCCGCCGTATCGCCCGTCGAGCCCGGAATCGCCGACCGCGCCCCGTCCAGATCGTGGACGGAGCGCGACGGCGAACGGGACCCGGACGATCAGTTCGCCCCCGGCGATGCGCTGGTCGGCCGGACGAACTCGGCGATCGCGCCGCCGGTGACGGAGATCGGGCCGGCCAGCGTCCGGTCGTCCCACCAGACGGTACAGAGACCCGCCACCAGTACCGGTTCGACGGCACTGTGGAACACCCCGTCGCGGATGTGGCGCTCCCGCACCCCCGAGTGGGGTGCGCGACCCGACCCGGCCGGCCCGGCTGCCACGTCGGTGGCGCTGAGCCCGGAGTGACCGCGGCTGCCGCCGCGTCCCGGGGTGAACGCCTGGCCCACCAACGGCACGGGCAGCGACACGGCCCGCTCGGAACGCCCGACGAACTGGGCGAACCGCTGGTCCTTCGAGGGCAGGCAGCCGGTTCCAGAGGTCCATCCTGGACACCGGCACGACGGTCTCGTTGCCGCTGTTCAGCGACGAGATCGGTCCGGTGTGGTAAAGAAAGCTGCTCGGAATCGTGATCTCGGTGGTGAATTCGAAACGACAGGTGACATCCGGATAACCGTCGCCGTCGTTGTCGATGTGAATCCCGTTCCGGACGTCGTCGCCGAACTCGAAGAAGTTCGGGCCACCCGCCGCCGGCATCCACTGGTACGGCCGCCAGCGGAAAAGGTCCGCCGTCAGGCGCCGGCGTGACCGTACGCGGTCGTCCGCTTGCGGGCCGGCCGGCCCGCCGCCGCGGCGATCGCCTTGAGCTGCTCCTCCGTCCGGGCCGAGCCGTTACCCGAGCCGGCCATCCGGGAGATGGCCTCCTCCATCAGCGTGCCGCCCAGGTCGTTGCAGCCGCCCTGGAGCATCGCCACGGTGCCCTCGTCGCCCAGCTTCACCCAGGAGCACTGGATGTTGCCGATCCGGCCGTGCAGCAGCAGTCGGGCCATCGCGTGCACCGCCCGGTTCTCCCGCCAGGTCGGGCCGGGGCGGGCGATGCCGGCAAGATAGATCGGCGCGTTGGTGTGCACGAACGGCAACGCGACGAACTCGGTGAACCCGCCGGTGCGGTCCTGCACGCCGGCCAGCACCCGGAAGTGGGCGAGCCACTGGCCCGGGTGGTCGACGTGGCCATACATCATCGTGGAGCTGGACCGGATGCCCAGCTCGTGGGCGGTGCTCACCACCTCGACCCAGGCGGCGGCCGGCAGCTTGCCCTTGGTGAGCACCCAGCGGACCTCGTCGTCGAGGATCTCGGCGGCGGTGCCGGGGATGGTGTCCAGGCCGGCCTCGCGGAGCTGGAGCAGCCACTCCTTCACCGGTACGCCGGCCTTGGCGGCCGCGGTCACGATCTCCATCGGAGAGAAGGCGTGCACGTGCATCCCCGGCACCCGGGCCTTGATCGCCCGCACGATGTCGGCGTACCCGGTGACCGGCAGCTTCGGGTCGATCCCGCCCTGCAGGCAGACCTCGGTGGCGCCGGCCGCCCACGCCTCCTCGGCCCGGTCGGCGACCTGGTCGACGGAGAGCCGGTACGCGTCGGCGTCCCGCTCCCGTTGCGCAAAGGCGCAGAAGCGGCAGCCGACGTAGCAGACGTTGCTGAAGTTGATGTTGCGGTTGACCACGTACGTGACGTCGTCGCCGACCGCGTCCCGGCGGACGTCGTCCGCGATCCGGCACAGCTCGTCCAGCGCCGGCCCGTCCGCGCCGAACAGCGCCAGCGCTTTCGCCTCGTGCGCCGGATCGAGCAGCGCCGCCGGGTCCTCGGCGGCCAGCCGTAGGCCCGCGCGCAGGTCGGGATCGCTCGATCCGCCCGTCGGTACGCTGACCTTGCCCGCGACCGCCGACCAGTCGCCGTAGACGCTGTCGAAGTCGCCACGCCGGTCCCCGGTCCGCCCGGTGGTGTCGATGGTGGCGTGCAGGTCGGTACGCCCACCGAACACCTCCTCCGGCTCCTGCCAGGGGCGGCCGACCGGGCGGGCCGCCTCGACGGCGAGCCCGGTCGCCGGGTCCGCGAGGGCGATGACATGCGGCAGCAGGCGTGGGTCCAGCCACGGGTCGCCGGCCCGGACGTACTCCGGATAGATGGTCAGCCGCTCGCGCAGGGTGAAGCCGGCCTGCGCGGTCTGCCGGGCCAGCTCGTCGAGGTGCGGCCAGGGGCGTTCCGGGTTGACGTGGTCCGGGGTGACCGGCGAGACCCCGCCCCAGTCGTCGATGCCGGCGCGCAACAGCAGCGCGTACTCGCCCTCGATGAGGTTCGGCGGGGCCTGGATGCGCGCCTTCGGGCCGAGCAGCACCCGGGCCACCGCCATCGTGGCGGCCAGGTCGTGCAGCTCCGCGTCGGGCATGCCGCGCATCGCGGTGTCCGGCTTGGCGCGGAAGTTCTGCACGATCACCTCCTGGAGGTGGCCGTACTCCCGCATGGCCCGGCGGATCGCGAAGAGGGCGTCGACCCGCTCGGCCAGGGTCTCCCCGATGCCGATGAGGATGCCGGTGGTGAACGGCACGCCGACCCGGCCGGCGTCGTCGAGCACCCGGAGCCGGACCGCCGGCTCCTTGTCCGGCGAGCCGTAGTGCGGGGCGCCCGGCTCCGACCAGAGTCGCGTCGCGGTGGTCTCCAGCATCATGCCCATGCTCGGCGCGACCGGCTTCAGCCGTTGCAGCTCCGACCAGGAGAGCACGCCCGGGTTGAGGTGTGGCAGCAGGCCGGTCTCCTCCAGCACCGCCACGGCGCAGGCCCGCAGGTAGTCGAGGGTGGACCCGTAGCCGCGCTCGTCCAGCCACTGCCGGGCCGCCGGCCAGCGCTCCTCGGGGCGGTCGCCGAGGGTGAACAGGGCCTCCTTGCAGCCCTGCGCGGCGCCCTCCCGGGCGATCGCCAGCACCTCGTCCTTCTCCAGGTACGCGGCCGGGAGCCGGTGCGGCACCGTGGCGAACGTGCAGTAGTGGCAGCGGTCCCGGCAGAGCCGGGTCAGCGGGATGAAGACCTTCTTGGAGAAGGTGACGACCCCGGGGCGGCCGGCCTCCCGCAGCCCCGCGTCGCGTACCTCGCCGGCGATCCGGAGCAGCTCGTCCAGCGCCTCGCCGCGCGCGGTGAGCAGGGCGCTTGCCTCGTCGACGTCCAGCGCCCGGCCGGTCGCGGCCCGGCCCAGGGCCCGCCGGACGCTCGCCTCGGTGGGGACGGACCCGGTGCGATCAACCATCCGTCCACCCTATGCGCTGCCCATCCACCCCACGCCGTGCCCGCGCCCGGTGGACGCCGTCGGCTACGTCGGCTACGTCGGCGCCGTGGCCGCCGACTCACGGAAAGGGTGGCCTCCCGGCGTGGGGCGGCCACCCTTCCCGTGCGAGTGCTGACCGTGATCTCAAGCGGTCAGCGCGGGTGGTTCGGGTCGTCCCGGTCGAAGCGCTGGGTACGGTCGCTGTCCGGTGTGGTCGGTTGGCCGGGCTCGGCTGGCTGGCGCGGGATGGCCTGGGTCGGCTCTGCCGACGGCGGCTGACCGAAGGGCGGCGCCGGGTGCGGTGCCGGCTGCGGAGCCCCGAACGGCGGCGCGGACTGCGGGGCGTGCGGCGGGGCGGTGTTGAACGGCGGCGCCGACTGCGGCTGGCCCGGCTGGCCGGGCGGCGGGTAGCCGCCGGGCTGGTTCGCCGGCCCGCCGGGCGCGTACCCGCCCGGGACGGGGTAGCCACCCGGCTGGCCGGGCGCGGGGTAACCGCCCGGCTGACCGGGCGCGGAGTAACCGCCCGGCTGGCCCGGCGCCGGGTAGCCGGCCGGCGGCTGCGGCCAGCCCGGCTGCGGCTGCGGCTGCCCGTACACGCCGGGCTGCGGCTTCGGCCGGGGGACGTAGTAGAGGGTGCGCCAGACCTTGAAGACCACGAAGGCGGCGACCCCGAAGATCGCCACCCAGGCCAGCCGGGTGAGCAGGCCGAGGAAGGCATCCAGCACCTCGGCCTCGGCGAGCCGGCCGACCAGCCAAACCAGGAAGGTCAGCGCGCCGAAGAACGCGGCGAGGGCGTACTCGCCGAGGGCCGCCTGGGTGATCAGTTTGGCCTTGGGCAGCGCCGGGCGTACGTGGGTGGCGAGCAGGACGGCCAACACCGGCAGCACGGCCGACTCGACGCCGACGAAGATGAAGAAGGCACTCCCCGCCCGACCGCTGAAGGTGCTGTAGCCGTCCATCGGCACCAGCAGGCGCAGCAGGCCGACGAAAAGCAGCACGGCGTTCGCGCCGAGCAGGACGAGCGCGGCCAGTTCGCGCAGTGGCTTGGTCAACTGGCTGGCCTGCGTGGCGTCGCCGGACGCGGGCTCGGCGGGGCTGGTCACGAACTCCCCCTGGGGACGAAAACGGACAGGTGCCGACTGAGCCTAGCCTGCTTCCTACTGGTTGCTCATAGTTGAGCGGTTCGGACGGTTCGCTTCCGCTTCCCGCACAGTCCCCCGGCCACTGACCGGGCGACGGCGGCGCGTAGGGAAGGATGGAGCCATGCGCATCGTGGTACTGACCGGCGGGATCGGGGGCGCGCGGTTCCTGCTCGGGGTCCGCGCGTACGCCCGGGAGGTGGGGGCCGAGGTGACCGCCGTGGTCAACGTCGGCGACGATCTGCTGCTGCACGGGCTGAAGGTCTGCCCCGACCTGGACAGTGTGATGTACACGCTGGGCGGCGGCGCCGACCCGGAGCGGGGCTGGGGCCGGGTGGGCGAGACCTGGACGGTCAAGTCCGAGCTGGCCGCGTACGGCGCGGAGCCCGCCTGGTTCGGCCTGGGCGACAAGGACATCGCCACCCACCTGGTCCGGACGACCATGCTCAACGCCGGCTACCCGCTGTCCGCCGTGACGGCCGCGCTGGCCACCCGGTGGGAGCCGGGGCTGACCCTGCTGCCGGCCACCGACGACCGGCTGGAGACCCACGTCGTCGTCGACGGGGACGAGGGGCAGCGGGCGATCCACTTCCAGGAGTGGTGGGTGCGGTACCGGGCGGACATCCCGACGCACCGGTTCGTCTTCGTGGGCGCGGACACGGCGAAGCCGGCGCCGGGTGTGCTGGAGGCGATCGGCTCCGCCGACGTGGTGCTGATCGCGCCGAGCAACCCGGTGGTGAGCATCGCCCCGATCCTGGCCGTACCGGGTCTGCGCGACGCGGTGACCGACGGGCCAGCCCCGGTGGTCGGCGTGTCCCCGATCATCGGCGGCGCGCCGGTACGCGGCATGGCCGACCGCTGCCTCGCCGTGCTCGGCGTGGAGTGCAGCGCGGCCGGGGTGGGCGGCCTCTACGGCGGCCGGTCGGCGGGCGGCCTGCTCGACGGCTGGCTGGTGGCGCCCGAGGACGAGGGGACGCTGGTGCCGGACGCCTCCGTACGGTCGGCACCGCTGCGGATGATCGACGAGGCGGCGACGGCGGCGATGGTCCGGGCCGCGTTGGAGTTGGTGTGAGACTGGAAATCCTGCCCGTGCCGGGCATCGGCGACGTGACCGAGGGCGACGACCTGGCGGCGATGATCGCCACTGCGGCGCCGTGGCTGCGCGACGGGGACGTGCTGGTGGTGACCAGCAAGATCGTGTCGAAGGCGGAGGGCCGGCTGGTCGACGTGCCGGCGGACGGGCCCGACCGGCTCGCCGCGCGGGACGAGGTGCTCGCGGCGGAGACCGCACGGGTGGTGGCGGCCCGGGGTGCCACCCGGATCGTGCAGACCCACCACGGGTTCGTGATGGCCTCCGCCGGCATCGACGCCTCGAACGTGGACAAGACCCGGCTGGTGCTGCTGCCCCGGGATCCGGACGCGTCCGCCCGCGCGCTGCGGGCCGCGCTACGCGACCGGTACCACCTGGACGTCGCGGTCATCATCAGCGACACCATGGGCCGGCCGTGGCGCAACGGCCTGACCGACGTGGCGCTCGGCGTGGCCGGGATGCCGGCGATCCGCGACCACCGGGGGGAGATCGACCCGTACGGCAACGAGCTCCAGCTGACCCAGATGGCGGTGGTGGACGAGCTGGCCGCCGCCGGTGAGCTGATCAAGGGCAAGTGCGACCAGGTACCGGTCGCGGTCGTCCGCGGCTACCTGGGGGTGGCGGGGGCCGACGACGGCGAGGGTGCCCGGGTGCTGGTCCGGGAGGCCGCCCTGGACCTCTTCTCGCTGGGCACCGCCGAGGCGAAGGCGGCCGGGCTGCGCGAGGCCGCGCTCCTCGCCGACGGCCCGGGCCCGTCGCCGGCCGACCCGGCCGCCGTCGACCGGGCGATCGCCGCGGTCACCGGGGTGGTCGCGCCCGGCACGGTCTTCACCCAGGTCACCGACGCCGAGGTACGCGCCGGCATGGTCGCCGGCGTGCCCGGCTGGCCCGCGCACGCGAGCGGACTCGTGCTCGGGGCGCCGCCGGCCCCGGTCGACCAGGGCGACCTGGTGCGCTTCGGCGCCGACCTGCAGCGCCTGCGGACCGCGCTGGCCGCGGAGGGCATCTCCTCGGCGGTGTTCCCGCCGCCGGCCGGCAGCACCGCCAGCGCCGCCCTGGCCCTCTGACCACCGCTCCGGTCTCGGGCCCGTCCCCCACTCGCCGACCCGGCCGGGCCCCTGATGCCGCGCCACGTCGCCGAGCCGGCGGGGTCCGGATCCCGCCGACCCCGCCACCTCGCCGACCTGGCGGCAGCCAACCGGCCCGGCGCAATTGGTCAGGCGTCGAGGACGGCGCGGCCGAGCGGGGTCAGGGTGTGCAGCACGGTGTTGCGGTCACGGTGGCTGACCAGCAGTCCGGCGTTGCGCAGCACGCTGGTGTGCTGGCTGGCCGCGGCGGCGGAGATGCGCAGCCGGCGGGCCATCTCGCCGGTGGTGCATCCCTCGTCGGCGGCTTCCAGCACGGCGGCGCGGGTGCGGCCGAGCAGGGCGGCCAGGGCCTCCCGGCTGGCGCCGTCGGCGTCCCGCCGGACACCGAGCCCGGGCGCCGGGGTGAGCCCGCCGAGCCGGTCGACCGGATAGACCAGCACCGGCGGCAGCGCCGGGTCGACCAGCGCGACCGGGGTGCGCGCGCAGAAGAACGACGGGACCAGCAGCAACCCCCGGCCGTCCAGGTGCAGTTCCCGGGTGTCCGGATAGTCGAGGACCTCGAGCACCCCGTCCGCCCACCGCATGCTGGGCCGGAGGCTGGCCAGCAGCCCTTCGGCCCCGCCGTCGAGCATCGCCCGGGCCCGCCGCGCCCGGTCCGCCTCCACGGCGGCCTGGATCCGGGACCAGTACGGGGTGACCGCGAGTTCCTGGTAGCGGGCCATCGAGCCGGTGAGGTGGCGCAGCACCTCGGGTTCGCCCCGGGCCAGCCCGGCGGCCGGGGCGGGCAGGACGTTCTCCTCGGCCAGCCGGGTCAGGTCCCGGTGCAGCATGTCGACCGGGGTGCCCCGGACCGCTTCCAGCCCCGCCGCCAGGCCGTCCTTGCTGGCGTACGGGGTGAGGAAGTCGGGGAAGTAGCCGCGGGGTGGGTTGAGGGCCAGGAGGAGACGGAAACGTTCCCCGGCGCTCTCCTCCATCCGGAGGGTGTTGGCCACGGTGCGTCGCCATGGCGTCAGCAGGGGGTCACGTCCACGACCCTGGAGCAGGTGCAGGCTGAGGACCAGTTCCCAGACCGGGTCTGCGGCGGGTGCCACCCTGGTCCGCAGGATGTCCTCGCTCGAGAAGATGATCTTCAGCATGGAGCGCTCCCGGGGGCGGACAGAGGGAGAGCCCGCCACCAGTGGCACTGTACCCGGCGGCACTAATCTCCATCTTTAAGCGTGGGCTGAAAAACCTCGACGCCAACGGGGCCGGTTGGGCATGCTTCCCTTGCCCATCCGGCTCGGGACGGTGGTTGCACCCCACCCGGGACCCGGGGAGACGGACGACCGGACGGCATCACGAGGGTCTGCGGCGGGTTCTCCGCAGAGATGCCATCCGGTCGTCCGACCTGGCGCGGTCGTCTCAGTCGATCCAGAGCGCCACCCGGTGGTCCTCGTCCGTCACGTAGTAGCAGCGCCCGTCCAGCTCGGCCAACCCCTCCACGTGGTGGAACGGCGCCAGCTCGGCCACCAGCTTGCCCGCCACCCGCGCGTCCGGCGTGACGTCCCACCGGAACCGGACGTGCCGCGAGGTCACCGCACCACCGTGCGGATGATCGTCCAACAGCACCGAACCCTTGCCCAACGCGTCGATCGACCCGATCACCGCCGCGTACCCGCCGTCCGGGGTGGGGGTGACGGCCCGGAAGCCGGTCAGCGCGCCCGGCGGGGTCACCCCGGTCAGGGCGTACGCCCCGACCGGCCGGGGCCAGCCCGGTTGGGCGCCGAACATGTCGGGCACCCCGGCCAGCTCGACCAGGATCGGCTCCCCCTCGGCGGTGACCGGGAAACGCAACCCGAGCAGCACCGTCCCGGTCGGCGTGAACGCGGCGGCCTCGACGTTGAGCGGCACGTCGTCGGGCGCGAGCCGGCGCACCCAGCTCTTGGCCCGGGCGGTGCCCCGGGCCAGGGTCTCCACGATGAACCGGTGCCGGACCCGGTCGCCGGGCGGCAGCGGGGTCAGCGGGGCCGCGGCCAGGGCGTCGTTGACCGCCCGGTGCAGCCGGAACTGATTGCGGACCACGTGCACCGGCAGTGTCCCGTAGGCGGCGTCCTCCTCGCGGAACCGGGCCACGAACGCGCGGCGGGGCCGCAGCGGGCCGGCCTTCGACCCGAAGTGCGAGCCGAAGACGTACACCCAGCCGTCGTGGTGGGCGAGGGCCTCGCCGTCCTCGGTGCGGCCGTTCTCCCGGCCGGCGTCGGCGGCCACGTGATGCGCCACCCACTCGCCGTCGTGGCGTTCCACCAGCAGGGCCAGGCAGCGTTCCACCGGGCCCTCGTCCAACACGGTCCAGAAACCCCGGCGGGCGCCGTGGGCGCGCAGCAGCGCCGGGGAGCGTACCGGCAACAGGTCGCTGGCCTCGTTGCCGGCCACGACGAACTCGACGAGTCGCAGGGTCACCGGGCCAGGGTACGAAGACCGCGCTCGTAGAGTGTCGGAGTGCCCGAGACCCGCACCGACCTCCCGACGTACGCCGACCTGCACGCCGACGCCACCGCGCTGCTGAGCCACTGGACGCCGACCAGCCCGGCGGCCGCCCTGGCCCGGGACCGGACCCTGGAGCTGCTGTCCGCCGGGCCGGTGGCGATGAGCCGCGCCCACCGGGCCGGGCACGTCACCGCGAGCGCCCTGGTGCTCGACCACACCGGCGCGCGGGTGCTGCTCTGCCTGCACGGTAAGTTCCGCAAATGGGTACAGCTCGGCGGGCACTGCGAACCCGGTGACCCGACCCTGGCCGCCGCCGCGCTACGCGAGGCCGGCGAGGAGTCCGGGATCGCCGGGCTGACGGTCGACCCTGAGCCGATCGACGTGGACATTCACCCGGTCGCCTGCCAGGGCGGGTCACTGCACTACGACGTCCGGTTCACGGTGCTCGCCCCGCCGGGGGCGACCGAGCGGGTCAGCGACGAGTCCGAGGCGCTGGGCTGGTTCCCGCCGGACCGCCTGCCCGAGCCACTGGCCGACGGGACCGTCCAGCTCGTCGCGCCGGCCCTCGCCGCCCTGGCCCGCCGGGCCGCCGGCTGACCCGGCGGCCCGGCGGGGGCGCACGACCCGGTCAGACCAGGCCCTCCTCGCCGCGCTCCTTCAGCTCGTCGACCAGCTTCTTCACGTCCTGGGCCCGGTCCCGCGGGCAGACCAGCAGCGCGTCCGGGGTGTCCACCACGATCAGGTCGCGGAGGCCGAGGGCGGCCACCAGCCGGCCGGAGTGCGGCACCACCACCAAGCCGCTGCTGTCCCGCAGCAGGACTTCCGGCTTGGCGTCGGCGCCCAGCACCACGTTGCCGTCCGCGTCAGCGGGCAGCACGTCGCCGAGGGTGTGGAAGTCGCCGACGTCGTTCCAGCCGAAGTCACCGGGTACGGTGGCCACCCGCCCGGCGGTCGCCGCGCCCTCCATCACCGCGTAGTCGACGGAGATCTTCGGCAGGGTCGGCCAGACGGTGCCGAGGACGTCGTCCTGCTCCGGAGTCCCCCACGCCGCCGCAATCGCGACGATCCCGGCGTGCAGGGCCGGCTGCTGCCGGGCCAGCTCGGCCAGGAAGACGTCCACCCGCCAGACGAACATGCTGGCGTTCCAGAGGTGCCGTCCGGAGCGGACGTATCCCTCGGCCACCTCGGCGGCGGGCTTCTCCTTGAACTCGAGCACCGGACGCAGCGGACCGTCGCCCGTCGGCTCGCCGGTCTCCAGGTAGCCGTAGCCGGTCTCCGGCCGGGTCGGGGTGATGCCCACCGTCATCAGCAGCCCCTGCTCGGCGCCGCGGATCGCCTGGCGTACGGTCTCCGCCCACGACGCGGCGTCGCCGATCAGGTGGTCGGCGGCGAACGAGCCCATCACCGCCGTCGGCTCGCGCTCCGCGATCACGGCCGCCGCCAGCGCGATCGCCGCACACGAGTCGCGCGGCGAGGGCTCGACCAGGATGTTCTCCTCTGGCAGGCCAGCCAGTTGCCGGGCCACCGCCGCGACGTGCGCGGCCCCGGTGACCACCAGCGTGCACTCGGGTGTGGTCAACGGCGACAGTCGGTCCACCGTCGCCTGGAGCAGCGAGGCCGGGGTACCGGTCAGCGGGTGGAGGAACTTGGGATGGCCGGCCCGGGACAGCGGCCACAATCGTGTGCCACTGCCCCCCGCCGGGATGACGGCGTAGAACATCAGCACATCATGCCCGAACCACCACGGCACGGACGCCACGTCGGGCGGACGAGCATCCGACAGGTCAGGCCCGAGCCCGGCTCCACGCGGCGATGTGCACCTCCGCGCTGGACTCCCAGGTGAACTCCTTCGCCCGGTCGAACCCGGCCTTCGCCAGGGAGAGCCGGCGCTGCTCGTCGTCCAGCAGGGCGGTCAGGTCGGTGGCGATCTGGTCCGGGTCCTCGCTGGTGTACGCGACCGCGTCGCCACCCACCTCGGGCAGGGAGAGCCGCGGCGTGGTCAGCACCGGCGCGGCACACGCCATCGCCTCCAGGATCGGCAGCCCGAACCCCTCGCCGTACGACGGGTAGGCGGCGACCAGCGCACCGCCGAGGAAGCCGGGCAGGTCGGCGTAGCGCAGGTAGCCCGGGCGGAGCAGCCGCAGGTGCGACGGAACCTCGGCCACCGCGCGGTCGATGTCGTCGTCATGCCCCTGGCCCCCGGCGATGACCAGCGCCGGCGGGTTGTCCCGGTCGGCCACCGCGCGGGCCCAGCCCCGGATCAGGTTGGGTACGTTCTTGCGCGGCTCCTTGGCCCCGAGGAACGCGACGTAGCTGCTGCTGCCCAACCCGAGGCGCGCGCGGACCCGGGCCTTCTCCTCCTCGCTCGGGGCGTGGAAGGCGGCCTGGTCGACCCCGTGGTAGGCCACGTCGATCCGGGTCGGGTCGGCGTCCAGCAGGCGGATCAGCTCGTCCCGGGTGGCCTTGCTCGGCACGATCACCCGGTCGGCGCGGCGCAGCGACGTCTTGATGGCGCTGCGGAAGAACGTCCGCCGGGACTTGTCGTAGTGCTCCGGCTCGGTGAAGAAGGTCGCGTCGTGCACGGTGACCGTCACCGGGCAACCGGCCCGCAGCGGGCAGGTGTAGAAGGGCGAGTGCAGCACCTCCGCCGCCACCTGCTGGGCCAGCAGCGGCAGGCCGGTCTGCTCCCAGGCGAGCCGGGCCGGACGGTGCGCGACCGCCGCCGGGGCGGGGATGACCTCGGCCCCGGGCAGCATCCGGGTGTAGCGCTCCAGGTCGGTGCGGAGGCTCACCACGACGAGATCCACGCCGGAGCCGCAGACCCGGCCGAGGGCGCCGAGCAGACCGTCGACGTATCTACCGACGCCGCCACGGTCGGCGGGGACACTCGTGGCGTCGATGAGCACGCGGGGCGGGCGACCGGCGGTCACGGGGCGACTCCTCAGGCTGTCGGCTGTGGGGAACAACACTGTCGGC
The DNA here is from genome assembly GCF_043204735.1 of Micromonospora sp. NPDC047740. Lineage (NCBI taxonomy): Bacteria > Bacillati > Actinomycetota > Actinomycetes > Micromonosporales > Micromonosporaceae > Micromonospora > Micromonospora sp. NPDC047740. Next base: position 192,219 of record NZ_JBIDCT010000014.1, read on the forward strand.
AAGCCTACGCCGGGCCGGGGTCCCGGCGGTGACTGCGACCCGACGGTACGCCGACTTGTCCTTGCCATCGAGTACGGGCCACCGGCGCGTATCGTTCGCGACGATGGCCGACAACATTGCCCGGGTCTTCGCCGACGCGATCGCGACCGACCCCACGCGCCCCCTGCTGACCTGGTACGACGACGCCACGGGCGAGCGCACCGAGCTGTCCGGGGCGACCTTGGCGAACTGGGTGGCCAAGACGGCCAACCTGCTCGTCGACGAGGTGGCCCTCGCCCCCGGCGACCCGGCGGCCGTGCTGCTGCCCCCGCACTGGCAGACCGCCGCCGTGCTGCTCGGCTGCTGGTCGGCGAAGCTGACCGTGGTCGACGCCCCGGGTGCCGTGGACGTGCTCTTCGCCGCGGCGGACCGGGTCGACGAGGCGAATGCCTGGTCGGCCGGCGAGCGGTACGCGCTCGCGCTCGACCCGTTCGCCCTGCCGATGCGGCAGGTGCCGCCGGGCTTCGCCGATTTCGTGTCGGCGGTACGCGGCCACGGCGACCACTTCACGCCGTACCCGCAGGGTGGCGACGGGGACGCGGAGCTGCTGGCCCGCGCGGAGGCCCGGGGCGCGGAGCTCTGCCTCACCCCGGGCGACCGGCTGCTGGTCGACACCGGGCGGCACCCCGACCCGGTCGACTGGCTCCTCGCCCCGCTGGCCGCCGGCGCCAGCCTGGTCCTCTGCGGCAACCTCGACCCCGCCCGCCTCGACTCGCGCACCGCCACGGAGAAGGTCACCCGCAGCGTCTCTGATCAGCTTAGCGATCCTGAGTCGGATTGAGTTTCCGGGATCGTTTCCCACCGTGGTGGGGTCGCGTGGGCGTGGAGATGGAATCCCGCGCCCAGTGCGGCTCCTCGTGGCCGGTGGCCGGTGGTGGTGGGTGTGCTGGTCGTGTTCACGCTCTGGTGTCGGTGGGCTGCGCGGGGCAGCTTCCGGTCCGTTGGTGCGTGTCCCTCCGGACGCTTTCCCGCTCGGCTGTGGGGCCGGGTGGGGGAGGGTGCCCTGCGTCGCCTGGGCGCGGGGCGTGGTGGCTTGTGTCGGGTGGGGCCGGCCTTCGACCGGTCCCACCGGCTGGCATTGGAGCTCGGGGTGACGACGGCTGCGGCTTCGAGCTCGTCGACGACCGAGCGGATCACCATCTGCCCGCTGGTCTTGTCGATGACGGTCTTGCCCTGGTGGGTGAGGCCGCGGGCGGCGATGCGCCGCCAGGCGCCGTGGTCGCGGTCGCCCTGCCAGCGGCAGGACTGGTTGGGGCAGATGGCCCACTTCCACCCGGGTGTGGTGGGCCGGTCGGGGGCTTTGCGGTGCTGTAGCGGGGTCAAACATTGGGGGCAGTGTTTGGACGTGTTGTGGGCGGGGACGGTGACCACGGCGATACCGTGCTCGGCGGCGAGGTGCCGCATCCGGTCGGTGATCTTTCCGCGGACCTGCTGGGACAGGCGCGTGTTCAGGCTGTGCCCCATGCCCTTGGCTTCCATCGAGCGCAGGTCTTCCAGGTAGATGACGGACGCCCGCGCGGCGATCGCCTGGTCCACCGTCCAGCGGGCGGCAGCCCACGCCAGCGCGTCGTTCAAGTTCGAACGGCGGGCGGAGACGTGGCGGATCTCGCCGGCCAGCACCTCGTGTTTCGCGCTCAGCTGCTCGTCGGGGCGGCCGCCGAGCAGCCGCTGGTAGTGGTCGGCCTTCGCGTGCAGCCGTTCTGACAGGCGCCGGAGGCGGTGCTGCTTGGCCAGGACCCCGGCGGCCCGGAATTGTCCACCAGCCCCCAACGCCGTGATCCGCCCGTCCTTTCCCAGTCGCAGGGCTCCGGCGCTGAGGAGCGTGTTGAGGCCCCAATCCACACCGACCGCCACCGTGTGACCGGTGGCCCGGGCCTTCGGCACGGCATGCGTGTACGCCATGTCGGCACGCACCGTCCCGTCGGTGATGCGCAGGGCCGGCAGGTGCAGCACCGCCGAGGCGGGAACCGTGGACGGCAGCCTGATCGGACACTCGACCCACGTCCAGTCCCGATACGTCCGCGGATCCGGACGTGTGGGCAGTTGCAAGCGCAGCAGTGCTTTCGCCGGGTCGGTGTCGCTGCGCTCGATCGTGGCCTGCTGCCGATCACACGCGGCCAGCAGCAACATCCGCCCGATTCTCGGGACGCCTTCGAGTTCGAACACATCCACCGGCAGCCGACCGTTGACCTTGGCGAACGTGGCGGCCTGCCGGGTGCGGCCCTTGATGACATTGGATGGCAGATACTCGCCGCCGGGGATCGAGGACCGAACCTGATCCCACTCCGCAGGGGTGCGCTGGCGCGGATCAGCCGGCCACGCCGCCAGGACCCCGGCGGTCACGTCAGCGCGCCACTTCACCGACCGTAGCGCACGTCCCGCCTGCTCCTGCGCCATCCGCACGACCCGGTCATTGACCCTCACACCCCCAGGCGGGGCGACCGCCCAACCCAGGCGCCGCAGCGCCATCCACGCGTGCGACGGCAACCGCCGTCCACCCGCATCCACCCCGGCCGCCAGCACCTGCACATCCACGGTGTTCCAGTGCTCGCCGATCAGCGCGGCCACCATGCCCGCCACCAGATCGGCACACCAACCGACCCGCTGCGCCAGCACCGCCTGAGACAACGCCTCGCCGGTCTCCTCGTCCACGCCGGTGCGCAGCAAGGCGCGGGCACACGCGGTGCGGGCGGCCTCACCCTCGGCCAGCCGCAGCTTCCCGCTCACCGACTCAACGCCTCAACACCGATCCACAAAACCGGCCCTACCGCCGACCCACACCACCAGAACCCTCCCCGAGCCAACCCAAACGTGATGCGCCACGGGGTGAACACCGACACGCTTCCCGGCCCTGGAAAGCCGAAAACGTTCCACACAGGCCAATCTATGATCACTGATCATCGATAATCAAATCGGTGAGCCTCGCCTGAGCGGGTGCCGCCCGGGGCGCTCCCCGGCCGGCACGCACCGTCAGGCGGGAGCGGACTCGTCGGTGTGGGCGCGGCGCTGGGCGAAGGCCGCGAACGCGGTCAGCGACTCCGGGTTGGCCAGGGCGCCCTTGGCCGCGGCGTGGTCGACCGGGGTGCCGGTGAGGATCTTCTTGACCGGCACCTCCAGCTTCTTCGCCGAGAGCGTGCGCGGGACCGCCCGGACCTGGTGGATCTCGTCCGGAACGTGCCGGGGCGACAGGGCGCTCCGCAGCTCGCGGCAGATCTTCTTCCGCAGCTCGTCGTCCAGCTCCAGCCCCTGGTCCAGCACCACGAAGAGCAGCAGCTCACCCGCCCCACCCTGGTCGTCCTCGAGGTGCACCACCACCGAGTCGACCACCTCGTCCAGCCCCTCGACCACCGAGTAGAACTCGGCGGTGCCGAGGCGTACGCCGCCCCGGTTCAGGGTGGCGTCCGAGCGCCCGGTGATCACGCAGCCGCCCCGCTCGTTGACGGTGATCCAGTCGCCGTGCCGCCAGACGCCCGGGTAGACCTCGAAGTACGCCTCCCGGTAGCGGGTGCCCTCCGGGTCGTTCCAGAAGCCCACCGGCATGCTCGGCATCGGCGCGGTGATGACCAGCTCGCCCAGCTCCCCGATGACCGGGGTGCCGTCCGCGGAGCGGGCCTCGACCTTCGCGCCGAGCGCCCGGCAGGCGATCTCCCCGGCGTGTACCGGCAGCAGCGGCACGCCCCCGACGAAGCCGGTGCAGACGTCCGTGCCGCCGGACAGCGACTGGAGCTGGAGCCGGTCGCCGACGGTCTCGTACACCCAGGTGAAGCCCTCGGCGGGCAGCGGCGCGCCGGTCGAGCCGAGACCGCGCAGCGCGGCGAGGTCGGCGATTTCCTTCGGGACCAGGCCGGCCTTGCGGCAGGCCAGCAGGAACGGCGCGGAGGTGCCGAAGTAGGTGGTGCCGGTCTGCTCCGCCAGCCGCCAGAGCGCGCCCAGGTCCGGGTGGCCCGGGTTGCCGTCGAACAGCACGATGGTCGCGCCCACCGCCGGACCGGAGACCAGGAAGTTCCACATCATCCAGCCGGTGGTGGTGAACCAGAAGAACCGGTCCGCGGGGCCCAGGTCGTGGTGCAGGGCCAGCATCTTCAGATGCTCCAGCAGGATGCCGCCGTGGCCGTGCACGATCGGCTTCGGCAGGCCGGTGGTGCCGGAGGAGTAGAGCACGTAGAGCGGGTGGTCGAAGGGCACCGGGGTGAACGTCAACGGCTCGTCGGTCTCCGCCGCCAGCTCCGCCCAGGAGATCCCACCCTCAGGTGGCGTGCCGGCCGGGTCGAGGTAGGCGATGCCGACGGTGTGCTCCAGCGACGGCAGCGCGGCCCGGATGGCGGCCACCTCGCCCCGCCGGTCCACCGGCTTGTCGCCGTACCGGTAGCCGTCCACGGCGACCAGGACCTTCGGCTCGATCTGCTGCCACCGGTCGGTGACGCTGCGGGTGCCGAACTCGGGCGCGCAGGAGGAGAAGATCGCGCCCAGGCTGGCGGTGGCGAGCAGCAGCACGAAGGTCTCCGGGATGTTCGGCGCGTACGCCGCCACCCGGTCACCCTGGCCGACGCCGAGCCGGCGCAGCCCGGCCGCCACCCGGCGGACCCGCTCGCGCAGCTCCGCGGCGGTCAGCGTCTCCGGCGCGCGGGTCTGCCCGTGCGCGATCACCACCGGGTCGTCGTCCCCCCGGCCCGGCATCCGCAGCACGTTCTCCGCGTAGTTGAGCGTCACGCCGGGGAACCAGCGGGCGCCCGGCATGGCCGGGCCGGTGAGCGTGGCGGTCGGCGGGGTGTGCGCCACCACCTCGAAGTAGTCCCAGATCGACCGCCAGAAGGCGTCGAGGTCCGTCACCGACCAGCGCCACAGCGCGTCGTAGTCGGCGAACTCCAGCCCCCGGTGCTCGGCCAGCCAGCGCAGGTAGTCGCCGATCCGGGACCGCTCGCGCACGTCAGCCGGCGGCGTCCACAGCACGTCACCCACTGCTCCACCCTCCCTGAGGCCCGTCACGACACTGTGCATGGGCCGTGGCGCCATCTTGCCCTACCCAGCGTCGCCATTCTCCGCACCGGGTGCCGGTCGGGGGGCGTGCCCGCCCCACATCTCCGCCCGTCCAACAGTGTGGCTGGGCGGGGAGGCGTCCCGCCAACGCCGCGCGCGGTGGCGGGATGCCCGGTGCCTCCTCAGCCGGCCCGGTGGGCCTGGATCGCCCGGCGGCGGGCCAGCCGGTGGGCGCGGCGGATCTCCGCCTCCCGGTAGCGGCGCTCGTCCTCCGGGGTCTCCGGCAGCACCGGCCGGACCGGGCGCGGTGCGCCGCCCACGTCCACCCCGACGAAGACCAGGTACGCCGTGGCGACCGGGACCGGCTCGTCCTCGGCCGAGTCCCAGCGCTCGGCGACCACCTTCACCCCGACTTCCATCGAGGTGTGCCCGGTCCAGTTGACCTGGGCGTGCGCGTGCACCAGGTCGCCCACCCGGACCGGCTCCGAGAAGACGATCTCGTCGATCGAGGCGGTGACCGCGGTGCCACCGCTGTGCCGGGCCGCGGCGGCCCCGGCCACGTCGTCGACGAACTTCATCAGTACCCCACCGTGCACGGTCCCGTACAGATTGACATCGACTGCGGTCATGATCCGGCTGAGCGTGACCCGCGAATACGAGGTCGGCTTGCCCACCGGCCCGGTGGAGGGGTGATCTGTCATGCCGGAAACGGTACGGTGCGCGGATGCGACATCTCTGGAGCTTCCTCGCCGGGTTGGTGGTGGCGCCCGTCACCTGGGTGCTCGTCACCCTCGGTCAGGACGGGTCTGCAGGCACCGTGCACCGCTGGGTGGAGATCGGCACCTACAGCACGCCCAACCTGATCGAGCCGGCCGTGTACCTCGGCGTCGCCGGCATCCTGCTCGGCCTGCTCGGCACCCTGCGTTTCTCGCCGCTCGGTCCGCTCGTGGCCGGGCTGCTGCTGGTCATCCCGTACCTCGGGCTGTTCGTCGCGCCATTCACCGTCCGGGACCGGATCCCCGAGGGCTGGAAGATGCTCGGGGACCCGCTGCCACTGCGTCAGCCGGTGGAGAACGGCACACTGTTCCTGATCGGCATGCTGCTGCTGATGGCCGTGCTCAGCGGGCAGCGCTGGCGGCAGTGGCCCGGGCGGCCGGCGGCCGAGGCGGAGCTGACCCCGGCCGACAAGCCGATCGAGCAGACCCAGTCGTTCAGCTGGCCCCCGGCCGACACGACGGACACCGCCCCGCCGACGCTGGGTTACCCCGACGCCACCCCCACCGAGCCCCTGCCCCGCCGCACCGCCGGCGAGTCGCCGTGGTCCGCGCCGCCGCGGGCGACCGGCCGACCGGAGGGCACCACCGAGACCCGTTGAGCACCGCGGGCGGGCCGGGGTCCCGGCCCGCCCGCCCGATCACCGCGGCCGGCCTGGTCAGCCGTTCTCCAGGGTGAGCAGGCCGCGGCGGAAGGCGGCGGCGACGGCAGCGGCTCGGTCGTTGACGCCGAGCTTCGTGTAGATGTGCAGCACGTGGCTCTTCACCGTGGCCTCGCTGATGAACAGGCGCGCGGCGGCTTCGCGGTTGGTGGCGCCCTCGGCGATGAGGCGGAGGACCTCCAACTCCCGGGCGCTCAGCGGGTCGGCGGGCGTGCGGACCTGGCCGAGGAGGCGGGTGGCCACCGACGGGGAGAGCACGGCTTCGCCCCGCGCCGCCGTACGGACGGCACGGACGAGCTCGTCGCGGCCGGTGTCCTTGAGGACGTAGCCGGTGGCCCCGGCCTCGATGGCGGGCACGACGTCCCGGTCGGTGTCGTAGGTGGTGAGGACGAGGACGCGGGCCGCGATGCCGAGCCTGGCGAGTTCCTTGATCGCGGCGACGCCGTCCATCCTGGGCATCCGCAGGTCCATGAGGATCACGTCGGGGTTCAGCGCCCGCGCGAGGGCGACGGCCTCGGCACCGTCTCCGGCCTCGCCGAGCACCTCGAATCCCGGGTCGCCGGCGAACATGCCGCGGATGCCGTCGCGCACGACCGGATGGTCGTCGACGATCAGCAGCCGGATCAGCGGCTCAGCCACGGGCCACCGCCGGAACGCTCGCGGAGATCGCCGTGCCGACGCCGGGTTCCGACTCGATCGCCAGCGTGCCGGCCAGCCGGCTGACCCGCTTGCGCATCGAGGCCAGACCGAAGCCGCCGCCGTCCCGGACCCGCTCGGGATCGAACCCGGCGCCGTCGTCGCGCACGTCCAGGGTGACCACGTCCTCCATGTACGACAGGGTCAGCCCGACCCGGGACGCGCCGGCGTGCTTGGCCGCGTTGGCCAGGGCCTCCTGCGCGGTGCGCAGCAGCGTCTCCTCAACCTCGGGATGCATGGGCCGGACCGTACCAGTGGTGGCGAAATCCACCCGTACGCCGTTGAGCTCGCCCCACCGGGTGACGATGTCGCGCAGCGCCTCGGGCAGCGGCGCCGCCGCCAGCTGGCCCGGTCCGACCGCGTGCACCGAGCGCCGGGCCTCGGCCAGGCTCTCCCGTGCCAGCCGTACCGCGTTGTCCACATGACGCCGCCAGTCCTCGGCCTGCTGCGCCGCCTGGAGCTGGGTGATGATGCCGGTCAGTCCCTGGGCGAGGGTGTCGTGGATCTCCGCCGCCATGCGCTGCCGTTCGTCGAGCACGCCCCCCTCGCGTGCCTGGACCAGCAGTTGGGCGTGCAGTCCCGCGTTCTCCCGCAGCGCCTCCTCGAGCTGCGCCACCATGCGCTTGCGTTCGGCGCTCCGCTCGGCCGTGACCTCGCCGACGAAGCTGAACAGGCCGACCAACGCCACGATGGCGGCGATGAAGAACAGGTAGGTGAGGATTCCGGACGGGGTCGGATCGGGCAGACCGCCACCGTAGGCCGCGACGCTGATCGTCGCCGTGGCGGTCACCCCGACGAACCGCCAATATCCCTTCAGGTACTGCCAGGAGTGGAGGTATCCGACGAAACCGAAGAAGCTCGCAAACCATATCTCTCGTGTGCAGAGCACTCCGATCAGCACCACGAGCCCGGCCACGTAGACCGCGCCGCGCGGCACCAGCCAGATCCAGGCGGCGGCGAACGCGGCCAGGCCGAGCGTCGCCCCCGACCTGCCGGCCGTCAGCAGGGCGAGCACCGTGGAGGTCGCCAGCAGGACGTACGGCGCCGCCGCCAGCTGCCGCTCCAGCAGCCGCTCCCACCGGTCGAGCCGCCTGGTCATCGCTCACTCCCAGCGGAAGTACTTCGCCGCAGCGATGCTGACGACCAGTGCGTACGCGGCCAGCACACCGAGCAGCAGGGGACTGGGAGCGGCGTCCGCCCAGACGTCCCGCAGGCACTGCCGGAATGCGCCCAGCGGGGTGTACTCCCCGATCCGGGCCACGATAGCGGGCATCTGATCCGTGGGCTGCATGAGCCCGGCGAGGTAGGCCATCGGGAAGTACAGCAGGACACCGATCCCGTTGGCCGCCCGGCCGTTCGGCGCCACCGCCGCGATGAGCAGGCCGACCGCGAACATGGCCGCCGTACCGAGCAGGAAGGCCAGCACACCGGGCAGCACCCGGGTGGGCAGGCGGGCGCCCAGGACGGTACCCGCCACCGCCAGCAGCAGGGCGCACGCGGTCAGGGCGAGGACGAACTGCAGGAGCAGCTGCACCACCAGCAGGTTTCCGGGGCGGACCGGCGTGGTGGAGAGCCTGCGCAGGATGCCCCGCTCGCGATAGGTCGCCATGGTGGTCGGCAGCAGGTACAGACCCACGAGCCCGACGGCGATCGCCAGCGCCATCGGCAGGAGCACGGTGTCACCCCGCTCGATGGAGCTGCCGAAGACCACCAGGATGAAGAGCGGGATGAGCAGCGCGAACATCGCCCCAGGTTCCCTGGTCAGCAGCTTCAGTTCGACGATGGCGAGCCTGGTCATGGTCTTCCTCCGTCAGTGGGTGGCGTCGAACGAGCGGCCGGTCAGGGCGACAAACGCGTCGTCGAGGGTGCGCTTGTCGATGCGCAGATCGCTGACCAGGACGTGGTGGCGGGCGAGTTGGGCGGTGACCGCCGTGGCGAAGTCACCCCTGCCGGTCACGACCACCCGGTTTCCCGCCCGGGTCACGCCGGTCACCCCGGGCAGCCCGCCCAGCTCGACCATGTCCCCAGCCATCACCGTGAACCGCATCTGGTGCTCGGCATCGATCCCGTCGACCAAGCCGGACGGGGTGTCCATCGCGACGATCCTGCCGCCGTCGAAGACGGCGACGCGGTCGCAGAGCTCCTCCACCTCGTCCATGAAGTGGCTGACCAGCACCACCGTCACGCCGCTCGCCCGGACCCGCTTGATCAGCTCCCAGGTGGTGCGGCGCGCCTGCGGGTCCAGCCCCGTGGTCAACTCATCGAGAAACGCCACCTGCGGATTGCCCACCAGCGCCAGCGCAATGAACAGCCGTTGTTTCTGGCCACCGGACAGCTTCCCGAAGCGGGCGTTGCGCTTCTCCGTCAGCGCCCACTTCTCCAGCAGCTCACGCCAGTCCCGGGGTTTGGCATAGAAGGAGGCGTACAGGTCGAGCACCTCCCACACCAGGATGTTCTCCGGCAACTGCGTGTGCTGGAGCTGCACCCCGATCTGTTCGCGTACCTTGCGCCCGTCCTTCGCCGGGTCGAGGCCGAGCACCCTGATCGACCCGCCGTCGGGCCGCCTCAGCCCCTCCACGCACTCCACGGTGGTGGTCTTGCCGGCGCCGTTCGGCCCGAGGATGCCGAAGATCTCGCCCTCCTCCACCGAGAACGACACCCCGTCCAGAACGGTCAGGTCCGCGTACCCCTTGCGGAGGTCGTTGACTTCGATGACTGCCATGGCTCAAGCATCTTTTGCCTGTCTCCGGGGCGAATCGATCTGCCAGCCATGCTCAGCCGGGGATCCTGCTGACCAGAAAATCCACCGACTGGTTGATGCGCGGCCTGAACTGTGGCGCCGCAGTGACCTCCTCGAAGACAGCGAACCCCGCCTCCCGCGAACGGGAGACGGGGTTTCCGCAGGTCAACGCCTACTTCATCAGCTGGCGGGCCATGACGATGCGCTGCACCTGGTTGGTGCCCTCGTAGATCTGGGTGATCTTGGCATCCCGCATCATCCGCTCGACGGGGTAGTCGCGGGTGTAGCCGTACCCGCCGAGCAACTGCACGGCGTCGGTGGTGATCTCCATGGCGGCGTCGGAGGCGAAGCACTTCGCGGCGGCGCCGAAGTAGGTGAGGTCCGCGTCGCCCCGCTCGGACTTGCCGGCGGCGGCGTAGGTGAGCTGCCGGGCGGCCTCCAGCTTCATGCCCATGTCGGCGAGCATGAACTGGATGCCCTGGAAGTCGGCGACGGGCTTGCCGAACTGCTTGCGCTCCTGGGCGTACCCCTTGGCGTAGTCCAGCGCGCCCTGGGCGATGCCGACCGCCTGAGCGGCGATGGTGACCCGGGTGTGGTCCAGGGTCCGCATGGCGGTGGCGAAGCCGGTGCCCTCCGCGCCGATCATGCGGTCCGCCGGGATCCGCACGCTGTCGAAGTAGACCTCACGGGTGGGCGAGCCCTTGATGCCGAGCTTCTTCTCCGGCGCGCCGAAGCTGACCCCGGGGTCGGACTTCTCCACCACGAAGGCGGAGATGCCCTTCGACCGGGCTGTGGGATCCGTCACAGCGAAGACGGTGTAGTACTCGGAGACCCCGGCGTTGGTGATCCACCGCTTCACGCCGTTGAGCACCCAGTGGTCGCCGTCCCGGACCGCCTTGGTGGTCATCGAGGCGGCGTCGCTGCCCGCCTCCGGCTCGGAGAGGCAGTACGAGAACATCGCGTCGCCGGCCGCGACCGGGGTCAGGTACTTCCGCTTGAGCTCCTCGGAGCCGGCCAGGATCAGCGGCATGGTGCCCAGCTTGTTCACCGCCGGGATCAGCGAGGACGCGGCGCAGGCACGGGCCACCTCCTCGATCACGATGGCCGTGGCCAGCGCGTCCGCGCCGGCACCGCCGTACTCGACGGGGATGTGCGGGGCGTGGAAGTCGGCCGCCCGCAGCGCGTCGTACGACGCCTTGGGGAACTCACCCGTCTCATCCGCCTCGGCGGCCTGCGGGGCCACCTTCGCCGCACAGACCTCCCGCACCGCCTCCCGGATCGCCTCGTGCTCCTCCGGCAATCGGTAGACGTCGAACGACTGCTCCGCGGCCATGTGGCCCCTCCCCTTCACCGCTAAGATGCGCAAGCCGAGCGCTTTGAGTGCCGCCGACCGCACAGAGTGAAGGATAGCGACCGAGGATTCGGGGCTCCTTACCGACGCGTAGGCTCGTGCATGATGGGCGTCGAAGCCGAGCGATGACCACAGCACCACAGGAAGTCCCCCACCGGCGCCCGGCCAGGCGCCGCAGCAGAATGCGACGCAAGGAAGCGCCGCCAGTGCGAGCGGAGAGACAGGCGTGACGATCCCCTACCCGAACACCCAGCCGGTGCCGGCCATCGCCGCGGTGACCCCGCCCTCGGGTGCCGCTCGACCCCGGGTGACCTTCCTCGGCACCGGCTACCTCGGTGCGACGTACGCCATCTGTTACGCCGAGCTCGGCTACGAGGTGCTCGGCTTCGACGTCGACGCCGACAAGATCGCCAAGCTGAACGCCGGCGAGGTCCCGATCCACGAGCCCGGCCTGGACGAGCTGCTCCGGCGCAACCTGGCCGCCGGCCGGCTCCGGTTCAGCACCGACATCCAGGAGACCGCCGACTTCGGCGACGTGCACTTCATCTGCGTGGGCACCCCGCAGCGGGCAGACGGCATGGGCGCCGACCTGTCGTACGTCGAGGCCTCGGTGACCAGCCTCGCCCAGCACCTGACCCGCAAGGCGCTGATCGTCGGCAAGTCCACCGTCCCGGTGGGCACCGCCGAGTGGGTGGAGCAGCTGGTCGGCAAGCACACCCCGGCCGACCTGGGCGTCGAGGTGGCGTGGAGCCCCGAGTTCCTCCAGGAGGGCTTCGCCGTCGACGACGTGCTGCGGCCCAACCGGATCGTGGTCGGCGTCAAGAGCGAGTGGGCCAACGGGATGCTCTACGCCGCCCACAAGGGCGTCTTCGACCTGGCCGCCACCGAGGACCGCGAGGTGCCGCTGGTGGTCACCGACTTCGCCACCGCCGAGCTGGTCAAGGTCGCCGCGAACGCCTTCCTCGCCACCAAGATCTCCTTCATCAACGCGATGGCCGAGGTCTGCGAGGCCGCCGGCGGCGACGTCACCCAGCTGGCCCGCTCGATCGGGTACGACCCCCGCATCGGCAACCGGTTCCTCCAGGCCGGGCTCGGCTTCGGCGGCGCCTGCCTGCCCAAGGACATCCGGGCCTTCCAGGCCCGCGCCCAGGAGCTCGGCGCCGGCGAGGCGCTGCGCTTCCTGCACGAGGTAGACCTGATCAACCTGCGCCGGCGGACCCGGGTGGTGCAGCTCGCCGCCGAGCTGCTCGGCCGCCGGTCGGGCCCGGCCGGCCCGGACCTCTCCGGCACCCGGATCGCGGTGCTCGGCGCCACCTTCAAGCCGAACACCGACGACGTCCGGGACGCCCCGGCGCTGGCGGTCGCCTCGCTGCTCGGCAAGGCCGGCGCCGACGTGCACGTGTTCGACCCGCAGGGCATCGAGAACGCGCGCCGGGCGGTACCCGAGCTGACCTACGAGACGAGCATGACCGAGGCCGTGCGCGACGCCGACCTGGTCTGCGTGCTCACCGAATGGGCCGAGTTCCGCAACGCCGACCCGGTCGCCCTGGGTGAGCTGGTCAACGGCCGCAAGGTGGTCGACGGTCGCAACTGCCTCGACTCCACACTGTGGACGCAGGCGGGCTGGGAGTACCGCGGCATGGGTCGACCCTGACCCACGGACCGTTCCGGCTCGGCGCGGCCACGCCCCGACCCGGAACGGTCGACCGGTACCCCTCCCGGCTCCGCACGTGCGCCGCCGGGCCGCGACCCGGCAGGGTCGACCGGCCCGGCGGTCTTTTGTTGCGCCGAACGCGCCGGCAACGGTCGAAATCCGCGCCCGGTCAAGGCATGCTGCGACAGTGGAGGTCCACAGTGCGGGCCGGCCGGACGGAGGGGTGTCGTGCAGTCCTTCAGGTGCGCCTCGTGCGGACGGGAGATCAAGCCGGCCGTGGTCTGCCCGCACTGCGGCGCGGACCAGCCACAGTGGGCCGAACACCTGGCCGACATCGAACGCTCGATCGCGGAGATGAAGGCCCGCGACGCCGAGATCGCCCGCGAACAGCGGCAGATCGCCGCCAAGCTGCAGGCCGCCCTCTTCCAACGGGACATCCTCGCCCACGCCGGCGAGGAACGGGTCCGGCAGTCCACCCGGCCCCGCCGGGTGCTGCGCCGCCGGCCCGGCCGCCGCCCGCCCACCGCCACCACGGGCGCCCCGCCCCGGGTGCCCCGCCAGGGCACCCCGCCGCCCGGCCCGGACGACCTCCCGCCCCGCGCCAGACCGCACTGGCTCGACGCGGACAACCCCGAGCATCCGCCGGAGGCGTCCTCCCGGGAGGTGCAGAACATCCCCCTCGGGCTCGGCGCGCTGCTCCTCGGCGTCGCCGCGGTGGTCTTCGCCGCGGTCGCCACCAGCTCGCTGGACGCGCTGGCCCGGCTCGGCGTGCTGCTGGTGGCGACCGTGCTGATGCTGCTCGCCCCGCCGGTGCTGGCCCGCCGAGGGCTCACCTCCACCGCCGAGACGATCGCCTCGGTCGGCCTGCTGCTGCTGCCGCTGGCCGGGTACGCACTCTGGGCCGTCGACCGGATCGGCGGCACCTCCGGCTCGACCTTCGCCGGGTCGATCTTCCTGGTCACCACCCTCATCGCGTTCGGGTACGCGCACTGGACCGGCCTGCGCGCGCCCCGCTTCGCCACCGTCCTGGCCGCCCAACCGGTGCTGCCGCTGCTGGCATACGAGCGGATCACCGGGCCGGCCGGCTGGGCCCTGGTGCTGGCCGTGGTGGCCGTCGTCGACCTCGCGCTGGCCCGCTCGGCGGTGGTCCTCGAACGGCCGGTCCGGCGGGACCTGCCCGCCCCGGCGCCGACGCCCACCCCGCCCCGGCAGCGCAGTGCCGACGACCGCCCGGAGACGGACCCGGAGGAGTCGGCCGAGGTGCTCGGCGCGGAGCCGGCCGACGAGGGCGCCGCCACGCCGGCCCGCCCGGTGCCCTGGCTGCGGGAGCTGACCTGGCTGCTGCACGGCGGGACGGTCGCCGTCGCCTTGGCGTACGCGGTCACCGCGCTGCTGCGGGCCGCCACCGTACCGGTGGCCGCCGGCGCGGGCGCCGTGCTGCTGTTCGCCGCGCTGGTCGGGCTGGCCGGGACGCTCGTGCTGCGCCGGCCGCCGTTGCCGGACCTGGGCGCGGGCATCGTCACCCTCGCGGTGATCGGCGCACTGGGTCGGGTCGCCTCGGTCGCCTACCCCGGCCGGTCGCTGCTGCTCATCGCCGCGGTGATCGCGCTGACCGGGTTCGCCGTCCGCGGCGTACCGGAACAGGCCCGGCGCGGCCCGCAGCTCGCCTCGGCGGTGGCGCTGACCGTCAGCGGCCTGGTGGTGGCCGGGGGCGCGCTACGCGCCGGGCTGGCGCCGGTACGCGCGGCGCTGCCCGCCTGGTCGGCGGACCTGAGCCAGTGGCACGCCGAACTGGCGGCGGCGGTCGGGCCGACCGGCTGGCAGCTCGCCGCGAGCGCCCTGCTGCTCACGGTCGCCGCGGTGGTCGCCCTGCCGCCGGAGATCCGGCGTGACTTCGCGGTGGTCGGGGCGGCGCTGACCGCCCTCGCCGTACCCGCCTCCCTCGGGCTGGGCTGGGCGGCCGCCTGCTGGCCGATGGTGCTGACCGCGGTGGGCATCGGCGTCCTGGGGCTGGCCGCCGGCTCCGAGCGCTCGGCCGTGGTGCACGCCGTCACCGCCGCCGCGCTGGGCGTGATCGGCGCCGGTGCCGCGCTCGCCCGGCCGGCGCTCACCGCCGCCGCGCTGACCACCCTCTGCCTGGCCGGCGCGCTGGTGTCGCTGGCTCCCCGGGTCCGGATCGCCGCTGCCGCGGCGGACACGGTCTGCGGCTGGGCGGCCGGCGGGGCGGCGTTCGCGCTGCCGGGGGCGGTGGCCGCGTTCGTCGCCGCCACCGTGCCGGCCGGCCCGGCGCCCACCCCGGCGAGCCTGCGCGAGGTGACCGTCCCGATCCTGGCGGCGAGTTTCCTCGGCGTCTGTGTCAGCCTCGGCTACGCCGCCCTCGTCCAGGTCGCGCAGCGGCACCTGAGTGCGCCGCACGCGATCGGCACCGTGCTGGGCGCGGTGGCGGTCGCCGCCGCCGGGTTCGGGGCACCCGGCGCCACCACCGCCGACGCCTGGGTCGGCGGGCTCCTGCTGCTCGCCGCCGCGCTGCTGGCACTGGCCCCCCGGATCGACGCCGGCCGCCGCTCCGACCTGACCCTGGACGGGTCGGACCTGGCCCTGGCGGCCACCACGGCGGCGCTGATCGCCACCCTGGTCCGGATCGCCGCCGTGCTCGCGCCCGGCGGTCAGCTGGTGGTGGCGGCCGGGCTGGTGCTGGTGGTCGCCGTCGCCGCCCGGGCCATGCCCGAGGAGTGGCGGCGCGGGCCGATCCTCGGCATCGCGGTCGGCGGCACGCTGATTGGTCTGATCGCCGGCTGGAGCGCGCTGCGCGGCGGGGTCGGGGTGCTGGCCACGCCCGGCCCGATCTGGTCCGGCGACCTGAGCGGCTGGCCGGCCGCGCCGACGGGCGGGTCGGCCGGCCAGGCGCCCGTCGCGCTGGCCCTGCTGGCGGTCGCCGCCGGCATCCTGCTGCCGCCGCCCTGGAAGTACGACGTCGCCGGGGCGGCCGTCGTGCTCGCCACCATCGGTGCCCCGGCCGCGTTCAACCTGCCCTGGTGGTCGCCGGTGCTGGTCGGCGCCATGGTCGCGACGGTCTTCGGGATGGCGGCGGTCGCCTCGCTGGACCCCCGGGCCGCGCTGTCCCGGGCCACCGCAGCGGGGGTGGTCGCCCTGCACGCCGCCGGCGCCGGCCTGGTCCGCCCGTGGACCACCGCGCTGGCACTCGGCAGCATCGTGCTGATCGGCGTGGTGGTGGCCATCCTGGCCCGGGTGCTCGCGCCGTCGCTCGTCGAGGACGTCCGCACCGAGGGGATGCCGCCGCACCTGGTGCAGGTGGGCGGCGCGGCGGCGGGCGCCGCCATGCTCGCCCTGCCCGGGGCGGTGGCCGCCCTGGCCGCCGAGTTCGGCCGCCCCCCGCAGGTGGTGCTCACCGCCGCGCTGGCCGCGTCCAGCATCGGCCTGGCCGCCGTGGCGGCGGCCCGCCGGCAGATCCCGCAGTACCTGCCGTACGTGAGCGTGGCGGTGGTGGGCGCCGCGACGATCAGCGCGGTGGCCGCCGTGATCACCCGCCTGCCCTCCGGCGTGTACGCCGCCGCGGCGGCGCTGCTCGGCGTGCTCGCCGAACTGGTCCGCGCCGCCACCACCCCGCCGGTCGGGTCGGCCCGGCCGGTACGCCGCTGGTCGGTACTGCTGGACGGGGCGATGCGCCGGCTGCCCGACGACGGCACCGAGCTGCGCTGGCGGGTGAGCCCGGCCGCCGGGGCCCTCGCGGCGGCGGTGCCGCCCACCGCGCTGGCCCTGGTGACCCTGGCGCCGCCGCTGCTGGTGGCCCTGGTCGAGCCGTTCCGGGTACTGCCACGGATCTGGCAGGGTGCGCCGCCCGAACTGCTCACCCCGCCCGCGTCGGCGGTGGACCCGAGGCACGTGCTGACCGCCCTGCTGCTCACCGCGACGGCGGCGCTGGCCGCCACCGGGTTCAGCGGCGGCCGACGCTCCCGGGCCGTGCCGGTGGTGCTGCCCGGCGCGGCGGTCACCCTGCTGATCACGCCGGTGGCGCTCGGCCAGGGCTGGCCGCAGACCGCGCTGGCCGGGTTGGCGGTCTTCACCATCGCCATGCTCGGCCTGGCGCTGACCCCACCCCCGCCGCTGGTCGAGCCGGCCCGCTCGCTGCGGATCGCCCGGGTGCTGGTGTTCGCGATCGGCCTGGCCGCCGGGGGCGCCGGGCTGGCCGGCAGCCTCGCCACCCGGGAGCTGACCCTCTTCACGCTGGGCGGGGCGGTCGGCGTGGGCGTGGTCGCCGCGCTCTTCGGCACCACCCAGCGGGCCCGCATCCTCGGCTGGCTGTTCGCCTCACTGATGGCCGAGCTGTTCGTGCTCACCCTCGGCCTGGTCGCCGGGCTCGCGGCGGTCTGGTCGGCGTTCGGGGTGCTGGCGGTCGGGGCGGCGCTCCAGGTCTTCGCCGCCACCCTGCCCCGGCTGCGCCGTCCCGAGGCGTACCGGGAGTCGGCCACGGTGGAGTGGAGCGGGTACGCGGCCGCACTCATCGCGCTGGCGCTGGCGTACGACTCGCCCCGGCACATCGCCGCGCTGCTGGCCGCCTGGGGTGCCGTCCTCGGGGTGGCGGCCGGACGTCCGGGCCGCCGGCCGGTGGAGCGGCGGATCCTGTTCTGGTCGGTGGTCGCCTGCGAGATCACCGCCTGGTGGATCCTCATGCGGGTGGCCGACGTGGCGCTGCCCGAGGCGTACACCCTGCCGTTCGCCCTGCTCGCCCTGCTGGTCGGGGTGCTGGAACTGCGCCACCGGCCCGACCTGTCGAGCTGGGTGGCGTACGGGCCGGCGCTGGTCGCCGCGTTCCTGCCGACCCTGGCGATCGTGCTGGCCACCGACACCAGCATGCTGCGGCAGGTCCTGCTGCTGCTCGGTGCCGTGGCGGTGCTGATCTTCGGGTCGACCAGCCGGCAGCAGGCGCCGGTGATCGTGGGTGCCACGGTGACCGCGGTGACCGCGGTGCACGCGTTGATCAGTCTCGGCCCTTGGCTGGTGCTGATCCCGGTCGGCATCCTCCTGCTGGTGCTCGGCGCGAGCAACGAGCGCCGCCGCCGGGCCCAGGAGCGGCTGCAGACCGCCCTGCGCGGCATGCGATAAATCGGAGGGGCTGGCGTCCACCGCTCAGCGACCCAGGCCGACGCGGGCCTGGTGCGGGAGGCCCGGCACCGCCGATCAGGCGAGCGTGGCGCGGAGGTTCGCCTCCTTCTCGGCGACCAACTCCTCCAGGCTCGCCTGGTACGCGGCCATCCGCTCGCGCAGCACCGGGTCCGACGCGGCCAGGATCCGCACGGCGAGCAACCCGGCGTTTCGCGCGTTGCCGATCGACACCGTGGCGACCGGCACGCCGGCCGGCATCTGCACGATGGACAGCAACGAGTCCATCCCGTCGAGGTACTTGAGGGGCACCGGCACGCCGATCACCGGCAGCGGCGTGACCGAGGCGACCATGCCGGGCAGGTGAGCCGCCCCGCCGGCCCCGGCGATGATCACCTTGAGCCCCCGGTCGGCGGCGGTCCGGCCGTACTCGATCATCTTGGCCGGGGTGCGGTGCGCCGACACCACGCCGACCTCGTACGGCACCTCGAACTCGGCGAGCGCCTCGGCGGCGGCCTCCATGGTCGGCCAGTCCGAGTCGCTGCCCATGATCAGCCCGACGGTGCTCACTGTTTCCCCTCCCGCAGCCAGCGGGCGGCTCGCGCGGCCCGGGCCCGTACGTCGTCCAGGTCGTTCCCCAGCACGGTGACGTGCCCGATCTTGCGGCCGGGCCGGACCTGCTTGCCGTACAGGTGGACCTTGGCCCCGGGCTCGGCGGCGAAGAGGTGGTGCAGCCGCTCGTCGATGGGCATCCCGCCCGGCTCGCCGCCGAGCACATTCGCCATCACCACAACCGGCGCGGTGAGCGAGGTGTCCCCCATCGGGTAGTCGAGCACGGCACGCAGGTGCTGCTCGAACTGGGAGGTCCGGGCCCCCTCGATGGTCCAGTGCCCGGAGTTGTGCGGGCGCATGGCCAGCTCGTTCACCACCAGGCCGGCGGGCGTCTCGAACAGCTCCACGGCGAGCAGGCCGACCACGCCGAGCGCGGTGGCCAGGTCGATGGCCAGCTGCTGGGCGGCGACCGCCAACTCCTCGGGCAGGTCGGGCGCCGGGGCGAGCACCTCGACGCAGATCCCGTCCCGCTGCACGGTCTCCACCACGGGGTAGACGGCGACCTGCCCGAACGGCGAACGGGCCACCTGCACCGCCAACTCCCGGCGCAGCGCGACCCGCTCCTCCACGATCAGCCGGGTGCCCCCGGCGAGCAGGATCGCGGCCAGCTCGGCGGCCTGGGCGGCATCGTCCACCAGCCAGACGCCCCGGCCGTCGTAACCGCCGCGGGCCGCCTTCAGCACCACCGGCCAGCCGGTGGCCTCACCGAAGGCGATCAGATCGGCGGGCTCCTCGACCGGGCGCCAGGCCGGGTTCGGCGCGCCCAGCTCGCCGAGCCGCTCGCGCATCACCCGTTTGTCCTGCGCGTGCACCAGCGCCTCGGCCGGCGGGAAGAGCTTCACCCCCTCCTCGGCGAGGGTGCGGATGTGCCCGGTGGGCACGTGCTCGTGGTCGAAGGTGACCACGTCGCAACTCTTGGCGAACGTCCGCAGGGCGGCGAGGTCGGTGTGGTCGCCGTACTGGACGTCGGCCGCGACCAGGGCCGCGCCGTCGTCCGGGGCGAGGGCCAGCACGTGCAGCGACTGGCCGAGGGCGATGGCGGCCTGGTGGGTCATCCGGGCCAGCTGGCCACCGCCCACCATGCCGACGACAGGCAGTCCGGTACGGGAATCCATAGCGCCGCCAGCCTATCCGGGCGGACACCCGACCCACCCCGGAGGGCGGCCCATGCCGCCTCGTCGACGCGGTGGTGTCCGGTTGATCCCGGACACCACCCCATCGTCACGTTGGAGTCGACGGGCTCAACGCCCCGCTGGCCGGCCGACGAACCTGGGCCGGCCGCCGGGGTGAGTCAGCCGGCGAGCTGGGCGACCAGGTCGTCGACCGAGGTGACCGGCCGGTCGCAGACGAACCCCCGGCAGACGTACGCGGTGGAGCGCCCATCCAGCGCCGGCCGCTCGGCCAGCAGCGGCACCCCCGGCTGGTCGGCCCGACCGGCCACCACCACGGCCCCGGGCGGGGCGTGCCGGCAGGCGGCGGCCACCAGCGGGTCGCCCGCCGGGTCGTCGGTCACCACCGCGATCTCGTACGGCCCGGACAGCAGCGCCTCCCCGACGGTGGCCGCGTACCCGGTGAACCGGGCGTGCCGGCCGACGATCGGCGCGACCGTCGACAGGGTGGCCTCGGCGGCCTCCCGGTATCGGGTCTCACCGGTCAACGCCGCGTACGCGACCAGCGCCGCGACGATCGCCGACCGGCCGGACGGGGTGGCGTTGTCGGTGGGGTCGGCCGGCCGGGTGACCAGCCGCTCCGCGTCGTCGGCCGTGTCGTAGAAGCCCCCGTCCGGGGCGGCGAACCGGGCCAGCGCCACGTCGAGGAGCTGGCCGGCCAGCGCCAGCCAGCGCCCCTCGCCGGTGAGCTGGTGCATGGCGCAGAACGCCTCGGCCACGCAGCCGTAGTCCTCCAGCACACCGGCCGGCTCACCGACGACCTTGTCCCGCGACACCCGGCGCAGCCGACCGTCCACGATGTGCACGGTCGCCAAGTGCTCGGCCGCGTCGCGCATCGCGCCGTCGGACACGATGGTGACGCCCTCCATCAGGTTCGCGTCCTCGTCCTCGGGGGACGCGTAGAGCGCGGCGACCTGCTGGAACTCGGCGATCGCGGTGATCGCCAGCCCGTTCCAGGCGGCCACCACCTTGTCGTCCCGGGCCGGCTGGGGTCGGGTGTCCCGGGCGGCGAGCAGCCGCGCCACCACGTCCTGCCAGCGGGCCCGGATCTCCGGGTCGGCGGCGTCCACGTCCCGGGCCAGCCGCAGCACGCTCGTGCCGTGCTCAAAGGTGCCTGACTCGGTCACCCCGAACAGGTCGGCGGCCCAGCGGCCGTCCTCCTCCCCCAGCACCTCGACCAGTTGGGCCGGGGTCCAGACGTAGGTGAGGCCCTCCACGCCCTGGGTGTCCGCGTCCAGCGCGGAGGCGAAGCCCTCGCCGGGGCGGTGCAGTTCGTCGGCGAGGAACCGCGCGGTGTCCCGGGCCACCCGGCGGGCCAGCAGGTCGCCGGTGAGCCGCCAGAGCTGGGTGTAGCACCGCAGCAGGAGGGCGTTGTCGTAGAGCATCTTCTCGAAGTGCGGCACGGTCCAGTGGCCGCCCACGGAGTAGCGGGCGAAGCCGCCGGCGAGCTGGTCGTAGATGCCGCCCCGAGCCATCGCCTCGGCGGTGTGCCGGACGATCTCCAGGCTCCGGGCCGAGCCGGTGCGCTGGTGGTGCCGGAGCAGGAAGAGCAGGTTCATGTGCGGCGGGAACTTGGGTGCCCCGCCGAACCCGCCGTTCGTCTCGTCGTACTCCCGGGCGAGCTGGTCTGCGGCGGCGTCCAGCAGCTCGGCGGTGAGCGGGGCGGTCAGGCCACCCACGGCCTGGGCGCCACCGATCGCCTCCACCACGGCGGCGCCCTGGCGCAGGACGTCCTCCCGCTGGTCCCGCCAGGCAGCGGCGACGGAGCCGAGGAGGCGGATGAAGTTCGGCCGCGGGAAGTACGTGCCGCAGAAGAACGGCGTGCCGTCCGGAGCGGCGAAGACCGTCATGGGCCAGCCGCCCTGGCCGGTCATCGCCTGGGTGGCGGTCATGTAGACGGCGTCGACGTCGGGACGTTCCTCCCGGTCCACCTTGATCGAGACGAAGTCCTCGTTCATGAGCCGGGCGACCGCCTCGTTCTCGAACGACTCGTGCGCCATGACATGGCACCAGTGGCAGGCCGCGTACCCAACCGAGATGATCACCGGGACGTCCCGCCGCTTCGCCTCGGCGAACGCCTCGTCGCACCAGGGCCACCAGTCGACCGGGTTGTCGGCGTGCTGGAGCAGGTACGGCGACGTGGCGTTGGCGAGTCGGTTCACCCGACGACCATATCGAGCGCGCCCCGGCGGCGCGGACCGCGCGCCCGAGGTGCCGCCGGTCGACAGCCGGCGAGCGGTCAGGAGGCGCCGTCGGCGCGCAGCGGGAAGACGTTGCCGCGGGCGCTGTCGAGCAGCGAGCCGAGCACCGCCCCGATCTTCTCGGCCGGCATCGGCTTGAAGAAGTGGTAGCCCTGGGCGGCGGTGCAGCCCAGCTCGGCCAGGGCGGTCCGCTGCTCGGCCGTCTCCACCCCCTCGGCAACCACCCGCAGGCCCAGCTCGTGGGCGAGCCCGACGGTGGTCCGGACGATCGCCGCCGCCTCCGGCGAGTCGGCCATCCGGATCACGAAGGAGCGGTCGACCTTCAGCTCGTCGACGGCGATCCGGGTCAGGAAGGTCAACGAGGAGAACCCGGTGCCGAAGTCGTCGACGGCGAGCTGCACCCCCATCGACCGCAGGGTGGCGAGCACCTCGTCGATGACCTCCAGCTCGCTCATCACCACCGTCTCGGTGATCTCCAGGACCAGGCGGTGCGGCGGTACCTGGTGCCGGCGCAACGCCTCGCCGATCTCCGCCGGCAGCCGCGGGTCGAGCAGGCTGCGCGCCGACAGGTTGACCGAGATCGGCACGTCCAGCCCGGCACGGGCCCACTCGGCCGCCACCCCCAGCGCCTTGTCCAGCACGTACCGGGTGAAGGTGCCGAGCTGCTCGCTGTTCTCCACCGGTCGGATGAAGTCGGCCGGCCCGAGCCAGCCCCGCCGCGGGTGCCGCCAGCGGATCAACGCCTCCACCCCGGTCGGGGCACCGGTCGCCAGGTCGACCGCCGGCTGCAACGCCAGCACCAGCTGGTCGTCGGCCTCCAGGGCCTCCCGCAACTCGGCGAGGAGCGCCAGGTGGTCGGTGCTCGCCGCGTCCCGGGAGCTGTCGTACGCGGCGACGCTGCCACCGCCCTCCTTCGCCTGGTACATGGCGATGTCCGCCCGGCGCAGCAGCTCGGTCAGGTCCGCGGTGCCCGCGTCGGCGACCACCACCCCGACGGCCACCTCGACGGACATGCGTACGCCCGCCACCTCGGTCGGTGCGGCGATCCGCTCGGCGATCTCCCGGGCCTGACGCAGCGCGTACGCCAGCGGAGCGGTCCGGTCGTCGACCACCGGCACCTCGGTCAGCAGCAGGGCGAACTCGTCGCCGCCGAGCCGGCCGAGCAGGTCACCGGGACGGGCCAGGGCGGCCAGCCGGTTCGCGGTCAGCCGCAGCAGCTGGTCCCCGGCCGCGTGCCCGAGCGTGTCGTTGACCTCCTTGAACTGGTTGACGTCGAGCAGCAGCAGCGCCACCGGGTGGTCGTGGGCGAGCTGCCGCAGCGCCTGGTCACCCTTGGTGAGCATGGCGGCCCGGTTGAGCAATCCGGTGAGCTGGTCGTGCACCGCCTCGTACGACGAACGGGCGGTGACCAGCCGCAGCTCGCGGTGGGTCGCCGCGTCGTGCAGGGCAGCGGCCAGGGCGTCGCCGAACGCGGCGACGGCGTCCCGCTCCCGCGCGCTGGGCGGGGCCGACCGGGGAAAGTGGACCCGCAACTGCCCCACCGCCGCACTGCCCACGGTCAGCGGCCGGATCAGCTCGTGGTCGCTCGACTCGGTACGCGCCGAGGGCTGCACCTCGCGGTCGCGCACCTGGCCGCCGGTGTCCGCCCGGTAGCGCCGCCACCGGCCGTCGCCCCGCGCGACGTCCACCTCGACCAGTTCGGCACCGAAGAGGGTGAGCGCCCCGGTCACGGCGGCGGTCGCCACACCCCGCTCGTCGAGCTGGTTGAGCGCGGCGGTGGCCTCGGCGAACGCCCGCCAGGTGCGCCGTTCCTGGTCGGCCCGCAGCCGGTGGCGGTAGGTCTGCTGGAGCAGCCAGAGCGGCGGGGGCAGGAGCAGCAGCCAGCGGGCGTCGATCTCCAGCAGCGCGACCACCACCAGGCCGACGGCCACGTTGCCGACGAACATGAGCAGCTTGCCCCGGAGCGCCGCGAGCAACGGCGGCCCGATCGGCACCCCGTGCCGCAGCGCGAGGGTGGCCCCGCCGAACCAGGCGGTGGTGAGCAGGTAGGTGACCGAGCCGGCGATCAGCGCGACGGCGAGCTCGGGGGTAGGAGGGGCGAGCAGCGGCTGGCCGAGTGCGCTGGCCACCGCCGCGGCGAGCGCGGTGGCGGCGGTCAGCGAACCGGCGATCCGGACCAGTTCCAGCGCTGGCCGACGATCGGCGAGCAGGGACATCGCGGTCCAGGCGGCCCCGGTGCCGAGCAGGGCCGCGGCCGGCAGCCACCCGGCCGGTACGAGGTAGAGACAGACGATGAGGGCCGCCTCGCCCCAGGTGATGCTGACCATTCCGGCGGCGGTGCGGAACCGCAGGCGGGCGAGCTGCGCCACGGCGAACGCGGCCACCGCGATGCCGAACCCTGCGGGCGCCGGCAGCGGGTTGCCCGGCGGGAGGGACGCGGGCACGGTGAGGCCGAGCACGGCGGCCAGTAGGGCGGTGAGCGCCACGGCACCGGTCAGCAGGAGCACCCCGGGCGGGGTGCCGCGCAGGCCCAGCCGATCCGGAGGGTGACCGTCGCTGCCGGAGGTCACGGGCCCACCCCGTCCGCCGGCGGTCCGAGGGCACGGCTGGCGGCCACTGCTGCCACGGACATCGGCGCCCCCCTTCCGCGCACGGCTGGGGCCTTTCGGTCCCCCCGGCGGAAGGCTAAGCCAAAGCCGGTGGTCGCAACAGGGGGCGAGCACCGGCTTCGACGTGATTCACGTGCTTGCTACCCGTTCCGGCGCTGCTCGGAGCCGTTGGGAGCGTTCGTGGGTGAATCCTGCGCGACGATCCCGTCTGTCGGATCGGCGACGGTCGAGTCGACCCGGTCCCGCTCGGCCGGACCGGCCTGCTGCGGGAAGCGGTCGGGCAGCCGGCGCAGCCGGGCGTTCATGTTGCGGATCAGCAGGATGGTGACGATGGCCAGCAGCACGATGAGGAAGAGGCCCATCGGACCGGCCAGGCCACCGGTACGGGTGTCACCGAAGTTGTTCTCCGCGAGCACCTGGGCGGTGGTCAGCATGGTGTTCCTCCGATGTGCGGTTGCCGACCAGCGTAGCCCCCTGGCGGATCAGTGGGCATCGCACGTCTCGCGGACCCCGGCGAACAGGTCGGACTCGGGCAGCGGGCTGTCCACCAGCGAGCGGGCGAGCTGGAAGTCCTCGGTGGGCCAGGCGCGCCGCTGGAGCTCCATGGGCACGTGGAACCAGAAGCCGTCCGGGTCGATCTGGGTCGCGTGGGCGCGCAGGGCGTCGTCGCGGACCGGGAAGTATTCGGCGCACTCCACCCGGGTGGTGATCCGCGGCCCCTTGTCGGGACGGTCCTCCCAGCGCTTGAGCCACTCCTCGTACGGCGACTCGAGCCCGGCGGCGAGCATCGCCTCGTGCAGGGCCATGATCTTGCCCTTGGAGAAGCCGATGTCGTAGTAGAGCTTCAGCGGCTGCCAGGGCTCACCCAGCTCCGGGTGGCGCTCCGGGTCACCGGCCGCCTCGAACGCGGCGACGGTCACCTTGTGGGTCATGATGTGGTCGGGGTGCGGGTAGCCGCCCTCCTCGTCGTACGTGGTGACGACGTGCGGACGGAACTGGCGCATCAGCCGCACCAGCGGCGCGGCGGCCACGTCCACGTCCTGGAGGCCGAAGCAGCCCTCGGGCAGCGGCGGCAGCGGATCGCCCTCGGGCAGCCCGGAGTCGACGAAGCCGAGCCAGGCCTGCTCGACGCCCAGGATCGCCCGGGCCGCGTCCATCTCGGCGCGGCGGATCTCGCCGATGTTGGCCCAGACGTCCGGCCGGTCCATCTTGGGGTTGAGCACGCTGCCCCGCTCGCCGCCGGTGCAGGTCACGACCAGGACATCCACCCCCTCGGCGACGTATTTCGCCATGGTCGCGGCGCCCTTGCTCGACTCGTCGTCGGGATGGGCGTGCACCGCCATGAGACGCAGTTGCTCTGCCACCTTCGGCACTCCTCGTCTGTGCCGGCCGGCCGGGCCCCGCTCGGGCCGACCGGCTGACCTGCCGGAATCTCCCCCCGGGCCCGCGGAAACCCCGTGCCGGCCGGTCGGCGCCGCCGCCGACCTGCCATCCTTGGTAATGCCCGGGCTGGGAAGATGGACTCTGCCATTCTTGCCGATGCCCACGACAACAACGCCAGGAGATACCCGCCGGTGAGCGAGACGCACGCCACAACCGCACCGGGTGCGCCGGTCTTCCCGCCCGGCCGGTACGGCCGTCGCCGGGAGCCGGGGCGCCGCCGTCCGCTCCTGCTGGCGCTGTCGGCGGCCGTCCTGCTGGCGATGCTGGGGCTGGTCGCCACCAGGCTCTACACCCAGTACGGCGACCCCGAGTACCGGGCCCAGGTGATCACCTACACCGGGATCACCGACTCGCGGGTGGTGGTCGACTTCCGGGTCACCGTGCCCCCGGGCGGCTCGGCGACCTGCGCGCTGCGGGCCCGCACGCACGACGGTGCCGAGGTGGGCCGCGCCGAGGCCACCGTGACCGCCGGCCACGGTGAGCGGCACGTCACCGCCCGGCACGAGGTGCCCACCACCGCCCGCCCGTTCATCGGCGAGGTCGTGCGCTGCCGGCCGGCCGGCTGAGCCGACCGTCTCACCTGCTCGAACACCTCACGACGGGTCCCGGCACCGGCACCCGTGGTGATCGGCGACACCCCGACTGGGCCGGCACTGGTAACTTGATAGTTCACCTGTCAGCCAGTCCGCACAACCGAGGAGACCGCCTGTGTCCACCAATGGCAACGAGGCGCCCGCCACCTGGCTGTCCCAGGACGCGTACGACCGCCTCCAGGCCGAGCTCGACGAACTGATCGCCAACCGGCCGGTCATCGCCGCCGAGATCAACGCCCGGCGGGAGGAGGGCGACCTGCGGGAGAACGGTGGCTACCACGCCGCCCGCGAAGAGCAGGGCAAGGCCGAGGGCCGCATCCTCTATCTGAAGGAGCTGCTCCGCACCGCCAAGGTCGGCGAGGCGCCGACCGCCGACGCGGTATCGCCCGGCATGGTCGTCACCATCTACTTCGACGACGACGCCGACGACACGGAGACCTTCCTGCTCGGCTCCCGGGAGATCGCCTCCACCACCGACCTGACCGTCTACAGCCCCGAGTCCGCGCTCGGCAAGGCGATCCTGGGCGGCAAGGCGGGCCAGACCTGCACCTACACGGCGCCCAGCGGCGCCGACATCAAGGTGACGGTCGTCAAGTTCGAGCCGTTCTCCGGCTAACCGCCAACCGGACCCGCGCCGGATGGCTCGGGTCCGACCCGACCGAGGCTGACAGGCTCCTCGGACCCGAGCCACACCAAACCGCCCCGGCCTCCCGGCCGGGGCGGTTTCGCATTCGCGGGCCCCGGACCGGATCACGACTCGCCGGCGAACACCACCTGGTAACCGCTGGCGCGCAGGGCGCTGATCAGGGTGTCGGAGTGCTCCACGCCGCGGGTCTCCACCGACAACGCCACCTCCACCTCGCCGAGGCGCAGGTGCGGGTTGGCCCGCTGGTGTTCCACATCGACCACGTTGGCCCGGTGCTCGGCGATCTCGTGCAGCAGCGAGGCGAGCTGGCCCGGGCGGTCCGTGCAGCGCACGGTGAACCGCAGGTAGCGGCCGGCCGCGGCCAGGCCGTGCTCGATCACCCGGAGCATGAGCAGCGGGTCGATGTTGCCGCCGGAGAGCACCGCCACCACCGGCGCCTCCACCTGGACGGTCCCGGCCAGCAGCGCGGCCACACCGACCGCGCCGGCCGGCTCCACGACCTGCTTGCCGCGTTCCAGCAGCATCAACAGGGCCCGGGAGATGTCCTCCTCGGAGACGGTGACGATGTCGTCGACCAGCTTGCGGACGTGGGTGAAGGTCAGCTCGCCGGGACGGCCGACCGCGATGCCGTCGGCGATCGTGGAGAACGACGACAGGCGGACCGGCTCGCCGGCCTTGAGCGAGGGCGGGAAGGCCGCGGCGGTGGCCGCCTGGACCCCGATCACCCGTACGTCGGGGCGCAGCGCCTTGGCCGCCACCGCCATCCCGGAGATCAGACCGCCGCCGCCCACCCCGGTCACGATGGTCTTCACGTCCGGGCACTGTTCGAGGACCTCCAGCGCCACCGTGCCCTGACCGGCGATGACATCCGGGTGGTCGAACGGGTGGATGAACACCGCTCCGGTCCGCTCGGCGAAGGTCTGCGCCGCCACCAGCGACTCGTCCACCGTGTTGCCGACCAGCTCGACCGTGGCGCCGTACCCCTTGGTGGCGGCCACCTTCGGCAGCGGCGCGTTCACCGGCATGAAGACGGTGGCATGGGTGCCGACCAGGCCGGCGGCGAGCGCCACCCCCTGCGCGTGGTTGCCGGCGCTCGCCGCGACCACGCCGCGGGCCCGCTCCTCCGCCGAGAGCCGGGAGATCCGCACGTACGCCCCGCGCACCTTGTACGACCCGGCACGTTGCACGTTCTCGCACTTCAGCCACGCCGGCCCGCCCAACGCCGCGCTGAGCGGCCGGGAGGGCTCCAGCGGGGTGGTGCGGGTGACGCCGGCGAGCAGCTCCCGCGCGGCCCGTACGTCGGCGAGACCGACCAGTTCCGTCATGCCCCGATCGTGCCACCCGCCCCCGGCGGAACCTGCGGCGACGCCACCGTCGAATCGGTCACCCCTGGAGGCGGCCCGGTGACGGGCTGCGCCGGGTAGGGGTGGCCCTGCGGTGCGCCGGGCGTCGGCCAGTCGGGGTGGGCGGGCCAGGCCGGCCGGCCGAGGGCGATCCGCTGTTCCTGGGCGGTAGAGATCCGCCGGATCAGCACGATCAGCGACCCCGCGGCGACCAGGCAGGCGATCAGCGGGAGCAGGTGCCACCCGAGCACACCCTGGTAGTAGTCGACGTACCGCTGGAACTCGGGGTCCAAGGCGGGGTCCTCGGGCAGGCGGGCGTACGCCTGGTCGTCGCGCCGACTGACGAAGCGCTCCCCCAGGCTGAAGGCCAGCCACGCCCCCCACCAGACGAAGACCAGCCCCGGGGTGAACCGCTTCCAGAGGCTGTCCCGGGCGAGGTTGGCGACCACCCGGGCGGGCACCACGAAGTTGGCGAACGGCACCAGCCAGCCGGCGATCGCCCAGCCGGCGCCGAGGTGGGGCAGCGCGCCCGGGAAGGCGTCCAGGTTCTTCCGGGCCCGCCAGGTCCAGACGATCACCAGCACGGCGGCGGTCACGTACGCCAGCAGGAACGGCAGCGAGAGCACCACCTCGACCAGCACCGCGCCGAGCAGCACGTCCGGGTCCTGGCTCTCCCTCGCGCGCCCGGCTAGCACGGCACCGACCAGCGGAAAGAGCGCCACCACCAGATAGAGCAGCGCGGTCGCACCGACCGCGACCGAGGCCGCCAGGCCGATGCCCCGCACCGAGTACGTCGGTACGCCGGGGGTGACGGCGGGCTGGCCGTGTGGGGTGTGGCAGTTCTGACACTCGTTGTCGGTGGGAGACGTCTCGTCCCCGCAGGTGTGGCAGCGCATGGATGACCGTCCAGGGGTGCGTGGGTGCGCACACGCTAGACGATCAAGCGTGGGCCGGCGACCCCGTGCCGATCCGGGGGTAGTCGGGGGCGTGCCGCTGCCACGGCGCCTGCATCTCGAACTGCCCGGCCACGCCGAGCAGCAGCAGCTCCGAGCCAGGCGGGCCGACGAACTGCACGGCGACCGGCAGGCCGTCCGGGCGGCGGCCGACCGGCACCACGATCGCCGGCAGCCCGGCCATGTTCCACGGGCCGGCGTATGGGGCGTACCGGATGTTGGCCTTCATGTTGGCCAGCCAGGACCGGCCGGACCAGCCGTCGGCCGCCGGCGGGGGGCCGGCCAGCGCCGGGGTGAGCAGCAGGTCGATCGAGTGGTCGGCGAAGAAGTTCACCGAGCGTTCGCGCCAGGCCGCCCGGTCCGCCTCGCGGACGTACCCCCGGCGCTGCGCCCACTCGCCCAACGCGATGTGCCGGCGGCTGCGCCGCTGGAGCCCGCCCCGCTGGAGCCCGGCGGCCTGCGCGTCGGCGGCGGCCGCGGCGAACCAGGTGGCGAGACCCTTGAGGCCGAGCGCGGTCGGATAGACCGGCTCGGCAGGGACGGCGTCGTGCCCGGCGGCGGCGAGCAGCCGGCCGGCGGCGGCCACCGCGTCCCGGTTGGGTGCGTCCGGCGAGACGCCACGGACCGGCGAGCGCAGCGACACGCCCACCCGCAGCCGCTGCGGAGGCACCAGCTTGTCGGGGCGGCGGCCGGCCAGCACGGAGAAGGCGACCGCCGCGTCGGCGACCGTGGTGGCCAGCATGCCGTGCTCGGCGAGACCGAACCAGTCGTCCGCGCCGAGCTGGTAGGGGATCACACCCCGGCCGGGCTTGAGCCCGACGAGGCCGCAGCACGCGGCCGGGATGCGGATCGAGCCGAGGCCGTCGTTGCCGTGCGCCATCGGCACCA
Organism: Micromonospora sp. NPDC047740; assembly: GCF_043204735.1. Taxonomy (NCBI): domain Bacteria; kingdom Bacillati; phylum Actinomycetota; class Actinomycetes; order Micromonosporales; family Micromonosporaceae; genus Micromonospora; species Micromonospora sp. NPDC047740. The sequence goes on from NZ_JBIDCT010000014.1 coordinate 222,689, forward strand.
GGCCGGCGGCGACCGCGGCGGCGGCGCCGCCGGACGAACCACCGGGGGTGCGCCGCAGGTCCCACGGGTTGCGGGTCACCGCCGTCTCGTCGTCGGTGAGCGCCCAGAGGCCGAGTTCCGGCATCCGGGTCACCCCGAGGATCACCGCGCCGGCGCCGCGCAGCCGCCGGACCATCTCGTGGTCGGCCTCCGCGACCGGGGTACGCGCGGCGGCCGAGCCGTTCCAGGTCGGCAGACCGGCGACCGGGGTGTTCTCCTTGACCGCGACCGGCACCCCGGCCAGCGGGAGGTTGGCCAGGTCCTCCTGCTCATCGACCTTCTCCGCCTCGGTGATCGCCTCCCCGCCGCGTACCGTGCGGAACGCGGCGAGGTGGGCGTCGGCGCGGGCGATGTGATCCAGGTGGTCGGCCACGACCTGGGTGGCGGAGACGTCACCCCGGCGTACGCCCCGGGCGATCTGCTTGGCGGTCGCCCCCACCCAGGTCGTCGGCATGATGTCCGGCACGGCCATCCTCCCCAGCCAGCGGTCAGCCCAGTGCCTGCTCCAGATCGGCGAGCAGGTCGTCGACCGTCTCGATGCCGACAGACAGTCGCACGAGATCGCCGGGAACTTCAAGCGGCGAGCCGGCAGCGCTTGCGTGTGTCATCCGTCCCGGGTGTTCGATCAGGGACTCGACGCCGCCGAGCGACTCGGCGAGCACGAAGAGCTTGGCCCGGTTGCAGATCGCCACGGCGTGCTCCTCGCCGCCCGCGGCGCGGAAGGAGATCATGCCGCCGAACCGGCGCATCTGCTTGGCGGCCACCTCGTGGCCGGGGTGCGCGGGCAGACCCGGGTAGAGGACCTCGCCGACCTTGGCGTGACCGTCCAGGTAGGCCGCGATCCGCTCGGCGTTGTCGCAGTGCCGGTCCATCCGTACCCCGAGGGTCTTGATGCCGCGCAGGGTGAGCCAGGCGTCGAACGGCCCGTTGACCGCGCCCATCGCGTTCTGGTGGTAGCGCAGCTCGTCGCCGAGCCCGGTGTCGGCGACGACCAGCGCGCCACCGACCACGTCGGAGTGTCCCCCGATGTACTTGGTGGTGGAGTGGACCACCACGTCGGCGCCGTGCGCGATCGGCTGCTGGAGGTACGGCGACGCGAAGGTGTTGTCGACCACCAGCAGCGCCTCCGCGTCGTGCGCGACGGCGGCCAGGGCGGCGATGTCAGCGATGCCGAGCAGCGGGTTGGTCGGCGTCTCCACCCAGACGATCTTCGTAGCGCCGGGGCGGATGGCGGCCCGCACGGCGTCCGGGTCGGAGACCTTCGCCGGGGTGTAGCTGAGGCCCCAGCGCTCGGCGACGCGGGCGAAGAGCCGGTACGTGCCGCCGTACGCGTCGTCCGGGATCACCACGTGGTCGCCCGGCTTGCAGACGGTCCGCAGCAGGGTGTCCTCGGCGGCCAGGCCGCTGGCGAACGCGAGCCCGACCGGCCCGCCCTCCAGCGCGGCCAGGCACTCCTGGAGCGCGTCCCGGGTGGGGTTACCGGATCGGCTGTATTCGTAGCCCTGCCGGGGCGCGCCGACGGCATCCTGGGCGTAGGTGCTGGTCTGGTAGATCGGTGGGATCACCGCGCCGGTGCGGGCCTCCGGGTCCTGGCCGGCATGGATGGCGAGCGTCTCGAAGCCGTGACTCATTCCCGAGACGTTAGTCCGCCGCCCCGTCCCAGTGCGTGGAACCCCGCCGCGGGTCGCACCGGTCGTGGTGTCGGTGGCACAGGCCATACTGACGCGGTGACGTCGAATGCACCGCTGCCGTCCCGGCTGACCGGGGCAGCCGACCGGATCCCGCCCTCACTCCGACTCCTGACAGGCCCTGACCAGGGGACCGTGCGTCTCCCGGTGCAGCTCGCTTGGTCCGGGCCGGCCGACTACGACGTCGGCGACCCGCACGAACGGCTGACGCTCTACTGCCTCCTGCTCGACTGCGGTCAGCGGGACGACATCGTCCGGTACGTCAACCCCACCCTGCTCCGCCGCGACTGGCCGCGGATCAAGCGCCTGACGGCGCGTCGCCTGACGGCGCTGTGGGAGCGCAGGCTCCCCGAGCTCTGCGCCGGCTGAATGGACGCGCTGCACCGCCGGCTCCTCGAGGTCGGCTTCGCGGCCGGCGACGACCTGGGTCTGGTGCTCGCCGGTGGCTACGCCATGTGCGCTCACGAACTGGTGAACCGCCCCTCCCAGGACATCGACTTCGCAACGGCCACAGCCTTGCCACTCCCGGCTGTCGTCGCGCGACTCGCCGACGCGTACGTCGCCGCCCGATTCGCCGTACAGATCATCGAAACCACGCCACGGATGGCCCGCATGCTCGTCACGGACGGCACGGTGTCCTGCGAGGTCGATCTCCTCAAGGAGGCCCTGATGCCGCCCGCCCGCATGAAGATCGGGCCCGTCCTCGCCTTCGAGGACGCGGTCGGGCTCAAGGTGCGGGCCCTGCACGATCGGGCCGCGCATCGAGACTTCATCGATGTGCACGCCGCGAACGGGCAACTGAGCTGGAGCGAGTTGGAAAACCTCGGTGCCCGCCACACGGCGGGTTTCTCCCTGGAAGAGCTGGCCGATCGGTTGGGCGCCATCGAGGAACGGGACACCCGCACCTTCCGCTCGTACGGCCTTGAGGCCGAAGAAGTCGACGAGCTGCGCAATTGGGCGTTGCGGTGGGAATCCGACATCAGGACGCGGCTGGCCAGCGGCGAGACCGGCCCTACCGGCATTCGGGACAGCGAGTGGGAGGCCTATCTGGATCGCCTGTAGCGCCTGACCACCGTTGACGCCCGCCGACTTCGCCGCCCTCGCACGACCGGGAGGCCTGGGACTGGCGCGGCGTCCCGGTGGGCGGCGGCGCTATCGAGCACATAACCTGGCCCGGTGAGCGGGTGCGTGTTCTGCGGAATCGTGGCGGGCGAGGTGCCGGCGTTCACCGTGGCCGACGAGCCGGACGGGGTGGCCTTCCTGGACACCCGGCCCGTCTTCAAGGGCCACGTGCTGGTGGTGCCGCGCACTCATCTGGTCACCCTCGACACGTTGCCGGCCGAGGCGATCCCGGGCTACTTCCGGCTGGTGCAGCGGCTCATCGTGGCAGTGGAGGCCGGTCTGGCCTCCGGTGGGACGTTCGTGGCGGTCAACAACAAGGTGTCCCAGTCCGTTCCGCACCTGCACACCCATGTGGTGCCCCGGACGAAGGGCGACGGGCTGCGCGGTTTCTTCTGGCCGCGGACCCGCTACACCGACGACGCGGAGGCCCGGGGGTACGCCGATCGGATCGCCGCCGCGCTGGCCTGACCTCGCCCCGGGCGGGTAAGGAAGCGGGGACCGGCGGTGTTGCACAGGCTGGGAAAGCCAAGAGAGGAGTCCCACCGTGTTCCTTCGCCGCATGAAGGCCGAGATGATCTCTCCCGACCAGGCCCTGCCGGGCCGCGCGATCGCGATGCCGATCGCCGACCGGCACGAGGTGCTGCCGTCCTCGTTGAAGGGGCCCTTCCCTGAGGGCGCGCAGGTCGCCGTGTTCGGGATGGGTTGTTTCTGGGGTGCCGAGCGGCTGTTCTGGACTCTGCCGGGCGTGATCACCACGTCGGCCGGTTACGCGGGCGGCTACACGCCGAACCCGACGTACGAGGAGGTCTGCTCGGGGATGACCGGGCACGCGGAGGTGGTCCAGGTGGTCTACGACCCCAGCCGGATCAGCTACGAGGACCTGCTCAAGGTCTTCTGGGAGAACCACGACCCGACCCAGGGCATGCGCCAGGGCAACGACGTCGGTACGCAGTACCGCTCGGCGATCTACGCCACCACCGACGACCAGCTCGCCACCGCGCAGGCGTCCCGGGACGCGTTCGCGCCGATCGTGGCGCGGGCCGGCAAGGGCGAGATCACCACGGAGATCGCCCGGCTCGGCGACTACTACTTCGCCGAGGACTACCACCAGCAGTACCTGGCGCCGACCAAGAACCCGAACGGGTACTGCAACCACGGCCCGAACGGGCTGAGCTGCCCGGTGGGCGTGGCCCGCACGGCCGGCTGACCCGTCCCGTCGTGCCACCGGCCGTCACGGCGTGGCGGCCGGTCGGCGGCCAGGGTGGCATCGATCGCCGTCCACGCCGCTAACCGTTTCCACTACTGGGACATTCGTCACAGAAGCCAGCCCGGCGAATCCTGCCATACCGGTAGCACCGACGCAGAAGCCAACTGCCCGCGTCACGTTCAGCAACCGCCGACGGGGGCAGAAGGCGCGGGCGCGCATAATAGCAATGCGTCGCCCGGCCGTCATCAGCTCAACCGGCGGATCGCAACGTCCTCTGGCAGCATGGGCCGGCATGTGCGGACTGGCTGGGGAGTTCCGCCATGACGGTTCACGCGCCGATGTGACGGCGGTGGAGCGGATGGCGGCCACCATGAGTGACCGAGGACCGGACGACAGCGGGGTGTGGTCACAGGGCCCCATCGCCCTGGGACACCGGCGCCTGAAGATCATCGACCTCTCCGCCGCGAGCGGCCAGCCCCTGGTCGACTCCGCCGCCGGTCTCACCGGCGTCTTCAACGGCTGCATCTACAACTACCGAGAGCTGCGCGCGGAGCTGCAGGCCAAGGGGCACCGCTTCTTCTCCTCCGGCGACAGCGAGGTCGTGGTCAAGGCGTACGCCGAGTGGGGGCTCGACTTCGTCGACCACCTGATCGGCATGTTCGCGGTGGCGATCAGCGAGCGGGACACCGGACGGCTGATCCTGGCCCGGGACCGTCTCGGCATCAAGCCGCTCTACCTGACCGAGGCGCCGGGCCTGGTCCGCTTCGCCAGCACCCTGCCGGCGTTGCTGGCCGGCGGCGGCGTCGACACCTCGATCGACCCGGTGGCGCTGGCCCACTACCTGAGCTTTCACAGCATCGTGCCACCGCCGCGGACCATCCTGCGCGGCGTCACCAAGCTTCCCCCGGCCACCGTCCGGGTGTACGAGCCGGACGGCTCCCGCCACGAGCGGGTCTACTGGGATCCGTCCTTCACCCGGGCCGCCGAGCGGGCCGGCTGGTCCGCACGGGACTGGCAGGACGCGCTGCTGGAGTCGCTCACCACCGCCGTCCGCCGGCGGATGGTGGCCGACGTGCCGGTGGGCGTGCTGCTCTCCGGCGGCCTGGACTCCAGCCTGGTCGTCGCGCTCCTGGCCGGGGAGGGGCAGTCCGGCCTGGCCACCTTCTCGATCGGCTTCGACGCGGTCGGCGGTCGGGACGGCGACGAGTTCGTCTACTCCGACTTGGTCGCCAAGACCTTCGCCACCGACCACCACCAGATCCGGGTGCCCACCGGCGACCTGCTGCCGCCGCTGGAGGCCGCCGTCGCGGCGATGAGCGAGCCCATGGTCAGCCACGACTGCGTGGCGTTCTGGCTGCTCAGCCAGGAGGTGGCCCGGCATGTCAAGGTGGTCCAGTCCGGCCAGGGCGCGGACGAGATCCTGGGTGGCTACCACTGGTACCCGCCGCTCGCCGGGGTCGACCGCGAGCGGGCACTCGATACGTACGCGAAGGCGTTCTTCGACCGCGACGCGGCCGGCCTGGCCCGGGTGCTCAACCCGGCGTGGCTGCTCGGCGGCGACCCGGCGCGCGAGTTCGTCGCCGCGCACCTGACCCGGCCCGGCGCGCAGACCGCGGTGGACGCCGGCCTGCGGATCGACACCCAGGTCATGCTGACCGACGACCCGGTGAAGCGGGTGGACAACATGACCATGGCGCACGGGCTGGAGGCCCGGGTGCCGTTCCTCGACCACGAGTTCGTGGCGCTCGCCGCGAGCTGCCCACCGGAGCTGAAGCTGGCCCAGGGCGGCAAGGGCGTACTCAAGGAGATCGGCCGGCGGCTCCTCCCGCACGCGGTCATCGACCGGCCGAAGGGCTACTTCCCGGTGCCGGGCCTCACCCATCTCGAGGGCAAGCTCCTCGACCGAGTACGCGATGCCCTCACCGCCCCGGAGGCCCGCCGCCGCGACCTGTTCCGCGCGGAGTACGTCGACGCACTGCTCGCCGACCCGAACGCCGAACTGACCCCGTTGAACGGAAACAAGCTGTGGCAACTCGGACTCCTGGAAATGTGGCTCCAGAGCCACGGAATCGACTGACCGTGACCGACACCCTCGCCACCGGCACGGCCCGTACCGACCGGGAACGGATGCTGGGTCGCCGCCGGGAACGCGTCGGCCCGGGCGGCGACCCGGTCGCCCCCGGCGCACCCGAGCCACGTCGCGACGCCAACTCGGACGGGGTGGTGCTGGACTGCGGCTGGGGCCGGCTGGTCTTCGGGCAGACGTTCGGCGAGCAGGTTGCCGTTGCCGACGTGCTGCGCTCCGAGGCCGTCGGCGCCCGGGACATCTGCATCTACCTGCGGGATCCGCACGTGCTGGTCTCCCGGCTGCCGGACGAGCTGTTCATCGACCCGTCGCTGACCTACCGGCTGCCGCTGGGCGAGCGCCGGCCGGCCGCCACCGCGGCCGGTGAGGTCTCCGGCCTGACCATCCGGCCACTGCGCGACGCCGACGACGCCGACGCGGTGAACCGCATCTACGCCCGCAACGGCATGGTCACCGCCCCGGTCGAGGTGCTGGTCGACAACGCCGCCAGCGACCGGTTCCTGCACCTCGTCGCCGAGGCGGCCACCGGCGAGGTGGTCGGCACCATCACCGGGGTGGACCACGTCGCGGTCTTCGCCGACCCGGAGCGGGGGGCCAGCCTCTGGTGCCTGACCGTGGACTTCAACACCGCGCCGCCCGGCACCGGGCAGGCCCTGCTCACCGCGCTGGCCGACCGGCTCGACGAGCGGGGCCGGGCATTCGTGGACCTCTCGGTGCTGGCCGAGAACTCCGGGGCGATCCGGCTCTACGAGCGGCTGGGCTTCCACCGCACCGGGACGCTCTGCGTGAAGCGGAAGAACCCGATCAACGAGCGGCTCTTCCTGCCCGCCACCCCGGAGGGGTACGACGGGCTCAACCCGTACGCGAAGATCGTCGCCGACGAGGCGATGCGGCGCGGCATCCGGGTGGAGGTCACCGACCCGCACTGGGGTGAGCTGAGGCTGACCAGCGGCGGCCGGACCGTACACACCCGGGAGTCGCTGTCCGAGCTGACCTCGGCGGTGGCGATGAGCCGCTGCGACGACAAGCGGGTGACCCGCCGGATCCTCACCCAGGCGGGGCTCTCCGTGCCACGTGGCCGGACCGCCACCGGCGACGCCGACGACCTGGCCTTCCTGGCGGACGTCGGCCCGGTGGTGGTCAAGCCGGCCCGGGGCGAGCAGGGCAACGGCATCACCGTCGGGGTGCGTACGCCCGAGGCGCTGGCCGCGGCGGTCACGCTGGCCCGGCGGTTCTGCCCGGACGTGCTGATCGAGGAGCTGCGCGAGGGTGACGACCTGCGGGTGATCGTCATCGACCACGAGGTGGTGGCCGCCGCCGTACGCCGGCCCGCCCAGATCACCGGCGACGGGCTGCACGACGTCACCGAGCTGATCGAGCGGCAGAGCCGGCGGCGGGCCGCCGCCACCGGGGGCGAGTCGCGGATCCCGATCGACGACATGACCCGTGAGGTGGTGGCCGAGGCGGGCCACCGGATGCACGACGTGCTCCCCGAGGGGCAGGTGCTCGCCGTACGCCGGACCGCCAACCTGCACACCGGCGGCACCATCCACGACGTGACCGCGGAGCTGCACCCGGAGATCGCCGAGGCGTGTGTGGCGGCCAGCCGGGCGCTGGACATCCCGGTGACCGGGCTGGACCTGCTGGTGCCCGCCCCGGACCGGCCGGAGCACGTGTTCATCGAGGCGAACGAGCGGCCCGGCCTGGCCAACCACGAGCCGCAGCCGACCGCCGAGCGCTTCGTCGACCTGCTCTTCCCCGGCAGCCGGGCGCCGCAGCGGCTCTGGTCCCCGGCCGGGACCGGAGGCGCCGCGTGAACCCGAAGCCCCTGGAGCTGGACCTCGACTACCTGCGCCAGGTGCTGGTCGAGCTGCTGGAGATCCCCAGCCCGTCGGGACGTACCGACCACATCCAGCAGTACGTCGGGGAACGCCTCTCCGCGCTCGGCATCAGCTCCACGCTGACCCGGCGCGGGGCGCTCAGCGCCAGCCTCCCCGGCCCCCGGGCCACCGGCGCCGACCGGGCGATCGTGGTGCACACCGACACCATCGGCGGCATGGTGAAGGGGCTCAAGGAGAACGGCCGGCTGGAGCTGAAGCCGATCGGCACGCACAGTGCCCGGTTCGCCGAGGGCGCCCAGGTCCGGATCTTCACCGACGACCTGGACCGGGTGATCACCGGCCAGGTGCTGCCGCTGAAGGCCAGCGGGCACCGCTACAACGAGGGCGTCGACCTGCAGGGCGTCGGCTGGGAACTGGTCGAGGTGCGGGTCGACGAGCCGGTCGCCGACGCCGCCGGCCTGCGGGCCCTCGGCGTCGACGCGGGCGACTTCGTCGCGCTGCTGGCCCACCCGACGATCACCCCGAGCGGGTACGTCAAGTCCCGGCACCTGGACGACAAGGCCGGCGTGGCCGCGGTGCTGACCGCGTTCAAGGCGATGGTCGACGCGGGCGTCACCCCGGCGGTGACCGCGCACCTGCTGGTCACGGTCACCGAGGAGATCGGGCACGGGGCCAGCCACGGCCTCGACCCGGACGTGGCGGAAATCGTCTCGGTGGACGCGGCGGTGGTCGCCCCGGGGCAGCAGTCCCGGGAGGACGCGGCCACCCTGGCCATGGGCGACGGGGTGGGTCCGTTCGACTACCACCTCACCCGCAACCTGGCGTCGATCGCCCGGGAGCACGGCGTCGACCTGGTCCGGGACGTCTTCGACTACTACCGGTCGGACGTGGCGGCCGCGGTCGAGGCCGGCGCGCACGCCCGCGTGGCGCTGCTCGGCTTCGGCGTGGACGCCACGCACGGGCACGAGCGCACCCACCTCGACGGGCTGCGTCACCTGGCCCAGCTGCTCTGCCTCTACCTGCAGAGCCCACTGGTCTTCCCCGAGTGGGACGCCGAGCCGGAGGGCGACCTGGCCGACTTCCCGTCGCTGGCCGTCCAGCCGGCCTCGGAGGAAGGCCCCCGCGAGGGCCCGATCGGCCTGGACTGACTGCGGGCTCCGGGCTCCCGGGGCGGGGACGGCTCGGATGGCTACGAACTTGATGACGTGAACGACTCACCCGCCGTCTCGCCGGCCGACCCCTGCGGTGATGCACCGATCCGGCCAGTCCGCGCGGGTTGCCGCACGAGGGGCCCGACGTGGTGGTCGAGCCTCGGACCGGCGCCTCGACCACCACCAAAATCGGGCCTCAGCCGAGTCTCTTGGGCCCGAGGTAGCTGCCGCCCGTGGCGTCGATGAGGTTGGCGGTAAGCCAGGCGCTGTCCTCGCTGGCGAGGAACGCGACCACATTGGCGATGTCGGCGGGCGTGCCCACGCGCTCGATGGCCTGAGACGCCGCGACCGCGGCCTGGGCCTCGGGACGGTCGAGGAAGAACGCCGTCTTGTCGGTACGCGTCGGCCCCGGGGCCACGGTGTTGACGGTGATGCCGCGCGAACCGAGCTGGTTCGCCACGTTGCGGGTCAGGGTTTCGATCGCGGCCTTGGTCATCGCGTAGGCCAGCTCGCCGGGGAGGGCAATCCGCGTGACGCCGGATCCGATGTTGATGATCCGCCCGCCGTCGCCCATCAGCGGCAGCGCCTTCTGGATGAGGAAGAACGGCGCGCGCACGTTGACCGCGAACAGCCGGTCGAACGCCTGCGGGGTCTCGCTGTCGATGCCGCCGTCGGAGTCGTTGACACCGGCGTTGTTGACCAGGATGTCCAACCGGGCCTGCCCGGTCCTCTCCCGCAGCCCCGCCTCGAGTGCCGCGATCACGGTGTCGGCGTCGCCGTCAACGCCCAGCTCGGCCTTGATCAGGAACGCCCGCCCGCCGGCCGCCTCGATCGCTGCGACGGTCTCCTTGGCGGCGGCGTCGTTGCTGGCGTAGTGCACGGCGACCAGCGCGCCCTCGGCGCCGAGCCGCTCACAGATGCCCCGGCCGATGCCCCGCGACCCGCCGGTGACCAGCGCCGTCCTGCCCATCAATGCTGCCACGTCCCCACCCTTAACTGTTTATCGCCTAAGCAGTTCTGTTTATGTTATACACAGTGCCGGAAGCGGGCGTCAAGCCCGGAGGACGGGCACGAGGAGGCCGGGTGAACGTCGAGGCGAGTGCGATGGAGCTGCTCTGGGGGGACGGCGGGCGACGCAGCCGCGGGCCTCGGCCAGCGCTCAACCCGGCGCAGATCACCGACGCGGCGATCGAGATCGCCGACACCGAAGGGCTGGCGGCTGTCACCATGAAGCGGGTGGCGGACCGGTTCGGCTTCACCGCGATGTCGCTGTACCGGCACGTACCCGGTCGCGCGGAACTGGTCGCCCTCATGATCGACACAGCGATGGGTCAGGCCCCGCCCGTCGACACCTCAGCCGGCTGGCAAGCCGGGCTGCAAGGCTGGGCGGATCGGCTCCACACCGTGTTCCGGCGCCATCCCTGGCTCGCCGAGGCGACCACGCAGGTGCGTGCCGTCGGCCCTCGCGAGCTGAGCTGGTTGGAGCGGGCGGTGGCCGCCCTGGCCGGCACCGGCCTGAGCGGCCCGGAACGGGTCGACGCCGCCCTGGTGGTCATCGGACACGTCCGCAACCAGGTGCAGGCCGAGACCGGCATTGCCGCCGAAGGCGGGGCCCAGCTGGCCACCGGGCTGACCCAGCTGCTGCGGAGCCACGCCACCGCTTACCCGGCACTGGTCGAAGCGGCCGAAAACGGAGCATTCGGTCCGAGCGACAACGACGGATTCCAGTTCGGCCTGCGGTGCATCCTCGACGGCATCGCCGGGATCATCGCCGCACGCCCTGATCCACCTACGTCATCAAGTTCGTAGCGCCCCGAACGCGATCGCCCGCCGACAGCCGCTGAACGTGGTTCGGGCTTCGGGCGGGTCTGTGATCGAAATCCGTTGCCGGGGTCGCCGGGAAGTGGATAGCGTGGCGGTACACGGGAAAGGAGGTGGTCCAGCTTTGTATAGCAATCGGACTCGTGAGGTGGCTGTCCGCTAGCCGCTGTCCTCGACAGTAATCCCGTCCGCCGCGAGGCGGGCACAGGCACCATCGTCGAGACCGTGTGGCAGCGGTGCGGCGAATCCACGACAGCCACCCGACCCCCGGGGTGCCGGCCCAGTCCAGCCGGCCCGCGCGCGAGCGCGGAAGCCCCGGGGGTCGCTTCATGCTCCAGGGGGTTGCGGTGTCCATGCGCGAGCTGGTGGTGCTCGGTACGGCCAGCCAGGCCCCCACCCGACAGCGCAACCACAACGGCTACCTGCTGCGCTGGGACGACGAGGTGCTCCTCTTCGACCCGGGCGAGGGCAGCCAACGGCAGCTGCTGCACACCGGGATCTCGGCCACCGACCTCACCCGGATCTGCGTCACCCACTTCCACGGCGACCACTGCCTGGGCCTGCCCGGCGTGATCCAGCGGCTCTCCCTGGACCGGGTGCCGCACCCGGTGGCCGTGACCTTCCCGGCCGGTGGCATCGAGTACTTCCACCGGCTGCACCACGCGTCGAGCTTCCACGAGGCGGCCGAGCTGACCGTGGAGCCGATCGAGGTCGACGGGCAGCGGATCAGCCTGGGCATCGGCACGCTGGAAGCCCGCCGGCTGCAGCACCCGATCGAGACGTACGGCTACCGGCTCGTCGAGCCGGACGGCTGCCGGATGCTGCCGGAGAAGCTGGCCGCGTACGGCGTCGCCGGCCCGGCGGTCGGCGAGCTGCTCCGCGTCGGCCACCTGGACCTGGCCGGACGCCGCGTCACCCGGGACGAGGTGAGCGTGACCCGCCCCGGCCAGCGGTTCGCCTTCGTGATGGACACCGGGCTCTGCGACGGGGTATGGGCCCTGGCCGAGCACGCCGACCTGCTGGTCATCGAGGCGACGTTCCTGGAATCGGAGGCCGCCCTCGCCGCCGAGGTCGGCCACCTGACCGCGGCGCAGGCCGCACGGGTGGCGGCCGAGTCCGGGGTACGCACCCTCGTGCTCACCCACTTCTCCCAGCGGTACGCCGATCCCCGCCGGTTCGCCGACGAGGCCCGCGCGCACTTCACCGGGGAGCTGGTGATCGCCGAGGACCTGATGACCGTGCCGGTGCCGCCCCGGCGGGTAGCCTCGGCCGGGTGACTGTCGCCCTGCGCCCCGCCACCGAGGCCGACCTGATGGCGGTCGGCGCCCTGCACCAGCGCTCCCGGGTGGCGGCATACGGGTCGTTTCTGCCGGCGGCGGCGCTGGCCGAGCCGACGCCGGAGGCGATGGGCCGGTACTGGGTCGAGCGCTGGCAGTGGGAGCGGGACGACCACCGGATGACGGTCGCCGAGCGCGACGGCCGACGCGTCGGCTTCAGCTACCTGGGCCCCGACGACGAGGGCGATCCCGCCACCGGACTGCTCAACGCGATCCACCTCGAGCCCGACGAGCGGGGCCGCGGCACCGGGCGGGCGCTGATGGTCGACGCCCTCGACGCGATGCGGGCGCGCGGCTGGGTCCGGGCCGTGCTCTGGGTGCTGGAGCGGAACACGACCGCCCGTCGGTTCTACGAGCGCGGCGGCTGGACCGCCACCGACGCCCGCCGCGATGACCGGATCGGCCCCGCAACCGTTTCCCAGCTCCGCTACGCACGCGAAGTCTGAGGGTCCCGTCACCGCAAACGGCCCAGGAAGACCTCTTCCCGACCAGCGGCACGCCGTTCGCTCTGAGCGGATCGGGGCATGGGCGTCGGCGCGGGCGCGTTGGCACCGGCATGGACACCGAGCACACCGAGCGGGCGGAGGACGCCGCGCTCGACGCGTACTCCCGGGTGGTGACCGGCGTGGCCGCGCGGGTGCTGCCCAGCGTGGCCGCCCTGTCGGTGCGGACCGCGCGCGGCGCGGGCGCCGGCTCCGCCGTGGTGATCGGCCCGGACGGACTGCTGCTCACCAGCGCGCACGTGGTGCAGGGCGCCCGGAACGGCTCGGCCGCCTTCGGCGACGGCGTCGAAACCGGGTTCCGGGTGGTCGGCGCCGACCCGCTGTCCGACCTGGCCGTGCTGCGGGCGGAGGAGACGACCGTGCCGCCGGTGGAGCTGGGCGACGCGGACCGCCTGCGGATCGGCCAGCTCGTGGTCGCGGTCGGCAACCCGCTGGGGTTGGCCGGCTCGGTCACCGCCGGGGTGGTCTCCGGGCTGGGCCGGTCGCTGCCGGCCCGGGACGGGCGGGTCACCCGGCTGATCGAGGACGTCATCCAGACCGACGCGGCGCTGAACCCGGGAAACTCCGGCGGGGCGCTGGCCGACTCCAGCGGCCGGGTGGTCGGGGTGAACACGGCAGTCGCCGGGTACGGCCTCGGCCTCGCCGTGCCGATCAACGCCACCACCCGGCAGATCATCACCGACCTGACCGCCGACGGCCGGGTACGCCGAGCCTGGCTGGGGGTCGCCGGCGTGCCGGTTCCGCTGCCGCCGGAGGTCGTCGCCCGGACCGGGCAGCGACGCGGGCTGCGCGTGGTGGAGGTGGTGCCGGGCAGCCCGGCCGGGATGGCCGGGATCTACCTGGGCGACGTGATCCTCGCCGCCGGCGGCCGGCCCGTGCAGGACGGACAGGGCCTGCAGCGGCTGATGCTCGGCCCGGCCATCGGCGCCCGGCTGCCGGTCACCGTGCTGCGCCGGGGCGCCCTCGTCGACGTGGTGGCGGTGCCGACGGAGCTGAGCCGCTGACGCGACGAGGGCCGCTCCCCGGCGGGAACGGCCCTCGTCGGTGGACTCAGCGCGCGCCGAGGTGGGCGAGCAGGTCCTGCCGGGTCAGCACGCCCTTGGGCTTGCCGTCGACCAGCACCAGGGCGGCGTCGGCCTTCTCCAGCAGCCCGACCGCCTCGCTCACCGGCTGCCCGCCGCCGATCATCGGCAGCGGCGCGGCCATGTGCCGCTCGATCGTGTCGTGCAGGTGGGCCTGGCCGGTGAAGAGCGCGTCGAGCAGGTCCTTCTCGGCGATCGAGCCGGCCACCTCGCCGGTGACCACCGGCGGCTCGGCCTTGAGCACCGGGAGCTGGGAGACGCCGTACTCGCGCATGTAGTCGATGGCGTCGCGGACCGTCTCGGTCGGGTGGACGTGCACCAGTTCGGGCAGCCCGCCCGGCTTGCTGGCGAGCGCGTCGGCAACCGTCGGCTCGGCGCCGGAGTTGTCCAGGAAGCCGTACCGGGCCATCCAGTTGTCGTTGAAGATCTTCGACAGGTAGCCCCGGCCGCCGTCCGGCAGCAGCACCACGACCACGTCGTCCGGGCCGGCCTTGCGGGCCACCTCCAGGGCACCCACCACAGCCATGCCGCAGGAGCCGCCGACCAGCAGGCCCTCCTCGCGAGCCAGCCGCCGGGTCATCTCGAAGGATTCCTTGTCGGAGACCTCGACGATCTCGTCGGCGATGGTCCGGTCGTACGTCTCCGGCCAGAAGTCCTCACCGACGCCCTCGACCAGGTACGGCCGGCCGGTGCCGCCGGAGTAGACCGAACCCTCCGGGTCCGCGCCGACGACCTTGACCCGCCCCTCGGAGGCCTCCTTGAGGTAGCGGCCGATGCCGGAGATGGTGCCGCCGGTGCCGACGCCCGCGACGAAGTGGGTGATCCGTCCCTCGGTCTGCTGCCAGATCTCCGGGCCGGTGGTCTCGTAGTGCGAGCGGGGGTTGGCCGGGTTGCTGTACTGGTTGGGCTTCCACGCGCCGGGGATCTCCCGGGCCAGCCGATCGGAGACGTTGTAGTAGGAGCGCGGGTCCTCCGGCGCCACCGCGGTCGGGCAGACCACCACCTCGGCACCGTACGCGCGCAGCACGTCCTGCTTGTCCTGGCTGACCTTGTCCGGGCAGACGAACACGCACTTGTACCCCTTGAGCTGGGCCACCAGGGCCAGCCCGACGCCGGTGTTGCCGCTGGTCGGCTCGACGATGGTGCCCCCGGGCTTGAGCAGCCCCGCCTGCTCGGCATCCTCCACCATCCGCAGCGCGATCCGGTCCTTGACCGAGCCGCCCGGGTTGACGTACTCCACCTTCGCGAGCACGGTCGCCTGGATGCCCTCGGTGACGTTGCGCAGGCGGACCAGCGGGGTGTTGCCGATCAGGTCGACGACGTTGTCGTAGTACTGCACCTCGTTGTGCCCTTCGTTGCGGCGCCGGCGTCGGCGTCGGCGTCCTAGCAGACGTTCATTCGTCGCCCAGGGTACGTGCCGTCAGGGCACCACACGTCCCGGGATGACGGAGCTTCGCCGCGCCTCCCACTCCAGGAACCGCTCGGTCTCGGCGAGCACGCTGCCGGCCAGCCAGGTGACCATCACCGCGTCGTCGGCCAGGCCGAGCACCGCCAGCGGGATCTCCGGCAGCAGGTCGATCGGCGAGACCACGTACGCCGTGGCCGCGGCCATCAGGGCCAGCCGCAGGCCGCCGTCGTACTCCCCCTTGGCGGTGGCCCGGATCATCCGGGGCAGCGCCGCCAGCCGGGCACCGAGCGCGGGACCGCCCCGCGCCCCGCTCGCCAGCGCCCGGGCCAACGCGGCGAAGGCCGCGCTCCGCTTCAACGTCCTGCCCATGTGTGTCGCCCCTTTCCGCTCGCCCGACCAGAGTGCGGCCCCGGCGCAAGAGCGCCGCCACCCGCCCGGAAACAGGTACCCGGAACCGCGCTTTGTCAGCCGCACGATCGCGGAGAGCGGGTGTCGAAACGGCGCGATAGTGTCGTTTCATGGGGGAAGCTGGTTCCGCCGTACCAGCCGGCTGGCGGCGAGCCCGGCAGATCGCCCGCCTGGCGGCGATCGGCACGGGCGCCACCGTGGCGGCCACCGTCGCGACGGGCGGAGTGCTGCTCGGCCAGGCCCGGCAGGCCCGGCGCACCATCCCGATGGCCGAGGCACCCCCGCCCCGCTGCGACGGGGTCTACGGCGCGAAGCTTCCCGGCCCGCCCGTCACCATGGTGATCCTGGGCGACTCCTCGGCCGCCGGCTACGGCGTGCACCGCCGCCGGGAGACCCCGGGTGCGCTGCTGGCCACCGGGCTGTCCCGCCGGCTGCACCGGCCGGTCCGGCTGCACCGGTTCGCCGTGGTGGGCGCCCTGTCGGCCGGGCTGAAGCCGCAGGTCGAGTCGGCCCTGGAGGTCGAGCCGGACATCGCGGTCATCCTGATCGGCGGCAACGACGTCACCAATCGCACTCCGCCGTCGGTGGCGGTGCGCTACCTGGTCGACGCGGTCCGCACGCTGCGCGCGGCCGGCTGCGAGGTGGTCGTCGGCACCTGCCCCGACCTGGGGGCGATCCAGCCGATCCAGCCGCCGCTGCGCTGGCTGGCCCGCCGCTGGAGCCGCCAGCTCGCCGCCGCGCAGACGGTGGCGGTGGTCGAGGCCGGCGGCCGAACGGTCTCCCTCGGCGACCTGCTCGGTCCCCGGTTCGCCGCCGAGCCGGCCCGGATGTTCGCCTGGGACCGGTTCCATCCGTCCGCTGAGGGGTACGCGGTCGCCGCGGCGGCGATGCTGCCCACCCTGCTCTCCGCGCTCGGCGCCGGTCAGGACCGCCGGCCTCCGCTGCCCGGCCGGGAAGGCGTACGGTCGCTCCCGGAGGCCGCCCACGAGGCGGCCCGGCACGCGGGCACCGAGGTCAGCGGCACCCAGGTCCGGGGCCGCGACCACGGGCCCGGGGGGCGCTGGGCGCAGCTTCGGCGGCGTGCCTTCTTCGGCGTCGGCGCGGTGCCGCACTCCGGTGACCACGCCGAGTCATCGACCCTGGAGGGACTGGCATGAGCGAGCGTCAGCGAGCGAATCATCACTGTAGTGCGCTGGTGCCTCATGGCAGCCCGAAGCGAAGCGGAGGGCTGGCGTGAGCGGGCCCAGTGGGGGCATCATCAGGCACAACGCGAGCGTGGCATGAGCACGGCTCGCGAGCCGACCGGCCTGTGCGCCGTCGGCCCTGGGGAGGTGTCGTCATGACGGGGCGTAACGAGTTCGTGGTCCGGCTGGGTCGGGCCGCGGCCCTCTCCCTGGTCGCCGGCACGGTGGGTGGGGCGGCGATCCTCGCCGGCCAGGCCATCGCCGCCCGCAGCCGCCACTACGCGCAGCCCGAGCTGAGCCTCGCGCTGCGCGCCACGGTCGGCCGGGCGGACGCGCCGCCGCTGCGGCTGGTGCTGCTCGGCGACTCGTCGGCGCTCGGCGTCGGGGTGGACCGCTTCGAGGAGACCATCGGCGGCCAGCTCGCCCACCTGCTGGCCGAGGGGCCGACCGGCCGGCGGGTGCACCTGTCCAGCGTGGGCGTCTCCGGGTCCCGCTCCACCGACCTGGCCACCCAGGTGGCCCGGGCGCTGCTCGGTGAACGCCCCGACGTGGCGGTGATCCTGATCGGGGCCAACGACGCGACCGCGATGGTCCGCCCGGCGGACGCGGCCGCGTACCTGAGCTCAGCGGTGCGCCGGCTGCGCGAGGCGCACGTCGAGGTGGTGGTGGGCACCTGCCCCGACCTCGGCGCGGTCCGCGCGGTCGCGTCCCCGCTCCGGCACGTGCTCGCCTGGTCCGGGCGGCGGCTCGCCCGCGCCCAACTGTCGGCCGTGCTGGACGCCGGGGGCAGCGTCGTCGACCTGGGCACCGAGACCGGCCCGGTGTTCCGGGCGGACGCGGGGACGCTCTGCCACGACGCCTTCCACCCCTCCGCCGACGGCTACCGGGTCTGGGCGCACGCCCTGCTCCCCACGGTCGAGGCGGCCGCGGCGGTCGCCTCCCGGCACCACTGACCGGGCCCGCCGGGCGTGACATTTCCCGCCCGGCGGCCAGCTTCCGCCGCAAGTTACTCGCGGGTTAACGTTGGTTCATGCCGATTGAGTCGCCCCGCGACGCCGTCATCGTCGCCACCGCCCGGTCCCCCATCGGTCGCGCGTTCAAGGGTTCCCTGCGGGACGTCCGCCCGGACGATCTGGCCGCCACCATCGTCCAGGCCGCCCTCGACAAGGTACCCGCGCTCGACCCCACCACGATCGACGACCTCTACCTGGGCTGCGGCCTGCCCGGGGGCGAGCAGGGCTTCAACATGGCCCGGGTGGTCGCCACCCTGCTCGGCCTGGACGGCCTGCCCGGCGCCACGCTGACCCGATACTGCGCCTCCTCGCTGCAGACCACCCGGATGGCCATGCACGCGATCCGGGCCGGCGAGGGCGACGTCTTCATCTCCGCCGGCGTCGAGACCGTCTCCCGGTACGCCCGGGGCAACTCGGACACCCTGCCGCCGGAGGCGCGGGCGCTGGTCGGCGGCGGTTGGGAGAACCCCCGCTTCGCGGCGGCGCGCGAGCGGTCCGCGGTCCGCGCCCAGGGCGGCGCCGAGGTGTGGACCGACCCGCGCGAGGCCGGCCAACTCCCCGACATCTACCTGGCGATGGGGCAGACCGCGGAGAACCTCGCCCAGGTCTACGACATCACCCGCGAGGACATGGACGCCTTCGGTGTCCGCAGCCAGAACCTGGCCGAGAAGGCGATCGCGGACGGCTTCTGGGCCCGTGAGATCACCCCGGTGACCACCCCGGACGGCACCGTGGTCAGCGCCGACGACGGCCCACGGCCGGGCGTGACCCTGGCCGGTGTCGCCGGTCTGAAGCCGGTCTTCCGTCCAAACGGCCGGATCACCGCCGGCAACTGCTGCCCGCTCAACGACGGCGCCGCCGCCGTGATCGTGATGAGCGCCCAGCGGGCGCGGGACCTCGGCCTCACCCCGCTGGCCCGGATCGTCTCCACCGGCGTCACCGCGCTCTCCCCGGAGATCATGGGACTCGGCCCGGTCGAGGCGTCGAAGCAGGCGCTCAAGCGGGCCGGCATGACCATCGACGACGTCGACCTCGTCGAGATCAACGAGGCGTTCGCCGCGCAGGTAATCCCGTCGTACCGGCAGCTCGGCATCCCGGAGGAGAAGCTGAACGTGATGGGCGGCGCGATCGCCGTCGGGCACCCGTTCGGCATGACCGGGGCCCGGATCACCGGCACCCTGCTCAACGCCCTGGAGTGGCACGACCGGACCGTCGGTCTGGAGACCATGTGTGTCGGCGGCGGCCAGGGCATGGCCATGGTGCTCGAACGGCTGAACTGATTCGACGGAGACGGACCCGGGTAGCGGAGGCGCCATGGCCATCGTCGTGGAACGCGAGCGCAAGTACTCCGGGGACGAGGCATTCCGGCTGCCGGACCTGACGGGGTGCGGTGGCGTCACGGCGATGTCCGACGCCACCGCCCTCGACCTGGACGCCGTCTACCTGGACACCACCGACCTGCGGCTGGCCCGGAGCGGCTTCGCGCTGCGACGGCGTACCGGCGGGCACGACGCGGGCTGGCACCTCAAGGTCGGGGCCGCCGGCGGCCCCCGGACCGAGTACCAGTTCCCCGCCGGGCCGGATGACGGCGACCCGCCGCCCGAGTTGGTCGCGCTCTTCCGGGCCGCGTCCCGAGGCCGGCCGGTCGCCCCGGCCGCCCGGATCGTCACCCGCCGCCGGGAACGCCGCCTCCTCGACCCGGCCGGCCGGACCTTGGCCGAGGTGGCCGAGGACCGCGTCGAGGCCCACGATCTGGTCGGCGGCGAGCGGCAGGCGTGGCACGAGATCGAGGTCGAGCTGGTCGACGGCGACGAGGCCCTGCTCGACGCCGTGGAGGGGCGGCTGCGCGAGGCCGGGGCCCGGCCGGTGCCGGTGTCCAAGTCGCACCGGGCGCTCGCCAGCCGGCTCGCGGCCGCCCGGCCGGCGCCCGCCGATCCCGGTGCCGCGCCGGTGCTCGACTACGCCGCAGCCCAGCGCGACGCCCTGATCGGCAACCACCCGGGCGCGCGGAGCGGCGACGAGGACGCGGTGCACGACATGCGGGTCGCCGTCCGCCGGCTCCGCTCCACCCTGCGTACGTTCCGCGGGCTGTGGGACCGGCGGGAGAGCGAGTTGGTGCGCGGCGAGCTGCGCTGGCTGGGCGGGCAGCTCGGGCCGGTCCGGGACACCCAGGTGATGGCCGCCCGGCTCGCCGACGCCGTCCACGCGGAGTCGGACGAGCTGGTGCTCGGCCCGGTCACGGCGCGGCTCGCCGAGCGGTTCGCCGCCGACCTGGCCACGGCGCTCGACGAGCTACGCACGGCACTCGACTCCGACCGGTACGCCGAGCTGCTGCGCCGGCTGGACGCGCTGCTGGAGGGACCACGCGCCCGGGCGGTGGACGCCCGCTGGGTAGCCCGCCGGGTCCGCCGCGCGTTGCGCCGGGCGGACGAGCGCCTGGACCGGGCCCTGGCCGCCGGGCACCGGGCCGGCGGGACCGACATCGCCCTGCACGAGGCGCGCAAGGCGGCCAAGGCGGCCCGCTACGCGGTCGAGGTGCGCGAGCCGGCCGCCGGGAAGCCCGCCGCCCGGCTGGTGGCGCGCCTCAAGGACCTGCAGGACCTGCTCGGCGCGCACCAGGACTCGACGGTCACCCGGGAGGTGCTGCGCCGCCAGGCGCTGCGGGCGTACGCCGCCGGCGAGAACACCTTCACGTACGGCGTCCTGCACGCCCGGCAGGCCGCGGCGGCCGACCGCGAGCTGCCGGATCTGCTGCGGGCGCGGGACCGGGCCCGGCGGCGGAAGGTCCGGCGCTGGCTGACCCGGGCCGGCTGACGGCAGCGGCGACGGGGCGCCCGGCTGATCCGGGAGCACTTCGGCTCCTGGCCCGCCCCGAGCCCGCACTGCCGCGGCTACAGCGCGGAACGAGTGCCGGCCACCGCGGCGACGGCCTCGGCCAGCACCGACTCCGGTGGACCGGCCGCCACCAGGTCGGCGGCGACCACCCGGAGCTGGTCGGGCAGGACCAGATCGTTACCGAGCCGGGGCACCTCCCGGCGCGGCTCGCCCTCCGCGTCCGCCGCCAGGTTGGCGATCTCCTGCACCAGCTTGTGCACCAGGTCGGCCCGCGACACGTTGCCGCCCGCGGCCACCGCCGACCAGCGCGGCTGCTGCCAGTGCCCGACCTGTCGGACCAGCAGCTCCACCGCCCGGTCCAGTTCCGCTGCGCTCATCGCGGCCGAGTCTACGGCGGCTCCAGGTCGCGGCGCGGCGGCAGACCGGCCTTCATTCGGACCGGCGCGCCGCCTTCCGGCGCGAAGGCCGAATTATGGTCGCCAGCCGAGCTGGAGTTGTCGAACGGTCAGCGCCGGGCGTAGCTGAGCAGGCGGAGGATCTGCCAGTACAGGAAGATCAACCCGACCAGCAGCCCGAACGCGCAGAACCAGGCGTACCGGCGGGGCAGGCCGGCCCGGACCGACCGCTCGACCAGATCGAAGTCGAGGATGAAGCTGAACGCCCCGGCGATGATCGCCACCACCGAGAAGACCCACGGCAGCCAGCCGACCTGGCCGGTGAGGTTGTACGCCGCCAGGGCCTGCCGCCCGCTGACCAGGTACGCGACCAGGTTGACCAGCCCGAGCGCCACGATCCCGAGGAGCGTGCCGACGACCAGCCGGGCCAGCCATGGGGTGGCCCGGATCACCCGGGCCCGATAGAGCAGGGCCATCCCGAGGAAGACGCCGAAGGTGCCGATCACCGCCTGGGCCACGATCCCCGGATACACCATCTCGAAGGCCCGGCTCGCCACCCCGAGCAACAGCCCCTGGAGCACCGCGTACGCGGCGATGACCGGCGGGCTGGTGATCTGCCTGAGGGAGATGACCAGCACCAGCGCCAGGCTGGCCAGGGAACTGCCGACGAGCGCCGCCGAGATCCAGATCGCCGGCGGTACGACCACCCAGGCGGCGACCGCCGTGACGCCGGTGAGCACCAGCAGACCGACCGTCCGGCTGACCACGTCGGCCACGGTCATCGTCTCGGTGGCCCCGACACCGAGCACCTGGCGCTCGGTCCGGCCGACGTCGTCCAGTCGGGTCAGCACCGGATTGGCACTCCGCACCGCGACCTCCTCGCCGACGTACCCCGCTCCCACTCTGCCCCCGGTGATCCGGCGGCGGCGGGAAAACGAGGACGCCCGCCGCCGCGGTCGCGGCAGGCGGGCGTCGCAGGTCGGGCGGCGGGACCGTCAGTCGTCGCCCTGGAAGTAGCTGAGCAGGCGCAGCACCTCCAGGTAGAGCCAGACGAGGCCGACCACGATGCCGAACGCGGCGGTCCAGGCGTAGCGCTGCGGGAGCCCCATCCGCACGCCGTCTTCGATCTGGGCGAAGTTGAGGACGAAGCTCAACGAGGCGACCACGATGCAGACCAGGCTGAAGCCGATGCCCAGCGGGCCGCTGTCGCGCAGGCCGGTGTGCACGCCGAAGAGCGCGAGCACCAGGTTGATCAGCATGACCGCGAAGAGGCCACCGATGACCGCGATCATGATCCGGGTGAACTTCGGGGTGGCCCGGATGACCCGCGCCTTGTAGAGCGTCGCCATCAGGAAGAACACGCCGAAGGTCGCCACGACGGCCTGGAGCACGATGCCGTTGTAGAGCGACTCGAACGCCTTGCTGACCATGCCGACGAAGACGCCCTCGACGATCGAGTAGGCCACCACCAGCGCCGGGTTGGCCATCCGCGAGAACGAGATGATCATACCGAGCACCAGACCGACGACCGCGGCACCGATCCAGGCGACGCCGACCAGGGCGTCCGGGACGAGCGCCCAGGCCGCCGCGGCGGAGACGCCGAGGATGCCGAGCAGCATGACCGTCTTGACGACGACGTCGTCCAGGGTCATGGGGGTCACGGTGGGCGCGGCCGCCGGGTAGCCGTACCCGGGGGTCGGGTACTGCTGCGGCTGCGGCTGGTACTGCTGCGGGTATCCGGGCTGACCGTACGGCCCGGGCTGGGCGTACCCGGCCGCCCGCTCACGCTCGGCCGCCTGGCCGAGCCGGGCGAGCACCGGGTTCGAGGTCTTCACTTCTCAGGCCTCCCTCAGGGGGTCGATGCACGTGAACGTGCCTCTCCAGGGTAAACGTGGCACGCACCCCCGCGCCGGGAGTGAAGCTGTGGGAAAGCTGAGAGTCTGGTGCCCGGGGCGGGGCTCGAACCCGCACGCCTTGCGGCAGCCGCTTTTAAGGCGGCCGTGTCTGCCGTTCCACCACCCGGGCAGGTGGCACCGGCGCGCCGACACGCGGCGGTGCAGATCTCACCGTAGCCGCTACGGCGCCACCTGGCGTACCCCGCGGGCCGCCACCGCTATGGTCGAGGCCGTGACCAGCGCCGCCCGCACCGCGCCCGGACCCGACCGCGACCAGGCGCTCCGCCTCGACCCGGCAGCCCCCCGCCCGACCCGGACGGCCCGCCTGCTGGCCACCGCGGACCGGCACCGCGCGGACCTGCTCGCCGGGCTGCTCTTCACCCTGCTCGCCGGCTGGCTCACCCACGGGCTGTGGCCGGCCCCGGGGCAGCGGGTGCTCGCCCTCAACGCGGCGGACCAGACCCTCTACGAGTGGTTCCTCGCCGTCGACTCACGCGCCCTGCTCGGCGACTTCAGCCTGCTCACCGACCGGCTCAACGCCCCCGACGGGGTCAACCTGATGGCCAACACCACGGTCATCGCGCTCGGGGTGCTCCTCGCCCCGGTCACCTGGGCGTTCGGGGCACCGGTCACCTTCGCCCTGCTGGCCGCCGGCAACCTGGCCGGCACGGCGGTCGCCTGGTACCTGCTCTTCACCCGGACGCTGCGGGCCCGCCGGCTCGCCGCCGGACTCGGCGCCGCACTGTGCGGCTTCGGGCCAGGCATGGTCTCGCAGAGCAACGGGCACCTGCACATGACCGCCCAGTGGCTGGTTCCGGTGATCGTCTGGCTGGTCATCCGGCTGCTCCGGGCCGCCGACCCGGCCGGCCGCCCGACCGGACCGGACCGCTGGCGGCTGGCCAGCTCGGCGGTCGGGCTGGCCGCGGCGGTCACCGCCCAGCTCTTCATCGGCGAGGAAGTGCTCTTCCTCACCGCGGTCACCCTGCTGGTGATGGCGCTGGCATACGGGCTGACCGACCGGGCCCTGCTGCGCCGGGCGCTGCCGACGTTCGGCGGGGGAATGATGGTCGCCACCGGTCTGGCGCTCCTCGTGCTGGCGTACCCGTTGTGGTACCAGTTCGCCGGGCCGCAGGGCGTCGCCGACGGCATGTTCAGCCCGGACTACTTCTCGGCCGACCTGGCCAGCTGGTCCACCCTCTCCCCACAGTCCGTGCTGGGCAGCGCGACCGCGTCCCGCCTGACCACCGGGCCGGCCGAGTACAACACCTTCCTCGGCTGGCCGCTGCTGCTGGTCACCGCCGCCTGCGCGCTCTGGCTGGGCCGGCGCCCGCTGGTGGTCGCCTGCGTCGCCGGCGCGCTGGTCATGGGGGCGCTGTCGCTCGGTCCCGAGGTCATCGTCGCCGGCGAACGGACCGGGCTGCCCGCCCCGTACGCCCTGCTGGCCGGGGTGCCCGTGGTGGACGGCGCGCTGCCGATGCGGTTCGCCCTGGCGGTGCTGCCGCTGGTCGGGACCGTGCTGACCCTCGCGATGGACCGGGCGCTGGCGGCATCCGGCCGGGCCCGGCGGCTGGTGCCGCTGGCCGTCGGCGCGGCCCTGCTCACCGTCTTCCCCACACCGCTGCCCACCGCCGACCGGCCGGCGCTGCCCGAGTTCGTCACGGCCGGCCACTGGCGGCAGTGCGTACGGCCCGGCGGGGTGCTGGTCCCGGTGCCCGCCGCCACCCCGGCAGACCCGTGGCCGATGCGCTGGGCCACCGCCGCCGACGCGGCGTTCGGCATGCCCGAAGGCTTCTTCATCGGCTCGTACGGCCGGGACGGCTCGGCGGCCATGGGCACCTACAAGCGCCCCACCTCAGCCCTGCTCGCCGACATCGCGAAGCGGGGGGTGCCCGCCGCGGTCGGCGACGAGCAACGCCGGCAGGCGGCCCGGGACATCCAGTTCTGGGGCGCCTCCTGCGTGGCACTGACCGACGACGCGCCGCACGCGGAGACCCTGCGCAAGACCCTGGAGCAGCTCTTCGGCCCGGGCACCCGGGTCGCCGACGCCTGGACCTGGCGGTTCTGACCGCGACTCTGGTTGCTC
The DNA here is from genome assembly GCF_043204735.1 of Micromonospora sp. NPDC047740. NCBI lineage: Bacteria > Bacillati > Actinomycetota > Actinomycetes > Micromonosporales > Micromonosporaceae > Micromonospora > Micromonospora sp. NPDC047740. Next base: position 247,787 of record NZ_JBIDCT010000014.1, read on the forward strand.
TGGTGGGCTGGTTGTGAGGTGGTTGCGGTTGTGGGCTGGGGGCGAGGGTGACCGGCTCCGGGCGGTCACGCTTGATCCCTGCGCCGGTCACCCTCGCCCCCAGCCCCGTCGTGCGCCTTCTCCGCCCGTCCGTCACTGGCTTTCTCCGGTACGTCCGGATGTGGAAACGCCGCTGGCCGGCACCCCTTGTTCGGGTGCCGGCCAACGGTCGGTTGCTTCTATCGGTGTTGTCAGCTGTTCCAGTGCTGGGCGACGAGGTCGGCGGCCTGCTGTTCCCACTGGGCGTAGGCGTCCGGGTAGGCCGAC
>NZ_JBIDCT010000015.1:0-214368 GCF_043204735.1 Micromonospora sp. NPDC047740
CACACAACCGTCCATGATCGACGGTGGCTGCCCTCGTTCCCGCGCCGCATCACGCCACAGCTCAGCCAAGGTCAACATCCCCGGCTGGAGTACTAAAAACCATCGGTTCCCCTCGACGGAATCGTGATCTGCACGCGAGGTCGACTGTAGCGGAGAGATGCAATTGAGAGATAGCGATGGAAGTGCTGTTGGGCCGGTTGTTCCTCTCGGCCTTGACCGCCTAGGGCTTAGTCAGGCACGTTTTGCGTCATTGTGTGCCCGATCGGCTACGTCCTCACACCCGCTGCCGCAACGTCCACCACCATTGGAGCTACTCGAACACACATGCGAACCGGCCAGCTGCCACGGCTCGTAGGCGTTGGGGTGACGGGGCGTGCCTCGCTGACACTGAGCCGTTCGACGACGGATCCCCGACCGAGTGCGGCAGCAACAGCGCCGAGCAGCGAGGCGACCACCCGACCAGAGGAGGCAACGTCCTCGACGCCGATGCACCACGGAGCCGGCCGACTGGGACGTCTGACTCGTCGAAGATCCCGACACAGCTCTTAGACAGGCAGTCCGAGTTTATCGAAGAAGGCCCGGTTCCTTTCGCTTGCGGCGTTGAGGAGTCGATCGAACGAGATGACCTCGATATAGGCCTTGTAGTTCTCGTTGTAGCCAAAAAAGCCGAGCTTGTCTTGCGTCATCCTGAGCCCCATCATCCTGCAATGCTCCACCACAGAGGGAGTCAGATCTGAGATGACGTAACAGAAACCGGGGATTTGGTCAGAAGCAGGGATCGGTCGTCCTTGCGTCGTACGTACTTTCCCCTGGCGAACTTTGTCAAGGTAGCCAAGTGCCTGTGAGATGGGACCGCCGTCTTGCTTAGAGTCTGCCCTCATTGGCCGTTTAATCTCGACGACAATGATCGACGCTAGAGGCAGCTTAGTGCCTTCAGCAACTAGCATGGGAGAGTCGCAGACCTGTAGCGCAAGGAGGTCTGGCTCCTGTCGGGCTGGTGACTCGGTTATTGGGGAGGTGGCCAGCGGCTTATCGGACGCAAGGTAGTTATGAAATGCTAGACGCTCATCGATTATCCACAAGTTGCAGACGTCAAGCGGCACGTCGTCGGATGTCTTCCGCATCGGCATGATCAGGTTGTGGATGACGTCTTCTCGCACATACCTGCCATCTTGGTCCGCTGCGATCGCCTTCGCCAGCATGTCAAGAACGACTCGTCGTTTGGATACGTAGGCAGCTAGGTCTGATTTTTTTACGTCGTCTACCTTTTCAAGGTATTCGCGAAGGCGTTCCTGCTGTTCCACCGAATCGTCCAACAATTCTGCTCTCAAGACCTCTTGGCCTTCCGCCAGCAGCTCTGTCTCAAGATCCCAGAGCTGGCGGTGTAGCAGAAGTTCCAGTTCTCTTTCGGATATCTCGGGGCTAACGCACAGCTTGTCTTGATCGAGGTGACGAAGGATTGGACGATATCGAGGAGCTTTGTGATTGACGAAGTTCTCGACCCGCGCTCTCCCCGCCTGCTTGGACTCGTTAAGCAGATCGCCCAGGTATTCCTCGGCAGTACGCAGAATGGCCGCGCGAATCTCCGACATCCCTAGCTCACCGGCAAGGATCGTGCCCTCCGTATCCTCGGGTATGTCGAATCCAGTTCTCTCGGACCTGACATTTTCGTCTAGGAAATTCGAGGTGGCGTAGCAACAGTAGACAAAGGGGGTGTCGCCATCATTCAACCTGCCGTGCAGGCCTGGGATCTTGTCGGCAATCTTCTCCTCAAGCACTACCCTATTTGCGGCACACCAGTTTATTTGAGGCTCGATCCCTGCTCGTGAACGTACTTTCAGGTGCACTAGGTCGAACTTCTGCTCCTTAACGGTCAACGTTTCAGTCTGCGCGGAAGAGAGCATGTGCTCTGCGAACAAATTAGTTAGGTTGATCTGTTCATCCCCGTCAATGACAATGATGTCGGGGCATCCGCCTGGCCGAACAAAGTACCACAGGCAGTGCTCAAGCAGATTTCGTGCGATCGTCGATAGGTTTTTCGGCGATGTATCCCGATAAACTGCACGAAATCCTGAAAGTGTTACCGTCGCACCGGTTTCCCTAGAGTCAGCGGCGGCCACACTTTCGTCGGTGACCCCCTTGTCCGCAGTGAATGAGAAGGATCGCTCGAAGAAGTGTCCGGTCTTATCCAGAAATACGCTCGATACCTCGACTTTTTGGAAGGCTTTCAACCACAGCAGTCGGCCAACTCCACGACAGCCATATTCCGCCTTGTACTCACTATCGAGCGTTTCGAAAGACAACATGTTTTCGTTATGGAAACCCGCGCCATTGTCTGTCACCTTGAACGAAAGGATGGGTTCCTGGGGAGCTGGTCCGCGCTCGCCCCTGCTACCTGATTCGAAAAGGCTCAGCTGAGGCAGTCGCGTGATCTCGACGGCGATCTTGCCTGAGTCGCCTTCGGGATACGCGGCGTCGATTGACTGAATCGAGTTGACTACCGCTTCGAATAGCGGTAACAGTCCGTGACTCTTGGGCAGGGAGGTGTTGCGGAGGCGACCGGAAAGGGATGTGCTTAGAGTCATCGTTCCCCCTGCGCGACTTAGCTTGATGTCCGACTGTAATCGGTCGATGGCTGAGGGGAAACCCTGGCGCGCCTAACGCTCCCAGTCACTCAAGGCGATGGTTGCGGCCTGTTCGCCAACATGGTGCGGGACGTCCTCGTGCAGAACGCCTGCGCCTTGAGCCTCGCGGACGAGCCGGATGGCCAGCTCGAAGCCGTGTGCCAGTCGCCGCCGTGGTACCAGCAGCAGCCGCGAGCACCGACGCGGTACGAGCTGGCGGGCGAGACGGCGCCACAGAGGTGTGCCGGCCGACATGCAGGCCGCTTCGCGAAGCGGAGCGGGTTTCGGAACCAGAGCAACCCACGCTGGCGCATAGCCCTCCAGTCTGTCCTTTGGCTCAGGCTCGGCCGGCTTGAATCTCGCCCCCGCGGTCGCGGTCGACGCGCTGTCCTAGCAGGGCTTCTATGTCCTCGTCGCGTACTGGCCGCCACACGGGCAGGACAGTTGCCGCGTCTCGGCGTCGACGGTGAAGAAGACAGCAGCGATGCGCGGCGACCCGGACTCCGGCAGGAAGCGCTGGATCCAGATCGGCGGCTCAGCCTCGTCCGGAAATTAATGCTGCCAGACTAACGAAGCACAGGCTTCAGCGGCGTTGATCAGGGAGGCCCCTTCGCCCATCAGCCGGGTTGCGACTGCAACGGGTCGGTGCTGCGGAGCGGCGAACAGTTGAGTCGAGCCGCCCGGTAGCGCGCCCAGGCGGAAGTCGATACATCTAATCATCGACGATGCGCTCCCGATGGCCAGCACCGTCGAGCAACTCGTGAGGAGTCGCGGCCTCGTTGTCCTTCGGCATCTGTCCACTATGTCGCGCTCGCAGTCGGAGCAATCAAGATCCTCGGGCACAAGTTGGGCACAGGTGACTCCGACAAGGACTGTCAAATCCTGTACGGCAGCGAAAGAACCCACCGAGGTCAGGCGGCCGGTCCGCCCGGTCCGAGTGGACTCAAGGCACGCGGGACGGGTTCAGGGTTCAAGCCCCTTGGTCTCACCCTGCCACCGCGAAGGCAACCGTGGGTGCTCTGCGGGATTGGCTTCGGCGAGCCGGTTGCGGATGGCAACGGCTTCCTCGGTCGCGGCCAGTGCCTCGTCGTAGCGGCCCGCCTCACTCAACAAAGCCGCCAGGTTGTTCAGTGACGTGGCGAGGTCGGGCAGGCGGGCGGCGGGGTTGGCGTCGGCGAGCCGGCGGTAGGCGGTGATGGCTTCCTCGATTGCGGCCAGCGCCTCGTCGTGGCGGCCCAGCTCACCCAACGAGAGCCCCAGGCTGTTCAGTGACATGGCAAGGTCGGGCAGTCGTAGGCGGCGGCCACCTCGTCGAAGCTCATGGCCGACACCATCGCCGCGTACCGCAGCGCTTGGAGTTCCATGTGGCCGCCGTCGTCCGTGCGCTTGAGCTCGATGACCACGAGATGCCCGGCCTTGTCTAGGGGCGAGCAGGTCGACCCGGCGCCGGGAGTCCTCCCAGTTGCCGAACTCCTCGGCTACGACCAGAAGATCGGGGCTGAGCACGGCGATGTCGTCGCGGAGGAGTCGTTGCAGGTCCTTGCGCTCGTAGAGCCCGAGGGCGGCGAACCGGACCGCGTCGTGCCGCCGCAGGCGTCCGTCGTTGATCTCGTACAGTGGCACGCCGCCTCCTCGCCGCTTCGCCTCACCGAGAATGGTGCACTGCTAGTGCCCTGACCACTAACGTTCACCGGCCTGGGATCGTTGGCTCGCTTGGGCCTGAGTAGCCTCGGCTCGTGGAAGATCGCGAACAGTACCTGCGATATCAGCAGGACCGGACCGTGCTGGTGGCGATCGGTGCTCGTCTCGATCCCCAAGTCAGTCGGATCAGCGTGCGGTTGCCTCGGTCTCTAGCCGAGTCAGCCGTCGCCGCCTGGAATCGCGAAGAACTGGGCGGAATCGGCGAGGAGAGTCGCGAAGAGTACGAACTGCGTGACGATGCCGCCGAACTGGCCTTGATCGGTCTGGCGATCGGTGAGCGCGGCGTGCGGGATGGTGAGGACGTCGTCGTCGACCTGGATGTCGTCCAGGTCGCGGCGGCGTTGCGGGCCGCGCGATAGGTCAGGCCGCGGCAGCAAGGAGTCGTCCACCCCAGCGGATGCCTTTCTCACTGCGGATGCGGGCACGTTCACGCCCGTTGCGCGGCCAGAGCGGGGTGGCGGGCGTTGGCGTTGCGCCAGCGCAGGTAGGCCTGCAGTTTCCGGGTCAGCGCCGGGTGGTTCGGGTGGTCCGAGCCGGCGATCACGAAGGTGCGTAGCGGCCCGAACTGGGCCTCGATGGGGTTGGCCCAGGAGGCGTAGGTCGGGGTGAAGCAGAGCTCGACCTTGTTCCGGGCCGCCCATGCCCGGGTCTTCCGGCCTTTGTGTGCGGACAGGTTGTCCAGGATCACGTAGATCGGCGCCCCGTCCGGACGCGCGGCGCGGATCGACTTGAGCGCGGCGAGGGTGTTCGCGGCGCTCTTACGGCGCCGCACGACGCCCCAGAGTTGGTCGTCACCGACGGAGTAGCAGCCGTGGAACTGCCGGACCCCGTGCAGCTTGCGATAGTTCGCGGGCAGTCGATCGGGACGTCCGGCCGGCGCCCACCCCGTGCCGGCCTGCGGCCGGATCACCAGGGGACCGAACTCGTCGAACGCGAACACCCGCTGCGGGAAGTGGCTGCTCACGTACTCGATCCGGGCGAGTTTGACCTCGCGGTGCGGGTCGGTGGACTCCTTCCACGTCTTGGTCCGCTGGAAGGTGATCCGGTGCCGGTGCAGGATCTGCCTCAGCCGTTCCCGCCCAATCCGGACCCGGCGGGTGGCGTGAAGGCGCAGGTGGTCGGCGAGCTTGCGGACGCTCCACCGGGTGAACGGCCGCCCCAGCTTCTCCGGGCGGGTGTTGGCCTTCTCGACGATGAACCGCTCTTCGTCAGGACTGATCTGGCGGGGACGGCCACCCGCCCACCGAGGGTCCAGGCTGGCCATCCCCATCTCGTTGAACCGGTGGACGACCTGCCGGATCGTGTCCTCGTCGGCCTGGACCAAGCGGGCGATCGCCGGCACCGTGTTCCGCCGGCCGAGGCGAGCACGACCATCGCCCGCCGTAACCGAATCGGTGAACCGGTTCCCCGGCGGGTGATTCTGAGCAGCTGCTGACCTTCCTGGTCACTCAGCCGCACGCACGCGTACAGGATCTGCCACCTCCACAGCCTGACCGCCGCAACGCCACCCGGCCGACAGGCCAGACGGCGTGTCAGCCAACACCGTGAACGTTCATGGTCACGGCACTAGGGAGTGATGAGCGGGGCCACGCCGCCGGCTTCGGCTATCGCCGTACGAAGGCGGGTCTGAGCGTCGATGAACCATGTCACGTACTCGGGCCAGTCGTCTCCGTTGCCGATGTCACCATTCCGGTACTCCGCGATGCGGCAACCCTTCCTGTCCTGTAGCGGTTCGTACGACAGGGTGTTTCCGAACGTCGGCTCCAGCTTGGCGCGGGCGGCGGCGAAACGCGCGTCGTTGACCGCGGGATCGGGGTCCTGAAAGAAGATCTCGCTCGACAGGCCAGACCGGCCGAACGTGCACGTGTACGAGATGCCGTTCATGCCGGCGGGCAGGGACTGCCAGTTCTGCGGCGAGCCCTTGGTCGACGTCGTCCACCCGAGTTTGCGGTCATGGACCGCCTCCAGGAACCTCGTCCAGAACCCCCGGTAGGCCAATGCTCGGTCGCTTGCCGTGGTGTCACCCTTGGCGATCGCCTTGACCTTCTTGCCCCAGGCGTTCGGCTGCACGACCAGGCGCATGAGGGGCGCCGGCACCGACTCGCCGATGCGTACCGCACTGATCTCAATACCGAAGAACCGCGTGTTCTCGTCCGTACGGGTGTTGAGCCAGTCCAACGCGGCCCGATGCTCCTCGCGAAACTCGGTCGCGATCCACACCACGTTGACCGGATCCGTTCCGCCGGCGTAGGTCAGCAACTGACCCAGGTGGCCGTGGTCCGTCCTCGTCAGCTGGTTTTCGATGATCACCGTCTCGTTCGTCGCCTCATCGACGCCGATCAGGTCCAGCGAGAATCCGCCCACTGGGTGTTCCGCTGACGACAGCACTAAGAGGTCCTAACAAAATGATCTCTGGGTATTTCGTCCCTTGTAGAGGTTGATCTACGATGTTGGGCCGTGAGGCGTGGCGAGCAGCCGCCGTGGATCGTGTCGGACGGGCTGTGGCAGCGCATCGAGCCGTTGCTGCCCAAACGTGAGCGCAATCCACGGCACCCGGGACGCAAGCGGATCCCGGACCGGCAGGTGCTGTGCGGGATCTTGTTCGTGCTGCACACCGGCATCCAGTGGGAGTTCCTGCCCCAGGAGTTGGGGTTCGGGTCCGGGATGACCTGCTGGCGGCGGCTGGAGGAGTGGAACCGGGCCGGAGTGTGGCAGCGGCTGCACGAGCTGCTGCTGGCTGAACTTCAGGCAGCCGGAAAGCTCGACTGGTCCCGCGCAGTGATCGACTCCTCGCATGTACGGGCTGCCCGACGTGGCCCAAAAGCGGCCCGAGCCCGGTCGACCGCGCCCGCCGGGCTCGAAGCACCACGTCCTGACCGAGGGCGCCGGCATCCCCCTGGCCGTGTCGCTGACCGGCGGCAACCGCCACGACGTCACCGAACTGCTCCCGCTGATCGACAAGATCCCGCCCGTACGCGGGCGACGCGGCCGGCCCCGCCGACGCCCCGAACAGGTCTTCGCCGATCGTGCCTACGACCACGACAAGTACCGCCGGGCGGTGCGGGCCAAGGGCATCCGCCCGCGCATCGCCCGCCGCGGTCAACCCCACGGCTCCGGACTGGGCGTGTTCCGGTGGGTGGTTGAGCGCACGATCGCCTGGTATCACGGCATGCGACGGCTACGCATCCGCTGGGAGCGCCGCGACGACATCCACGAAGCCTTCCTCGCCCTCGCCACCTGCATCATCACGTACCGACACGTCGTACGACTTTGTTAGGACCTCTAAGTCCATGCCGAGCAGTTCGCTGAGCACATCCGCGTTCGCCAGCAACCACGGCGTGAAGGTGTGCGCCTCGTGCTTCCAAACTTTCCGCACGTCGAGTAGTTCGAGCTTGCCGAGCGTGGGCAATCCCTCGCCGGCGTCCATAGAGGTCATATCGCCGACCGTATCTGTGTGAGGCCGGTCCTGACGCCTCATGGCCACCTCTCGGCGCTGGCGTCGCAGGGTCGACCGTCACGAGGCCGCTGAAGCCCCTCGGTCCGGCATCCAGGCGAGGATGTCCAGCAGGCGTACGTCCGACAGGCGATCCGCCGCCTCGGCGACCAGTGGATCGTCGTGGTCGCGTGCGGCGGCCCGTAACAACGCGAGGCCCTCGGCGGCCCGCAGCAGATCCGTGCGGTATGCCGCCCAGTAGGCCCGCCGCGGTGGTGCGTGCCGGCTGCCTGCTTGCTGCAGTTCACGCGCCGCGACCTCGGCGGCCCGCCGGTACCGTCGCAGCAGCGCGCTGTCGAGGATGAGGAACAGGCCAGGCCGCACCAGGTGTAAGGCCTTGCTCACCTTCGCGTGCCCGAGCCCTCGCGGACGATCCTGGAAGAAGTGCTGGTACAACCGGAGCGCACAGTCGTAGTGGCCGTCGCTGAGCATCGGGTCGGCGTCGCGGAGGTGGGCGTCGAGCGGGACGTCGTCCCAGGGCGCGGTCTCGCTCAAACGGAGCAGGTGTCGCTCCTGCTCCCGGCTAATTCTGCTGCCCATGTACGGTGCGCGAGTTACCTTGATGAGCTTCGGCGTCAGCACGGGGTGCGTGCCGGCCAGCCAGTCGTAGGCGCGGACCGTGCGGGCATGCCGCTTGCAGTAGTCGACGATGACGCCGAGCGGGTCGTTCACCGGTCGACCGGCGACCTCGATCGGGGCCACTGTGGCACCTGCTTTCTGATCGCTCGGCGGAGTCTCCGCCAGTTCCCAGCCTGCTTCTGTCCAACAAACCGTGGCAACCTCCCAGGCGGCCACCGAGAGGAGCGCTCGGGTGACCACAGCCACCCGAGCGGGTCGTTCCGCGTCGGGTGTTGGTCCCGGTCTGGCCCCGGCTTTCGCCGATGGCAGCGCGCCCGCCCAGCGCATTTACTAGCATCACCATTCCTTCATCGCCCACTTGGGGGGCGCTCGGGTCGTCGGCCTCAAGGCCGGGACGAGGAGTCGACGAAGCGTATGGTGGCCAACGGCAAGAACCAGTTCGAGCGGCTGAGCGGGAGCGGGTACTACTCCGCCGTGGTCGAGGCGAACCGGGCGTACCTGGACGTCGCGGTGCCCAACCCGGCCGGCACGGAGCGGGAGTACTGGACCCTTTCCTGCCTGCCGAACACCAAGAGCAGCCCGCGCCGGCTGTCCGCAGTGTGCATGCGAACGATGGAAACTTTCGTTCTGCACCAACCGCTCGATCCGGAGAACCAGCATATGGCCGAGGGGTTCGTCGTCGTCCGGCGGTCCGTGCTCCGCCGGCACTGGCCGACCGGCCGTGCCCTGGCCCGGGAGTTTCCGGGCCTCACCGAGGAGCTGTCGGACTACCGGGACGCGGGACCGGACCAGGTTCGGGTGTGCGGCCGGTACGACCAGTTGGTTGTGGCGCTCGCCGACGAGCGCTTCGCTGCCGCAGTCCGGCACCTGACCTCCGCCCTCCTCACCGCGCGGACCATGCAGGGCACCGGGCACAGCCACCGGCTTGTCGACGAGGTGCTGGGCCGTGCGCGCCCGGCCGCTGAGTGGATCTATCCGGTGAACGACCGGACCGAGGTGTGGGGCTATGAGCAGGACGTGCTGGAGATGTTTGGGAGTCTGCCGGCCGACGGCGCGTACGACGACTGGCACCTTTCGTCCTGCTTTCATCAGATCCGGGCCGGGGACCGCATCTGGGTCTACGCCAGCACCCCGCACCGGCGGATCGTGGCCGCCGGGACCGCCTGGGCCGACCCGTACCTCCGCGCCGACGGCGACGGTTCGGAGTGGCGGCTGGAGATCCGCTGGGAGGTGCCGCTTACCCGTTTCCTGCTCAGACGCGACGTGGCCGGGACAGACGTATTGGAGAAGGTCGTGCAGGGCGTTCGCGCCGCGCAGCCGGTGGAGTCGGACCGCCTGGCCAAGATCCTGGACGAGGCCTGGGCGCCCGAACCCGAGGGACTGCCGGAGGGCCGCCGTCGGCGGCTGGCGCAGGTGACGGCCCGACAGGGACAGGCCGACTTCCGTCGCCGGCTCATCGAGGCGTACCAGGGCCGCTGTGTAATCAGCGGTTGCGGCGTGGAGGCGGCGCTGCAGGCCGCGCACATCGAGCCGTACGACGGGCCGGCCACCAACCGGGTTTCCAACGGCCTTCTACTCCGAGCGGACCTACACAACCTCTTCGACCAGGGGCTGCTCTGGATCGACGACTCGTACCGAGTCCAGGTTGCGGAAGGCCTCGACCACTACGGCGAGCTCGCCGGGGTCGAACTGCCGCCGACGGCGGATCCCGCGCACCGGCCGGACCGGCGGGCGTTGGCGGCGCACCGCCGCGACCACGGGCGATGAGTGACGATTTCCGCAGCCGACCGTTACCCGGGCGGTGCGGCCGACCGCGGGGGCGATACTTACGAGGGGGCGGGCACAGAGAACCTCCTGGTCAGGCCTGTCAGGCCATGATCGAAAGTCTCCGAGCAACCGGGGGAACCTCACATCCTGCATGCCTGAGCACCACGCACTGGCACCACTCCACAACGAGTGGATCAGAGCCTCTTTCACTGGCCGCCGACAACCCTTCTTCCGGAGATGCACTCACCCGTGTTGATCACTTTGGGCCGAAGCGGCACAATCGCAGGGTGATCGCGAGTGTATTTTTCGACGTGGGAGAGACGATCGTCGACGAGTCCCGGGAGTACGGGACCTGGGCGGACTGGCTGGGTGTACCCCGGCACACCTTCTCGGCCGTCTTCGGGGCGGTGATCGCTCGCGGCTTGGACTACCGGGAAACGTTCCAGGTTTTCCGTCCAGGCTTCGATCTGACCGAGGAGCGGGAGCGCCGCGCAGCGGCTGGTCAGCCGGAGCACTTCTCGGAGGAGAACCTGTACCCGGATGCTCGGCCGTGCCTGGCCGCGCTGCGTGAGTTCGGCGTGCAGGTGGGCCTGGCCGGTAACCAGACGGCACGGGCCGAGACGATTTTGCGCGCCTTGGACCTGCCGGTGGATGTGATCGGCACGTCGGACGGTTGGGGTGTGGAGAAGCCTTCGGCGGCGTTCTTTGAGCGCGTTGTGACGGAGGCGGGCTGTCCAGCCGATCAGGTGCTCTACGTCGGGGACCGGCTGGACAACGACATCAGGCCCGCACAAGACGCCGGGATTGCGACCGCGCTGGTCCGGCGTGGCCCGTGGGGGCACATCCTCGATGACAAGATGGTTAGCGAGCGTTGCCTGTTTCGGCTCGACTCGCTGGCTGAGCTGCCCGAGCTGGTACGCAAGCACAACGAGTCGGCGGCTTAGCGGTCGGGCAGTGCGGCTCGGCTCGCGGTGAGGGCGGCGATCCGTTCATCGAGCTGCCTGCCTTGCTGGCTGTCGCCGAGTGCCGGCCGGACGGCCCGGACACGGTCCAGGCCGGTGCCGTACCAGTCGTTGTGTAGGGCGTCCATCGCCTGGTTGAGGTAGTCGGCGGCGTGGTCTCCGTCGCCGCGGTGTGCGGACGCGAGGTCGGCGAGGATGACGCTGCGCTGCTTGGCTGCCGTGGCGGTCAGGCCGGCGAGAGCCTCGGTGAGCTGCCTGGTGGCCTCGGTGTAGTCGTCGGCCGCTAGGGCCGCGTAGCCGGCGAATGAGCGCAGACGACCGACGTCGTAGAAGTCGAGCCAATCCGGCGGGGTGGGGTTGGCCTCGATCGCGGTTGCGGCGAGGTCGATCTGGTGACGGCTAGCTGCTCCAGCGCCGGCGCGGGCTTCGACCTCTGAGGCGACGCAGTGCAGCCAGGAGCGGACGGCCGGGCTGACGCCGTGCCAGGTGTGCTGAAGCGCCGCGTCGATCAGCGGGCGGGCGGCGGAAGGGTCGTGGCTGAAGGCGGGGATGAAGGCCATGTGACCGAGGACGGCGGCGGCCAGGGCGTGGTCTCCGGCTTCCCTGGTGGCGGCGAGGGCGACGTCGTAGCAGCGCTGAGCGATGGCAGGCTGGTTGAGGTCGAAGAACGCCAGCCGCGCGGTGAGGAGCGCGGATTCTGCGAGGGCTGCAGCGAGGGTGGTGCGGCTGGTGCCGCTCGTCCCGCGGACGAGCCCGGTGCCAAGCTGAGTGTGGGCGTATGCGGCCTCGTAGAGCGACCTCGCCGGGCTGGTCCAGTACAGCGTCCGCTGGCAGCGGACGATCTGGGTGTAGGCGTCCGGGTCGATGGTCTTCGTGTCCGCATGCGCTGTCTGCGGGTCCAGCGACAGCAGCGGAGCGACCAGGGGCAGCATGCTGGCGCCGAACAGTGCGCGTAGGACGGCTGCCCGGTCCCAGCCGGCTTCGTTCTCGTCTCCGGTGAGCATGTCCCACAACCTCCTGAACTCGTGCAGTGTTTCCGCCTGCGGGCACAGCGCCAGCTCATCGGTGGTGAGGAGGCCGAGCTGGCTGGCTGGCTTGTTGAAGATGGCCACTAGGTGTTTGCGGTAGCGCGGGTCCGGCCACCGTTCGCCGGTCTCCCATCGCCGCACGGTGTTGGCGTTGAGCCCGGTGTCGCTCTCTCCAGCGAGTCTCATCCCTGCGCGAATGCGCTCGGCGACCTCCTCATACGACCAGCCCCGCTGGAGCCTCTCCCACGCAAGCCGCCGGTTGGGGGGATAGCGCCTTCCGGCCATCTGAGCACCTCCCGCCTTGCCTGTCCACGGCGGTCACGCTAGTCACCTCCGCTACGGGCCGTCATTACCTGGTCGTGAGCGGACGGCTAGTGGACGGTACCGCCGGCCTCCCGTGAACGGTTCCCTGTTGGCAAGCGTCGAAGACCGCTGCTTTGTGCGGGTCAGCTCACGGACCCATTGTCATCGACATCAGGGAATTCATGGTGGACAGATTGATCGAGTCTGGCAAGGCGGACAGGGAGTTGACCTGGCCGATTGCTGCGGTGTCCGGATGCATGTCCGTGAGGCTGATTCCTCGTCTGCCGTACCGCCAATGGGCTGCGCGGGCGAGTGACCGGCGGGTGCTCCCAGCCGCCGCCTCGCACTGGGCGGCCCCGCCGGAATTCCTGTGGGGCCGCCCAGTGCTGGCAGCCGAGGCACAAGGAGGTGCCACCGCCCTTCCCAGCGTCCCTCATTGCGGCGGTCCTGCCAGCCGGCTAGCTCCGCAGGACCGCCCGACCACCGCAAACGGTCACACCCCATCTTGAGAGGAATTGCCGCTATGACGGTAGCCACCGCCGACGTTATCAAGGTTGACCTGCCCGTGCCGTTCACCAGGACCTGGGAGCGCATCCCCGGCATTACGGTCGACGGACCGACGCTGACGATCAAGCCGGAGGAGTTCTTCTTCCGTTACGAGAACCCGAGCTGGCTGCTATGCGACTGGCAACGGGTTCGCGACGAGCTGCTTCCGGCTGTGGAGACCGGGGACCTGACGATCGAGCAGCTCGTGCTGGACTTCGTCAAGGAACACGGCTACTCCGCCACGGACCCGGCCGAGGTGCTGCGCACCGCACACGACGTGTACGCCTACATGTTCCGAGAGGAGCACCTGCAGGACCCCGGCCTGGACTTCGTGCCCGACGGGACGCTGCTGATGCTGCGCGAGTGCGGGACCCTGATGGCGCTGAACCGGGTCGAGCTGGACGGGCACATCAGCAACGTTTCCCCTGCCTGGATGCTGTGCGCCGCCGCTCAAGTGGTCTACGATCTGGACAAGGCGACCGCTGAAGTGCTCGACGAGCTGTATCACGGCACCTGGTTCAACGAGTCGCGCAGGCGCGAGAGCATCCTCGCGCACGCGGCTCTCGGCGGCAGGCTGGTCCACGCCTGCCAGGGCGCACCCAACATGTCCGGCGGCTGCGTCGTGCCCTTCGGCACCGACGTCGAAACGATGCGCCGCGAGCTGGCCGGCATGCGTGTGCCCTGGATCGAGCGAACCCTTGCCCCGCTGACCTGAGAAGAACCGGTGGCCGCGCGGCGCCTGCGCCGCTGCATCGTGTGCGCGCGGCCACCGTCACCCGAACCGGTGGCCGCGCCCAGCCGTCCGCGCCGTGCGTGGCCACCCCAGGACATCCGAGGAGTGGCAGTGGCGATTGCCAGGGACACCAGCGGCCGGGTCGTGACGGTCCGGGACATGCTCGACGGCATCAGCACCTCGCTGAAGTACACCAACTACCAGCTCGACACCGCCGGCGCCGGCCATGAGCCCCACCCGTGGAACTGGACCGAGTCCGCCGGCCACTTCCGTAGCGTGGTCACCAAGGAGGCCGAACTCGCCGAACACATCGCCCGCACCATCGACCGCTGGGCCAAGGCCAATGCCGACACCGACGCGGCGAACCTGGCAGCGATGCGGGCCGCCTCCAAGGATCTCAAGGCAGCTGCCCGAAGCCTCGTGAACCTGGGCAAGAAGATGCGCAACGTGCAGTCCTGCCTCGACGTCACCCAGTCGTAGCGCGCCATGCATACCAGCATCTCGACGGCGATCAACCGGCACGCGTGGGACCGCCAAGCCCGCCTCGCGCTGCCGGACGACCGACCAATGACTCCCGGCCGCGTCGAGTGGACGCAGTATCCCGGGCACGGTCCGGGAACAGAGCTGTTCGACGACGTCAGCGGGCTGGCTGTGGCAGAACTCGGCTGCGGCAACGGCGACAACCTCGCCCCGCTGGCGGTACGCGGCGCTACCTGCATCGGCGTGGATGTCGCACCGCTACAAATCACCCGAGCGCGCACCCGCTGGGGACACCTGCCGATCCGGTTCCAGTGCGCAGACGCGCGCGTCTTCCTCGCCCGCGCACGTCCGCTAGACATCTGCTTCTCCATCTTCGGCGCCGTGGGACTGTGTCCACCCGAGCAACTCCTGCCGCTCATCTCACGACATCTACGTCCCGGCGGGCGACTGCTGTTCTCCGTACCGGATCCGCGATGGCTCGGCCCCCGGCGGACAAGATTGCGGCTGGCTGACGGAAGCCAGGTGCCCGTAGCCCGCTGGGCGCCTGGGCCGCAGGGCTGGAAAGCCGCCGTCACCGCATCTGGGCTGCGGTGCCTGGGCGTGGACCCCATCCACACTCCCACCGGCGACGGGATCTGCTGCCTACTCGTACGCGCCCACAAGCCCGGCGAGGGGTCCAATGCCTCGCGCCGTTGACCGCAGGACATCGCAGACCCTGCCCGAACCGCCAAAAGCTCCGCTGGCTACCGCCCCGAGCGTAGCTAGCCACGACTCAGAAACCGGCAAGAAGACGTGCCAGTTGGTCCAGACCGACAGCGGCACGCAGCCGATTCTCCACCACCCCTCATCAGGAAGGATCGCAAATGTTCGATCAGGAGGAGCTGGCCCGCTATGGCTACCGGCAGGAGTTGAGCCGGCAGTTGCGGTTCCGGGACCTGTTGGCCTATGGCCTCGTCTACATGGTGCCGATCGCGCCGATGGCGATCTTTGGCAGCGTGTACGCCGGCTCCGGTGGGATGGTCGCCCTGGCCTATGCGATCGGCGTGGTGGTGCTGGTGTTCACCGCGTTCTCGTACGCGCAGATGGTGAAGGCGTTCCCCATGTCCGGCAGCGTCTACAACTACGCCGGCCGAGGCATCAGCCCACCGGTCGGGTTTCTCGCCGGCTGGGTGATCCTCCTCGACTATGTCCTCGTACCCGGGTTGCTGTATTTGGTGGCGTCGGTGGCGATGCACGCGACCGTGCCTGCGGTGCCGGTGTGGGCGTGGCTGCTCGGGTTTGTCGCGGTCAACACCGTCGTCAACTCGGTCGGGATCCGTATGACCGCAGTGGTCACCCGGGTCATGCTGGTCGGCGAGCTGATCGTCCTAGCAATCTTCATCGCCGCCGCTGGCTGGGCCCTCAGCTCGGGGAAGGGCCGGTTCAGTTGGGAGGCTTTCTACAACCCGGACACGTTCACCTGGTCCCTGGTCGCGGGCGCGGTGTCGATCGCCGTGCTTAGCTTTCTGGGCTTCGACGGCATCTCGATGTTGGCTGAGGAGGCCAAAGGTGGGGCTCGGCAGATCGGCCGAGCTATGGCCGCGGTCCTGGTGCTGGCGGGGTTGTTGTTCGTCGCGCAGACGTGGCTGGCCTCGATGCTCGTCCCCAACCCTGGGGCGTTGCTGATCGACGGTGACCCGAACGGCACTGCGTTCTACGACGCCGCCCAGATGGCCGGCGGGGGCTGGCTGGCGACCCTGTGTGCGGTGGCCACCGCGATCGCGTGGGGGTTGCCGAACTCGATGGTCGCCCAGGTCGCCACATCCCGGCTGCTGTACGCGATGGCGCGGGACCGGCAGCTGCCCGCGTTTCTGGCGAAGGTGTCGATCCGCCGCAGCGTGCCGATCAACGCCACCCTGCTCACCGGCGTCGTGTCCCTCGCCCTGGGCCTGTACATGGCGACCCGGGTGGATGGGATCACCTTGTTGTCGTCGTTGATCAACTTCGGGGCGATGGTCGCCTTCCTGGTCCTGCACGTCTCCGTGGTCGTACATCACCTCATCCGTCGGCGTAGCGGGAACTGGCGGGGGCATCTGGTGATGCCCGTGGTCGGGTTCGTGATCCTCGCCTACGTGGTGGTGAACGCGAACATCGCCGCCCAGCGCTTGGGCCTGGCTTGGCTCGCTCTCGGCGTGCTCGTGCTTGCCGGCCTGTACCTGTCGGGACGCCGGCCGGTGCTCTCTGGCTTGGCACCGGCGCAGCCGCAGCAGCGTGACGTGGAGCGGGTGTGACCGCCGTGGAGAAGATCACCTACCGTCCCGCGCGGGACGAACTGGCCTACACCTTTGGCGGGCGGATGCCGGTCGCGCACCTGCGGTCCGGGGATGTGCTTGAGGTGTTCACGGAGGACTGCTTCGGCGGCCTCGTGCGGGGGCCGGGGGACTTGCCGTCGCAGGTGTGCCGCATGCCCTATCTCAACCCTGTGTCGGGGCCGTTCTTCGTCGAGGACGCGGAGCCCGGCGACACCCTCGCCATCCACCTCATCTCGATCACCCCGGCGCGGGACTGGGGTGTGTCATCGACGTTCCCGCACTTCGGCGCGCTCACGTCGACCTCGCACACCGCGACCCTGCAGCCGCCACTGGAGGAGCGGGTGTGGGTGTACAGCATCGACCAGCAGGCCGGGACGGTGCGGTTCCAGGCCACCGAAACCGGCCACACGGTGGACCTGCCCCTGGAGGCGATGATCGGCACGATCGGTGTTGCCCCCGGTGGGTTCGAGGCCCGCCCCACGATCGTTCCGGACGCCCACGGCGGGAACCTCGACACCCCGCAGCTCCGGGCCGGGGCCACCCTGTATCTCGGCGTCAGGGTGCACGGGGCGATGCTCGCCCTCGGCGACGGCCACGCCCGCCAAGGCGACGGCGAAGCCTGCGGCGTCGGTGTCGAGATCGCCACCACCACAATCCTCGCCATCGAGGTCATCAAGGGCGTGCCGACCATGTGGCCACGTCTGGAAACCGACACGTCGATCATGTCGATCGGGTGCGCCCGCCCCCTCGAGGACGCCTACCGCATCGCGCAGCACGACATGGTCGGCTGGGTGCAGGCCCTGACCGGGCTGGAGACGCTCGACGCGTACCAGCTTGTCTCCCAGGCCGGGCGGGCGCCGATCGGCAACGTGTGCGACCCGAACTACACGGTCCTCGCCGCGGTCGACAAGGCGCTACTGCCATCGCCGGAGCCCGCCTACGGCGGGGTGCACAGCCGGCTGCGGCAGCTCGTCCCAGGGCTGGGTTAGGGGCGGCGCCATGACCGTTCCTCGACTGCCGCTGCGGGATGAGCTGTTCCTGCTCGGCCACAACGACGACACCGGCCAGCCGCACATCCACCGGCAAGCATTGGCGCTCGGGCTCGCCGGCGCCGTCCTGATCGACATCTTCCTCGCCGGACGGATCGCCCTCGACCCAAACGACGACCGCCCAGCCGGCGCACGGTGGCTGCGCCTGCACACCGACCAACCGGTCGGCGACCTGATCGCCGACACCGCCATCGCCGCCATCCGCTGCCGGCGCACCGCCCCGCCGGTGAAGGCGTTTCTGCGTGACTTCGCCGACGACCTGTACGAGCGCACCCGCGCAGGTCTCGTCGCCGCCGGGATCCTCCGCCACAGCACACGCCGACGCCTCGGCGGCCTCGCCCGCACCGATATCTACACGGCGACTGACAGCAAGTGGGCGATCATCGCCCGGGCCCGCCTGCGGTACCTCGCGCAAGGCCGCGAGCAACCCGACAACCACACCGCCGCCCTCGCCGGCCTGGTCGCCACCCTCGGCCTGACCAGCCACCTCTACCTCGACGGCGACACGGCCACCCTCACAGAACGGCTGACGGTAATCGCCGCGCAGCACCATCGATCGGTGCGGGACATCACCGCCGCCGTCGACGCCGCGATCGGCGACCTCGCCACCGCCACCTACCGATGACCCAACCCGAGGTACCCATCCGATGGAGACTGCCGTGCGTATCCGCGCCGCCCGCTGGACAGACAAGGACCTGGTCGCCGCGCTGATCGCCGACGCCCTGCACTCCAGCCCGCTCGCCGCGTGGCTGGTGCCCGACCCGCAACAGCGGCACCAGGTGCTGACCGACGTGGTTGGGATCTGGGTGGAGCACGCGATGTTCTTCGGCGACATCCACCTCACCGACGAGGTCACCGCTGCCACCGTCGGCTTCCACCGCTACCGGCCCATCCCACCACCGGCCAACTACCGTATCCGCCTCACCGACGCCGCCGGGAGCCATGTCGACCGGTTCGACCTGCTGGACAGCCTGCTGTCCACGAAACAGCCCACCGAACCGCATTACCACCTCGCGTTCCTCGCCGTGCGTCCTGATGCTCAGGGGGCCGGTTACGGCACAGCGCTGCTTACCCATCACCGCAGCCGACTCGACAGCATTGGCCTACCGTCCTGGGCTGCCGTCCTTGCAGAAAGGGAGCACCTGTTCGCGCGCTACGGCTACACACCGCGACCACCGATCACCCTGCCCAACGGCCCGACCTTGCGTCCGGTACGTCGCAACGCTCACCGCAGCAGCAGCGGCCTACCGATCAACACCAGCCGCCCGGTCGACAACCGCTGGCAGGGCTTTCATGCGTAGCCCCAGCGCCCTCGTCACCACACGGACCAAGCCGGTGACACCAACGGCGGCCGAACACACTCGTCCCCAACCGATACCGCGGATCATGGCCTTCCCTCGTAGATACCCTCCGGAACTCATCGACGCCGTCGTCCAGCGTGTCGCGGATGCCCGCGCAATCAAGGCATACGGCGCCGTCACCACGGTCGCCCGCCAAATGGGCCTCGACCCACGCCTGGTCCAAAAATGGGTAACCAAAGCCACCGCCCCAGTCCCACTCCAGCCGAGCAGGTCGGCCGCCGACTCGCGAGATATGTACCTGCCGCCGGGACTGCTGCACTGCAGGTTCTGTCACCAACCGATGGCCTACACGCAACTGCACGACTCTGGCCACGGCTACCAGTGCCAGCAGGACTGCCGGCCGCGGCCAATTGATGCAGCGGCCATCGCCCACACCGTGGGTCGAACCATCCTGCGACACGCGGCTCGGATCATCCCCTCCACCAGTGCGTCGACACCCCCGCAGCTGGCCGCCGCCCACGCCCACCGGGTCCTCGCCCGCATCACCGTCGGCGCCACTCCCGGCGGTATCGCCCTTACCTGGCGAGCCACCCCTGCTACCGGACCCGGCCGGTTCGAGGCCGAACGTGGACAGCGGATCGCGGCAGCCCGCAACCTGGCCCACACCGAGCCGCTGCGCGCCCGGCAGCTCCTGCACGACAGCCTCACCGGCGTCGACCCCGCCACCGCGCCCGCCGACCCCCTACACGCCGAAGCCGCCAACCTTCTGGCCGAACTGCAACTCCGCCTCGGCCACCCCGCCGACGCCATCGCCTGGGCCACCTACGCCCACCACAGCACGATCCACCTCCACGGGCCCGGCCACCCGCGGAGCGCTCACGCCCTCCACCTCCAGGCCATCGTGCATCGGCACGCCGGACACCACCAACGCGCCTACCACCTCTATCGGCAACTCGGCGAACACTTCGCCGCTACCGCCGGGCCGCACGCCCATCGAACCCTCGCCACCCACGCCACCACCGCTCTCGTCCTACACGCCCTCGGCCACTGCCAGGCGGCGCGCACCCTGCTCGCCGACACCATCGCCACCCACCGGCGCGAACACCCCGACCATCCCGCCGCGGCCCGCATGACACAACACCTGACACACATATGGCAGGACTGCGCCGCCAAGGGGCACAAGCACCAAGACGCCTGACTACCCGCCCCGCCAATTCCAGGAGATCCCGACCGTGTCCGCACACGCAAGCAAGACCGGTGCCCTCAGCGTCACGGCATCGTCACCATCTCCTGGCCCATGACCAGCTGAGCTTCGCTCTCAACCCTGCTCGCCGGACCAGGTGACAACAACCCGCTATCCCACCCGGAAGGAGAGTGATGTCGGCGCCGCCGCACAACGCGGGACTCCATTGCGCCGAGCGAATACCGCATCAATTCAAACCAACACGACGCCCCATGGGCGAAGTAGGGCTTGTACAGCCGACGAATTCCCACCACAAGGACTGCGATGACATTGCGAGTTGACGACGCTGCCAGCCTTCGTCAGGCCATGGTGGCCACACTGCGTGACGAGGGTCTGATCACCACCGACAGCGTAGCCGCGGCCATGCACACTGTGCCCCGCCATGACTTCGCGCCCGGCGAGCCGCTGGAAAAGGTGTATCAGACGAACACCACCTTGGTTCCCAAGATCGACGCTACTGGGCGTCAGACCAGCGTGGTCTCGGCCTCGCACATTCAGGCCATCCAGCTCGAACAGGCCGACGTACGACCGGGCATGAACGTGCTGGAGATCGGATCAAGCGGATACAACGCCGCCCTGATCGCCGAGGTGGTCGGGCCGACCGGCTCGGTGACGACCGTGGACATCGATGCCGACATCATTGAGCGCGCCCGCGCCGGCCTGCGCCGGGCCAGGTACGAGCAGGTCAACGTCGTGCTCGCCGACGCCGAGCACGGCGTGGCACAGAACGCCCCGTATGAACGGATCATCGTCACGGTCGGGGCGTGGGACATCCCGCCCGCCTGGCTCGATCAGCTCACCCCGGACGGCCGGATCGTCGTGCCGCTGCGCTTCGCCGGGATCACCCGGCTCATCGCCTTCGACCGCACCCCCGGCATGTCGGTGCTGAAGGCCAGCAACTACCGGCTCGGCTCGTTCGTGCCGATCCAGGGCCACGGCGCCGCCAGCGAGCAGCTGATCCCGGTCACCCCCGACGTCGGACTGCGCCTCGATCAGAACAGCAGTCTCACCTCCGACGTGCCGGCGCTGCGCAAGGCGCTCCACACCAAGCCGATGCAGAGCTGGTCGGGCACGCCGTTCGACATGCCCGACGAGCTGGAACTGTACCTGCTGACCAGCGGGCCGGAACTGCCGATGCTGCACGCCGCGCAGGCCGCGATCGACCAGGGCGTGGTCAACCCCACGGTACGCAACGGCACCCCGACGCTGGTGCGCGGCGGCAGCTTCGCCTATCGCATCAAGCGGGAGAATCCGCAGACCGTCAGCGGCTACGAGACCGGTGTCATCGCCCACGGGCCGGAAGCCGAGCAGGTCGGCGGCGAGCTGCTCGCCATGATCCGCACCTGGGCGGACTGCTACTACCGGCGCGGCGCGGCCCACATCACCTACCACCCGAACACCGCCGACACCAGCGACCTGACCGGGTGGCACAGCACCAAGCGACACGGCGTCCTCGCCGTCGCCTGGCCGTAGAAGACTTCGGCGCTCACCTCAGCGACCACGGTGGGGGAGTGCCGAGGAACCCCTATCACCCCAATCAGGGAGGTTGTCATGGCCCAGCTCGCCACGGTCCAGCCCGACATCGAGGGCGGCACCCTCGACGGCGCTGCGCCTGTTCTAGACATGCGTACTCAGCAGCTCGCGGAAGGCCGCACGTTCCTCCTTGAGGTCGACGGGCCGGCCTGCCAGCTCGGCCAGGAGTTCCGGCAGGCGCCAGGCCGCCAGGTGCGCATAGCGGGCGTTGTAGACACCGACGGCGTCGATGGCGAACTCGTCGGAGAAGTCGAGCAGTACGTAGCCGAGCAGCTGCATGATGGTTGGCGCCTCCAGCGATGATCGTCGCGTTCCATCGCGGCGCTTGCTGCCGAGGCTCGTCTTGAGTTCGAGCAGTAGGCCGGCGGCGATCAGATCGTCAGCGTTCATCAGGGACGATCCAGCGAAGGTTGGTCCGACCGCCCAAGCGCCACGTCGCGCCGTCAGGGCCGGCAGGAGGGCTCGCTCTGCGGAGGCGCGCAGAGCCCGGAGCTCCTCGACGGCTTCGGGCGATGCGAGATCAAGTAGCTTCTCGGCCGTGATGGACCTTGGAGCAAGGGCCATCAAGGGGGACCCCGGTGTGGGACCGACCCGGTACAGGTCGGTCAGCAGGGCAAGCGCCCAGCAAGCGCGGGCGAGGAGCTGATGGTCGGCTACACTGCCTGCGACCGGCCCGCTGAACCGGGCGTTCCCCACGCCGCCGCTGCCGTCGCTGTCCGGGTAGTTAAGCATGAGCGCCAATTCGTGGACCGCCTGCCGAACAGGGGGTATGCGCACGCCGATCAGCGCCAGGCGCAGGTCTGGGCAGGGATGCACCATAAAGCGCACCATCCAGTCGAACGCGGAGCCGATGGTTGCGGGGTTCGCCTGACCGCCGGGTACGGCAAGGGGGGCGATGGCTTCCCGATACCGTGCCTGGAGGTCCTGCCACCGGCCGAACCGTTCCTGGATGAACGACCTCGTCGGCGAGTTTCTGTCGCTCAACGCGGCGGTCAGAGATGGCCATCCACCGACGACAGTCATGCGCCGACGGCCTCGGCTACCGGCATTGCCTTCCGGCCGACGTCCACCATGTATGGAGGATAAGCAACCGCGCGGCATCTGGGGGTACGGATTGGACCGCCGGTCAAGGCGGGACGTGACCCATCCATGCTGGTTGAGGGGGTTCAAGTCCCCCCTCGGACACTCCCGCGTATTGCGACGTTGGACGTTCAGGTGGTCAAGCATGCTTGACCACCTGATTTCACTCTCTGTTACTGCCGTTGGTCGCAGCCTCGTCGTTCGGCGAGGTGGGTCATGACAGACCGGCAGATCGATTTGGTGATCCCGGCGGTGGTTCCGTCAGGCGGGCTCAAGATCGCCGGTGACTCGCGTGCCGCGATGAAGCGACCGCCTCTGCCGCTGGCGCGACTGGCTCCTACTCGTGACGGCAGCACGGTGTATGGGCTGGCGACTCTTGATGTGCATGGCCGCGTCGCTGATCGGGCGGTGATGATCGCTCTCGGCTGGGCTCCCGGCCTCAGGCTGGGCATCCGGGAAAGCGGCGGCCTGATCATCGTCGACCCTGACCCGCGCGGGGTGTTCCGAGTGACGAAAGAGGGCCATGTGTGGCTGCCGGCGGTGGTCCGGCAGTGGTGTGGCCTGACGGCCGGCGACCGGGTACTGCTGGCTGCCGACACGGCTGCGGGGGTCTGGTGCTTCACCCGCCGGCTTCGCTGGATGCGGTGGTCGCCCGGGTACATGCCGAAGCGCTCGGTGGTGATGAGGCGTGAGCGGCACTGCTGCGGGCAAAGCGGAGTTGGATGCGGCTCGCCTGTTGCTGGCGCGGATGGGGGTTACGCCGGCGGACCTTATCGAGGCGGCGTCGCCTCGCCCTCCGGCACCGACCTTCGCTGAGTACGTGCCGGTGGTGGCGGCAGCGGTCAGTGCCGGCACCCGCCGAGCGTACGGGTCGTACTGGAAGCGCGTTGTCGAGCAGTGGGGGCAGCGGCGGCTGGACGAGCCGACACCGTCGGAGATCGAGCGGCTTGCGGAGTACGTCAAGTCGCAGTAGTAGCCCGCCGCAACGCGCGGGGTGGGCGCAGCGCGGCAGAGCATCTGATCGCGTCGTTGCGGTGCCTATACCGGCGGGCAGTCGCCGACGGGCTTCTGTCGGAGGCGGACAACCCGGCGTTAAAGGTGGCGAAGCCGCGACGGTTGCCGAGTCCAGCGGAAGGAGCTCGCCGGGCTGCTACCTCCGCTACGGCCTCGGCAACACTACGGCGCTCCCGTGGTGCACCCGTGGCCGGAGCCGTTACCCGCATCCTGGTCCGGGCAGCTGGACCGGCCGGAGCCGCTGCGGTACATGCAGATCGAGCCCACCGTGGTGGCAGAGATTGAGGCCGACGTCGCGCCTCTAGCCGATGAGAGTGCAACCGTTCGCTGAACGTGTGGCTGCTGCTCGGACGTGTTGACGTCATCAGTCGGGAGCCCACGGATGGGCCGGCTGCCTTTGTGTGCGATTATCGGGAAATGTTGCGCGCTCAATTCGATACGCGAAGCCCAATGCACGGTGCCGCGCCCACCCGTGGCGAGCGATCAGCCTGGACCTTCCCTGATATATTGAGCAACACGGCCTGATCGACCGTCATATGATTATTTCGCCAGTTCAGCTGCAAGTGCATGCATTGCGTTTACTGCGAGCTTAGCCTTGTGTTCATCAATTGCGACATTCAGTCGTAACTGTCGCCCGGGGTGGATCAAGTTGCGCCACCCTCGCATCGCTTGATCGACAATGCTCAGTACGCCTTCGTCTAAACCCAGGTTCTCGGCGCGCGCATGTGCAATGTATTGAGACAAGGACTGGGATAGCAGCGTCTGCTGGTTAAGGGATGTGCGATTCATTAAAGCATCGAGCAGCATAGCCTCAACCGCGGCACCTGCCATAACCGTTGCCGACTTGTAACTCTTCGCAGTCAAAGAACGTCCCGCCTCGCGGATATCTGCCAAAACGGCCGAGCGGAGCTGCTTGTCAGTCAGGAAGGCGAGTTCCTGAGCGTCGGGCGAGCGGCTTGAGCTGGCGAAGGCGTTAGCGTAGTCGGGATCGGCCCACCACGTGGGCCCCAAAGTTGCAAAGAATTTCGATTGCTGCTCCAGCTTTCCGGCGATCCAAGGGTTATCCGCCTCCACCATGTTCACGAGTTCCGTCAGGCCGAACTCGCGAATCAAGTGTTCCCAAAGGTACCTATTTGACACACTTTCGGCAAATATTGCCCTGTAATTGCGGATCCACGAGCGAATTCTCCAGTATACGTAATCGCTAAACTCTTCGACGCCGACGCGGCTTCCAGGGTAGTGCTGTAGGAAGGTCCTGAAGGCGAGCGCGACCTCTACCAGGTCGACGGAGCGCTCGAATCGATCGCCGATACCTGGCTGTGGTTCCAGGTCGGACGTCAGAAGTAGGAGGCTTTGCTTATTCAGCAGCAGCAGCTCATCAGTGCTCTTTTTGTTGAATTCCGAGTTGAGCTCCTGGATCCGCGCGACGATGTCATCGGACATTAAGTCGAACGTCCTGTTGCCGATCAATAGGCCAATCAGCTGCTTCTTGTCGCGAGGGCTCCAGCTGTTGAATTCGCGAAGGTTGTTTCGCAGCATCCGAAATGCTGGGTAGGCTTGGATCGGAATCTCTGATTGTGCTCGATGGTCTCCCGAGTTGATCAATGCAAGCGAAGTTCGAGCGATCCGACTTAGCGTCGCGTCTACTTCGACGGTCCGGAACGCAAAGAGCTGCTCCACGTCGACGCCGGTGCTTGCGTCGAAGCTAAACGTCGCAATCGCAGTCGCGGGTGGATAAAGCCGAAACTTTGCCCGTAGTTTGCCAGATCCTAAGACGGGGAGATGCAGCGCAAAAGGAAACTTCTTCCCCGTCGGTTCGTGATGAATGTCGGCGAGGCTCCGTTTGATGGCCTGATAAAACGGAGGTGTTGGCGTCAAGCTGAGCGGCGTGTAGGCGTACTCCAGCGGCACGCCAAATTTTCGGAACACGCCTGGGCTTGGTGTTGAATTGAAGGATGTCCCAACTTCTCCGGGCGTCAAAATGTTGCGACTAAGGCGTGCTGCGACCTTCCAGATAACCGTGGTCGATGTCGACATCTTGATCATTCCCGTTCGTCTTCTTTGGGGGGGAGGAGGGTTCGAACCTCACATGCCGTGCACGTCCACCCACTGCGGCACCCCCGCCGCGAATCCTAGCAATGACTCCACTGTGCGAAGTAGTTTGCGCCGGTTCTACCATGAAAGCTGACTATTGGCCTTCAATAACAAAAATATTAGCAAAGCGGAAATCTACCCCAAAGACGCGAGTCGGGGCGGCGCGCGTCTCGACGAAGCCACGTCGAAGGGCGATCACGGCCCACGGGCTTTGCGGCACAGGCCCGCCGCACATACACCGTCGGTACCAGGGGAAGGTCGATGAGCATGCGGCTGGTCACTTCGGTCGGGCATACCTACAGCGAGATGCCGTGCACAGCCACGGTCGCCGAAGAAGTCTTCGACGAAGCCAGAACGGTCCACGAGTACGAGCGACCGACGCCAGAGCTGGTTGGCGCGCACCCGACGCCGCCTCCGGTCATCGGTTGAGGGTCGGACGCCCGCGCGTGGACCGAGATCAGGCGCGCGCTCATGCCGCCGAGCGCGCTTTCGATCTTGCTGGTCTGGCCACCAGATCTGCCGATGAACGGGACACTCGGAGGGGCCTTCTACCGAGGGTCGGCCCGCGTCCCGGTTTGATGAACCTTCCTGCGGGCGCTGGACCTGGACCTGGATTAGCTCAGGTCCAGCGCCCAGGTGATCATCGCCAGGTCATGTCGATCTGGCGCTGGATGGTGACGTAGCCGGCCCGGGCGAAGGCTGCCGCCATCGGCGTGTTGCCGACGTCGGTGGCTGCCCGGATCCGCGGTACGTTCTGCGCCGCGAGCAGACTGGTACCCATGGCCAGGATGTCGTGGATGTAGCCGTGGCCGCGATGCGCGGGCACCACGGCGAGGTACGCGATGATCGGGTTGTAGCCGTTGTGCGCGGGGATGACGAACCCGACCGGTTCTCCGTCCGGAAGCGTCGCGATCCGCCACCAATCGTGCGGGCTGGCGTAGCGCTCGAGCTCGTTCTGGTACTGCTCCTGAGCGGCCTGGCGGGCGGTCATGCGGGTCAGTTCCTCGCGACTGTGCGCGTCGAGGGTGCCGTCCAGCACAAGCGTCATCAGCTCGATGAGCTCGCCCGCGTTGCGAACCGGCCGGAAGGCGAGCCGCCCGCTGAGCTCAGGGATGCCCGTGCCGGGTCGCCATTCCAGACGCAGCCGTTCGACGAACAGCTTGGCTCCGACACGTTCGAGTGCGCCCATCCGGTCGTTGACGGCCTGACGGGTGTGTTGGTGGTGGCGCCAGTCCGCCGGGAGGAACCGGCCGTACTCTGGGGGTGTCGCGCCGATGGGGACCACGGCGGGCAGTGCGGCCTTCAGCAACCGCACGCCGTCGTCGATGTCACTGTCGATGTCGAAGACGTCCATCAACAGGGCGTGCTCGTCCCCGGGGCGCGACCACCATCCGGCCCGGGCCACCACGCGATCACCGCGCAGCGCGAGCCACAGCCATTCCGGGCGGCGGCGACCGGCCGCCAAGTCACTGCCGAGCTCATCGTTGAGGACGTACGGCAAGCTGTTGAACAGGTCTAGCTCATCGGGCCCGGTGATCGGGCGCAGGGTCAGATCATGCTGGTGCAAAGTCAAGGCAATCTCCGTGTGGAGGCGCCCCGCCCGCTCCGGGATCAGCTCAGCTGGTCACCCGGGAGGGCACGGGCGCGGTGTGCGTGGCGTACATGGCTCAGCCCTCCTTCCTTGTAGGTTCGGCTGCCAGTTCTAATCAGGGCGTCCTATGCCCGCAACCCATTAACCAAACCAACTGGACAAGCTGCGTGTCTCTGGAGCGGCTTCCGTACCTGCGCCCAGAGCCCCTCATGTTGGGCTGGCGGATACGGCAGGTGACGAATGCCGCGCACCGCCAGGCGCTCGGCCGGACATGTCCGTGTACGACGTGCCGCTGCTGCTCGGCGAGGAGGAGAGCTACTTCGGTGAGGCGTGAGGGTAAGCAGTTGTCGGTCCCGTGTGCCACGATCGGCCGCTGCGAGCAGGCCACGACGTACCTGGGACTGGCGAGGCTGGACGCAGGCCGCGGCCGACGTCGCCGGCTTCGAGGGGCCCACGCAGATGGGCTATTGCCTTGAGCTGCTTGGTTCCTGGTCAGGGCCAGGTCGGTGGCTTGGAGTCCTGCTGTCGCCCCCTCGGGCGGTCTCCTCCACTCGCAGAAGGTTGTCGATGATCACGGCGATGCCGTCTTGGGCGGCGGGTGAGAGCTTGGTGATGGATCGTGCCATCACGCGGACGCGCCGGCTGTGTTCTTCAGGCTCTTCTTGGTCGCCGAGTAGGTAGCCGGCGGGTACGTCGAAGAACTGGGCGAGTGCACGGAGCGTGGATGCTTTGGGGTTGATTCGGGGTGCGCGCAGCAAATTGCGGATGCCCTCGGCGGTGATGCGGTGGCCGGCCTTGGTGAGATCCCGGGCAACCTCGGCCTCTGTGTAAGGTGGCCGACCTTCGGTGCCGGCCTCGAAGAGGGTTCGGAGCCTCGTTTGGAGGCGGCTGAGGGCGCTGCGAAGGTCGCCCACCTGCTTGACACGGCTACGGACTACGAGACTCGGCTGCTGCGCATCGCGGTGCTGGTGCGCGACGACGCCGCCGAGCACGTAAAGGCCGCACGTGCCCTGCCCGCGTCGGTACCGGTGATGCCAGATGCGCTTATGTGGGCCGAGCGGGGCCAGGCCGCGGTCCGCGACCGGATCACTCGAGCGGGGATCGTGGAGGTGGCCGGCAAGACCGGTCAGCCGACGTGGCTAGAGATACCTGGGCACGGACGGGTGCCCCTAAAGCTGCAGCTGAGCAGCCTGGTCGAGAAATGGTTCCCGGACCTCACCAACGTGTACTGGCACACCTCCGGCGTGGTGCACAGCGCCCCGTGGATGCTCACCGACGCGATTACGTCCAGTCCACTTGACCGCGACCTGCGGTTGAGCCCCGACCTTCTTGACATTGGCGCGACCGCGCTGATCGGCGTTGAAGCAGCCGGACTACTGGCGACAACATACGGCGTGTATTACGGCCACGACCCAGCGACTGCTGCAGCGGCGCGCAACACTCGCCGCCGGGCGATGGACTTGGCCATGGCGGGGGTGTTTGGGCGTCGTTTCAGGCAGGTGGACTACGGTAGCTGTTGATCAGCCCGTCCCTTGTCGGCAGGTTGGCCAGAGTCCCCTGTCGATCCTGCTGACCGCCGGGCAGCGTGGCGACAGCAAGCCGTTCATCCCGGTCCTGGCCGGCATCCGCGTGCCCCGCCTGAACGGAGGCGCCCGAGGACCCGGCCCGACCGGGTCCTCGCGGACAAGGTGTACACCTGGAAGGTCAGCCGGAAGTACCTGTGTTGGCGGGGGATCAAGGCGACCATTCGGAGCAAGGCGGACCAGGGTCCAACCGGCGTGCCAAGGGGTCCAAGGGCGCCGGTCACCGAGCTTTGCCCCCCGCCTCTACCAGGAGCGCCACGCTGTCGAGTACGGCATCAGCAGGCTCAATCGCAACCGGGCCGTCGCCACCCGCTTCGACAAGCTCGTCGTGCGCTACGAGGCCACCGTGCAAATCGCCGCCATCAACGAATGGCTCTGACCGAGTTCGACACAGACCCTAACGTTCGGCCGCGCCCCGCTGATCGGCCAAACTCTTTCCCCACGAACCCGAAGGCTGAACGCCAACAAGTCCGGAAAGCAATCCGGTCAACAGGACCGTAAGGGAAATAAGCGCCCACACTGCGTACATTGCTGCGAACCGGGGCAAAGAATCCGCAGTGACCGTCCGTGATGGTCCATGATACGTTTCGGCTTCCGGTGAGCGTGGACTCGGGGCGGTGGCATGGAAGCGTTGCTGGCTGCGGATCCGAAGCAGGTCGGCCCGTACCGGATTGTGGGCCGGCTGGGATCCGGCGGCATGGGGCAGGTCTTTCTTGGTCTCTCACCGACGGCGGACCGGGTGGCTGTGAAGGTGATCAAGAGCCCGTTGCTCGACGACGCGGACTTCCGGGAGCGTTTCGCTCTGGAGGTCGTCAACCTCAAGACCGTGTACGGCGCCCGAGTTGCTCGGTTCGAGGGCGCTGGGCTGGACGATGAGCCGCCCTGGTTGGCGGTGGAGTACATCGAAGGACCGACACTGCGGCAGCACGTGGAGCGATTCGGGCCGCTGGAAGTCGCTCTGGCCGCTGTGCTCGGCGCCCAGTTGGCTGACGGGCTGAGCAAGATCCACGAGGCTGGTGTGCTGCACCGGGATCTCAAGCCGCAGAACATCCTGCTGAGCAAGGACGGGCCGAAGGTCATCGACTTCGGGCTTGCAAAGGTACTACTGGACCGCGACCATCAGGTTACCGAACCTGGCCGTATGGTCGGCACGTTGGCGTACATGGCTCCGGAGCAGGTACGGGCCGAGCGGGACCTGCAGGCGTCCACGGATGTGTATGCCTTGGGTGCGACGCTCGCGTATGCGGTCACCGGTCGACCGCTGTATCCGGGACCGGGCGGTATCGTGCTGGCTCATCGCATCAGCGACCCCGTGGTCCAGCCTGACCTGACCGGCGCACCGAAGGAACTACTGACGCTGCTGGGTCTGATGCTTGCTCACGAGCCGACCGCGCGGCCTGGCGTGAAGGTGGTTTACGACCAGCTCATCGCACTGGCCAAGGGGACCGGGCAGACCATCGCCACCATCCGCCGACGACTGATCAAGGCGACCTTCGACCCTCCGCCACCGATCGCTGTGCCGCCCGAGTTGGCGGATCCTCTCGCCGACCCGGAGAACGTTGAAGATCGACCCGATCCGGTTCCGGAAGCATCGAAGTCGGCTCCTGCTTCCGCCGTGCCGCCGGAGCTGGACGTGCGCTGGCTAGCGGACGAACTGCGAACCAAGTACGCCCGGGACGCCGGCTTCTGACGAGCCCGACGGACGCCAACCAGAGATCACGGATGCGAGAGTTATGAGCACGGAACACCGGTCACCGTTTCCGCCGGGGGCGCGGATCCTCGTACGGGACGAGGAGTGGCTGGTCAAGCGAGCGGTACCCACAGACACCGACGGGGCGAAGATCGAGGCGATCGGGGTCTCCGAATACGTCCGGGACATGCCCGCCACATTCTTCACGGAGATCGACACCGTCGAGGTTCTCCGCCCGGAGGACACCGTGCTGGTGACCGACAACTCGCCACGGTTCCGGCGGAGCCGTCTCTTCCTGGAGGCGGTCCTGCGCCGGACGCCACTGCCGCGGTCGGAGACCGGCCTAGCGTTGTCCGGAGGGTTCGTCGCCGATCCGCTGGTCTACCAGCAGCGGCCGGCCGAGTTGGCGCTGTCCGGGTTGCGGCCGCGGATCCTGCTCGCGGACGTGGTGGGTCTGGGCAAGACGCTGGAGATCGGCATGATCCTGGCCGAGCTGGTGCGCCGCGGCCGGGGCGAGCGCATGCTGGTGGTCACCCCGCAGCACATCCTGGACCAGTTCCAGCGGGAAATGTGGACGCGGTTCTCAATCCCGCTGGTGCGGCTCGACTCCACCGGCCTAGAGCGGATCCAGCGCGAGATCCCGGCCGGCCGGAATCCCTTCACGTACTTCCGGCGGATCATCATCTCGATCGACACCTTGAAACGGGTCGCCGAGTACGAGCACCACCTGAAGAAAGTCTATTGGGACGCGGTCGTCATCGACGAGTCGCACAATCTGATCGGTGGAACCAGCCTGCGTAGTCGGCTGGCCCGGCTGCTCGCCTCTCGCAGTGACGCTCTGCTGCTGGCCAGCGCGACACCGCACAACGGCGACAAGCGTTCGTTTGCTGACCTCATCCGACTGCTCGACCCCGCCGCCATCGCGGACAAAGACAACTACACCGCTGCCGACATCGCCCACGTTTACCTGCGCCGAACGAAAATCAGCCCGGAAGTTCGGGACCAGATCGGCGGGCAGTGGGCGGACCGGGGTCCATCGGTGCCGACGCGCTGCACGGCTACCCCGGCGGAGGAAGCGATCTTCCAGGAGTTGACGACTACATGGCTGACCAGGGACGGGGTGAGTACAGGGGCTGGACGGCGACTGCTGCCGTACACGCTGATCAAGTCGTTCCTGTCCTCGCACCGAGCCTTGGCCGATACCGTTCGTAACCGGCTCGGCTCGCAGCACTGCACCGATCCCGGCGAGCGCGCCGCGCTGACCCGTCTGCGGGACCTGGCCGGCGTCATGTCGAACGGTGACTCGGCGAAGCTGGCCGCTCTGATCACTTTGCTTACCGGCATCGGCGTTGGGGCCAGGAGCGACAGGCGAGTGGTCGTCTTCTCGGAGCGGGTGTCCACGCTTGAATGGCTTGCCGAGGTTGTTCCCGGGCGACTCGGGCTGTCCCAGGCCGCCGTGCGCGTCATGCACGGCGGCCGTACGGACAAAGAGCAGCAGAAGATCGTCGAGGAGTTCTCGTTGGCTGGCAGCGACGTACGGTTGCTGCTGACCGGTGATATCGCCTCCGAGGGCGTCAACCTGCATACGCAGTGTCACCACCTGATCCACTACGATCTGCCGTGGAGCCTGATCCGCATCGAGCAGCGCAACGGCCGGATTGACCGGTACGGGCAGCAACACCAGCCGCAGTTCGACGCACTGATCCTTACCTCGTCGGTCGACGGCGCGCTGGACGACCGGTCCGTCGCCGAGCACCTGCTCAAGCGAGAAGAGGAGGCTCACCGCAGCCTCGGCAGCGCCGAAGCGATCACTGGGGAGTATCTGCCGGAACGGGAAGAGCGTCGCCTCATCCAAGACCTGCTCGCTGGCAAGACCGTCGAGCAGTCACTGGACGCGGCCGAGGAACGTGACGTGTTGGCCGACTTGCTGGGCGGCGTGGGTGAAACACCCGGCAACCCGATGCCGGCCAAAGCGACCGTCCCGACGCTGTTCGAGAGCACAGAGGCTTTCGTCGACCAAGCGCTGACCGAGGTCTTCGACGCCGCAGAGGACGCCATCGCGTTGCACCGAGAACCGGGTCTGCTCAGTTTCGACGTGCCGCCGGACCTCACGCCGCGGCTGTCCGACCTGCCGCGTTCCTACCTGGCGGCGCAGCGCACCGAGCGCGGGCTGCGGCTACGAATGACCTTCGACCGCGACGTGGCACAGGCGAAGCTGGCGCAGGCGCGTCGGCTGAGCAAGACCGCGTGGCCCGATGTCACCTTCGTCAGCGACGTGCACCCCGTGGTCGAGTGGTTGGTCGACAAGGTTCTGCTTCGGCTCGGCCGCCAGCAGGCGCCGGTGCTGCTCGCTGACGTGAAGGAGCCGACCTATCTGGTGCAAGGCGTCTACTGCAACCGCCTCGGCCAGCCGACCGTCGTCGACTGGATGGCCGTGAGCGGCCTGGCCGAACAGCCCACGGTCACGCCGTTGCCCGAGGCGCTCGTGGCGGCGCGGGTCGGCCCGAACATGACCAATCCACTGACACCCCTCGACTTGGAGCCGCTGCAGAAGTGGGTTCCAGCCGCGATCGACATCGCGCGCATCCATCTGGCCGCAGAACGGCAGCACTGGGACGAAGTCGTGGAGCAGCCGATCCGCGACTACCGCCGGCAACTTCATCAGTGGGTGCAGGCCAGCCTGTTCGACGATGACCAGACCAGTGCGGGTCAGCGCACTCGTCGCCAGCGTGCGGTCGAGGCGACGGTTGCCGAGCAGGAGGATCTCGTCGGCCGGCTCGCGACCGACGGGGAACCACTGCTTCGGTTGCTGGCTGTGCTCGTCGCCCCTACCGACGAAGGGGTCGAGGGACGATGACGTTCGACGCGATCGCCAACCGCGGCGAATATCTGTCCGCGTACTACCTCGCCGAGGTGCTGCCGCGCGACCTGAAGAAGAAGGACGAGGGACTGCTCGCCAGATGGGCGCGGGAGGAATCCGACGGACGGTTGACTCCTCGCGTCGGCATCCGGGCGCTGCGCCGTGACTACCTCGACGCGAAGACGGACCTGGCCGACCTCGGCGACGCGGAGAAACGGCGCGCCGTCCTGCACGACCTGCACACGACCGTCCTCACCCGTCTCGGCTATCTGGAAGCCGGCACGACGCACCGCGAACCGCAGCCGATCACCGTGGAACGCGCCAACCACCAATTCGAGCTCGTCGTCGCGCACGCTGAGCCCGGCATCGTGGTCATCGAGTGCGGCTGGGCCATCGACCCGGACGAGGTCGTTGACCCCGACGAGGCCGCCGGTCGGCTCCGCTACCCGGTAGAGTTGGACCGCCGGGACCGCATCGAGGCCGGATTCGCCCTGGCGGGTTGGCTGTTCGGCGCGGAACAGGATCCACCCCGCTACGTGCTGATCCTCTGCGGCGGCGTGCTGGTCCTCACCGACCGGCTCACCTGGGGCGAAGGCCGATACCTGGCCGCCGCGCTGGACACCGCGTACGCCCGCAACGACACCCGGGCCGCCGGTGAACTCGACGTCATCGCCGCCCTGTTCAGCGCTGACGCCCTCCGCCCTCCGCCCGAGGGCGGCATCGAACCGCTTGCCGGTCTGGTCGCCGGCTCCCGCCAGAACGCCGTCGGCGTCTCCGCGGAACTGCGTGAAGGCATTCGACTGTCCGTCGAGCACATCGCCAACGAGGTCCTGGCTCGGATCGCCGAGGCCGGTGTCCGCCCCGAACAGCTCATGGATCCTGCCGAGCTCGGCCGGTCCCTGGCCAGACAATCCCTGCGATACCTCTACCGCATCCTGTTCCTTCTGTATGCCGAGGCCCGCCCCGAGCTGGGCGTGCTGCCGGTCGACTACCCCGAGTACATGGAGGGATACAGCCTGGCCCGGCTCGGTGACCTGGTGACCCGGCCGCTCGTCGGCGAGTCCGCCGCCAACGGCTTTCACCTGTACGAGTCGCTCGACCTGCTGTTCCACAAAGTCAACGACGGCTACCGGGAACGTGGCACCGCCGAGATCACCGACACCACGAGCGAAGGCGAAAGCATCCGGTTCGAGCCGCTGCAGTCCAACCTCTTCCTGGACGGCTCGATCAAACATATTGGACTCAAGGCATTCGTCCATCCCGACGACGACCCCGACGAGCCCGACGCGCGGACGATCGACACCAGGCTGCGCAACGCCACCCTGCACACCGTCCTGCGGCTGCTCATGCTCACCCGCGGCAACAAGAAGGAACGCGGCGGCTTCATCTCGTACGCACAACTCGGCATTAACCAGCTCGGCGCCGTCTATGAGGGCTTGATGTCCTACACCGGCTTCATCGCCGACGAGGACCTATACGAGGTTGCCAAGGGTGGCGACGCGAGCGACGGCAGTTGGATGATCCGCGCCTCCACCGTTCACACATTCCCGGACGACGTATTCGTCACCCGCGTCGACGAGGACGGCCGCCGTGACCGCGTCTACTACAAGGCCGGAAAGTTCGTCTACCGGCTAGCCGGTCGCGACCGGCAGACCAGCGCCTCGTACTACACGCCACCATCACTGACCGAGGTCACCGTCAGACTCGCCCTCAAACAACTCATCGAGGAACGCCCACCGCAACGTCCCGAAGACGTGCTCACCTGGACCATCTGCGAACCGGCTCTCGGCTCCGGCGCATTCCTCAACGAGGCGATCAACCAGGTCGCCGCCGAGTACCTACGCCGCGCGCAGGAGCAGAAGGAACAGACCCTCGACCCAGAGCAGTACACCACCGAGCTGCAGAAAACCAAGGCGTACATCGCGCTGCACAACTGCTACGGCGTCGACCTCAACCCCACCGCGGTCGAGCTGGCCGACGTGTCCATCTGGCTCAACGTCATGCACGCCGGGCTCCAGGCACCGTGGTTCGGCCTGCACCTGCGCCACGGCAACTCGCTCATCGGAGCCTGCCGCCGTACGTACCCGAAGAAGGCCCTGGCCAAGCGTGCCTGGCTCACCGCCGCGCCGCAGGACCGACCCCTTCGCGACGGCGCGCTGCCCGCCGACGAGATCCACCACTTCCTGCTCCCGGCGGACGGCTGGGGAACCGTAGCTAAGGAGAGGGAAGCCCGCACGTGGGCTCCCGAGGACGCCGCGCGGCTGCGCGATTGGCGCAAGGGCATCCTGCGCCAACCGGACACCAAGTCGTCCCGGGTTCGCCGGCTTCAGAACCTCGCCGGCCGAGTCGAAATGCTGTGGGACCTGGTCCGGCAACGAGTCAAACTCTCCGAGGACAAGATCCGCCGGCATATCGACGTGTGGGGTGCGACCGGCCTGCCGGCTGCTGACGATTCGGCCAGCCGTGAGGAGATCCTCGCCGCCCTCGAAGCCGTAGGCGCACCGTACTGGCGGCTCAAGACCCTGATGGACGCTTGGTGCGCCCTGTGGTTCTGGCCGTTGGACCGTGCCGCCCTGCTCGACGGAACAGCACCCGAATACGAACAGGCTGCGAAGTCGGTCTCCCGCGTCGAGGAGCGGCTTGTTCCC
Source organism: Micromonospora sp. NPDC047740 (assembly GCF_043204735.1). Taxonomy (NCBI): domain Bacteria; kingdom Bacillati; phylum Actinomycetota; class Actinomycetes; order Micromonosporales; family Micromonosporaceae; genus Micromonospora; species Micromonospora sp. NPDC047740. The sequence goes on from NZ_JBIDCT010000015.1 coordinate 36,194, forward strand.
GAGGAAGCTACCGCAGTCAGCGAGTGGGGCGATGGGGTCCTGTTCGGCCTCAGTGAGATGGGGTTGCCTGAGCAGCTCGCCCTTCCTACCCCCAACAAGCCGCAGACCACGCGGATCAGCAGGGAGAGGATCACTGTTCGGCTCGCCCGAAAGGTCCCGCTCGCCAGCCTGGACGACTGGCTGGACTTCTGCGAAGCCCTCCTCGGCACGAGCGACATCCCCGAAGATTCCTTCGTCGCCACGTTCCACGACCTCAAGACCCTCGAACAGTACGAAGACAAGTTGCTCCACTGGACCGGCATGGAGAGGCCCACCCGGATCGCGGAGCGATTCCCCTGGCTGGCCACCGTCGAGGAGATCGCCGACCAACAGGGCTTCTTTCACTGGGAGCTGCAATTCGCCCAGGTCTTCGCCAACGGCGGATTCGACCTGCAAGTCGGTAACCCGCCGTGGGTCCGCCCCCGCTGGGACGAGGCAGGCGTCATGGCCGAACGAGACCCGTGGTTCAAGCTCGAAGCCTCCCCGCCCGCCGAGATCTGGCGCGAGCGCAAGGAGGCCCACCTCAACGACACGCGACAGCGGCGTGAGTTCTTAGTCGAACTGGCGGTGAACGCCGGCATGGTCGCCTTCCTCGGCACCACCCCGACATATCCGCTGCTCGCCGGCACTCAACCCGACCTCTACAAGGCGTTTATGTGCCGGGCATGGGGCAACCTGGGCCGCAACGGGATCGTCAGTCTCATCCATCAAGACGGCCACCTTGTCGGCACCCACGACGGGAAGTTGCGGGCTGCTGCCTTCACTCATCTCCGGCTGCACGCTCACTTCCAGAACCGGCGCCTCATCTTCCCGGACATCGACTGGAACCGGCCTTTCTCCGTCAACATCTACGGGGTGTCGAAGACCATCGATTTCGATCATGCTTGCTGGCTCTTCGACCCCACAACGCTCGCGGGCTCGATTGACCACGACGGCTCCGGCGACGCTCCCGTGATGAAGTACAAGGGCCACTGGGATCTGCGGCCACACCGGTCTCGCCTGGTCCACGTCGATGCCGACGTGCTGTCCCTCTGGCGTGGACTCGCCGGGGATACCGACGTTCCGCTGGCAGAGACCAAACTCCTGTACCCGGTGACCACCGTGGAACAGACGGCTATCGCGGCGCTGGCGGCCTGGGACCATCGCCTCGGCTCGCTAAACCCTGCGATCACTCGCGGTTATGACGAGTCCGGCGCGAAGACTGCGGGTCTCATCCGAGCCCGCTTCGCCGAGCCGGACGACTGGCGAGAAGTGGTCCTCCGTGGGCCGCAGTTCGCTGTTGCGACGCCGGTGGCGAAGCAACCGCCGCACACCCTTCATACCGACAAGCCTATCGACCTAGTCTCACTACCTGGCGATGCGGTTGCCACGACTGATTACGTACGTGCCTGCGAACCTGACCGCTATATTGCCGCACAGGACCGGTGGACGGACTTCGACCGCCTCCGGGATCTGCACGGGTCTGCTCCCGCGATGGAGGCCGCGCGGGACGAACTGTCGGCGCTCCTGGGTTCAACCCCCAATGCTGAGCAGGTCGAGGCTTACCTTCGCCAGATAGCTAGCAGGCCCTACACCGACTTCTCGCGGCTGATCTGGCGGCGGCGGATTCCCTTCAGCACCGAGCGGTCGTTGTTCGCGTCGCTTTTTCCGCCAGGACCCGCCCACATCCACGCGGTTCACTCGTTGGCCATGCCCACCGAGAAGGCCACCGCGCTTGTCGCGGGGTTCTGGGCTTCCCTTCCGCTCGACTACTTCCTCCGAATCACCGGTCGCGCCGATCTCCAGGTCGCCGAGGCCAACGCGATGCCCGCGCCTTCAGACGATCATCCCCTCGTCTCGTCGCTGCTGCTCCGGACGATGCGCCTGAACTGTTTAGTTGATGCGTATGCGGACCTCTGGAAGAACCTGTATCAGGAATCCTGGGCCGCGGACGAGGCATGGGCCGCCGACTGGCATGGGCTGCCGCCGCTGAACGATGTTGGTCCGACGTGGACGCCGGCTACGCCGTTGCGGACCGAGCGGGAGCGGCGTGCCGCGCTGGTGGAAATCGATGCCTTGGTAGCAACATGGTTGGGCATCGGGGCCGAGGAACTCGTCGCGATCTACCTGGCAAGGTTCCCGCAGTTGGTCGATTACGAGGCCGAGATGTGGTTCGACGTGAGCGGCAGAAGGCTTGCCGCGAACTTCAACCAGTACGGGAACGGGCAGACCAAGGAGCACTTCGTGCAGTTGATGGCCCACCTGGAAGACCCTGAGCAGGTGCCGCCACCGGAGGGATATTCGGGACCGTTCTTCAAGGCGGATCGGCCGGCGGAGATGCGGCAGGCTCACGCGGTGTTCAATGCGCGGCTCCAGGCGGCGAAGGATGCGGGGTGGCGGCCGTGAGGCCGACGCTGGCTGCGGAGAGTCTCCGGCACACGCTGACGCAGTACCTGACGACGACGTTCGCGCTCGCCGACACCGGGGTTCGGGAGGCGCTCGCAGGGTTCCTCAATCATCCGGAGCAGGGCATTTTCCGAGGCCCGTATCTGCGGGTCCGGATGCCGTTCCGGCGGGTGAGCAAGAAGTGGCGGTCACCGCTGGGCTGGCTTCCGGCCGGGTTCTCGCCGTACGAGCATCAGGCGAAGGCGTTCGCTCGGCTGAGCACGGTAGGCGGGCCGGCGCGCCCGACTCTGGTCACCACCGGCACGGGGTCGGGCAAGACCGAGTCGTTTCTCTACCCGATCCTGGACCACTGCCGCCGCGCCCGGCAGCAAGGAAGGACCGGAGTCAAGGCCGTCCTCCTGTATCCCATGAATGCCCTGGCCACTGACCAGACCCTGCGATTGAGGAACGTTCTCGCCGGTGAGTCTGCACTGTCGGCGGTGACCGCCGGGTTGTACATCGGTGACGTCGCCGAGGTGCCACAAACGCCGGTCATGACCAGCCGACAGGAGATCCGCGACAATCCGCCCGACATCCTCATCACGAACTACAAGATGCTCGACCTGCTGTTGCAGCGCTCCGAGGACAAGAGGTTGTGGGACGGCGCCGACTTGGCGTTCGTGGTGCTCGACGAGTTCCACACCTACGACGGTGCGCAGGGCACGGACGTGGCCATGCTGCTGCGGCGGTTGGCTGCGGTGACCGGGCAGGCTCGGCCGGGAAGTCCGCTGGGGGAAATATGCCCGGTCGCGACGTCGGCGACGCTGGGACACGGCGGGCCGGGCGACGTGACCGAGGATCTGCGTGATGTCGCCGCGCAGGTCTTCGGCACCGAGTTCGACGAGGAAGCGGTGATCGGCGAATCCCGGGCAGCGGCGGACGACGTCTTGAAGGAGATCGAGTTTGCGTTCCCGCTGCCGGAGCCCGCGGAGCTGGCGGCGCTCCCGGATCCTTCGCGGGACCCGGACGCGATGCGGGCGATCGCGCTGGCGGTGCTCGGCAGCGACGACCTGACGCCGGTCGCGCTCGGTGCCGGCCTGCGGAAGCACATCCTGACCCAGGCGGTGTTGAGAGTGCTGGGCGACCGGCCGCAGACGTTCGCGGAGGTCCTGGAGTTGGTGCCGCGGGAGGGCGCCTACTCGTGGGGCCGGGCGTTCCGGGTCGAGCCGGAGGTGGCGGCGACCGCGCTGGCTCGCTTCGTGGCGTTGCTGTCGATGGCGCGGCTTCCCGAGGAGCCGGATCTGCCGCTTTTGGCGGTCGAGACCCACATGTGGGTACGCGTGGTGTCGCGGTTGCTGCGTGCGGTTGCGGCGGCACCAGCGTTCGGGTGGTCCGGTGAGCTTCCGCGTGGTGCCGAGGTGGAGACCTCGGACGTGGACTCGGTGGTGGCTGACCGTCGACATGCTCTGTTGCCGGCGATCTACTGCCGGCACTGCGGTCGGTCGGGCTGGTCCGCGATCTCGCCGGAGCGCGACCCCGAGGAGCTGATCGGTGAGCCGGAGAAGATCTACCGGGCCAGCGTGGGGCGGGACAAGCGGCGAGTACGGTCCTTGATCGCGGCGACGGGCGAGGAGATCCATGGTGGTACCGGTGCCGGGCTGCTGGTTCTCGAAGCGTCCGGCACTCACATCCGTCCCTTCAACCCTGGCGTCGACCGCGCCGGTGTGGCCAACGGTGGGGTCGTGGTTCTCGGTGACCTGTACCGGGATCGGGACGCCGAGACTGACCGGTGCCCGGCGTGTGGACTCGATGACGGCATCCGGTTCCTCGGCGCGGGACTGGCGAGCCTCGCGTCGGTCGCGGTGACTCAGTTGTTCATCGGTGGTGAGCTGGTCGGCAACGAGCGTAAGACGCTGTTGTTCAACGACTCGGTGCAAGATGCCGCCCACCGCGCGGGTTTCGTCGCCAACCGGTCGTACAGTTTCTCGCTCCGGGCGTTGCTAGCCAATCAGTTGAGTCCGGGCATCCCGGCACGCCTCAACGAGGTCATCGCCGACGTGATCCAGGCCGCGAGTGACCCAGCGACGCTGGCCGCGGTGGTCCCGCCCGATCTGCACGACGACCCCGGAGTCGACGCGCTGCTCTCCGGTGGAATGGCGAACCGGGACACCTGGCGGCTGATCGGGGAGCGGCTGGCGTTCGCCACGGTGATGGAGGTCGGCCTGCGGTCCCGGCAGGGCCGGACGCTGGAGCTGACCCGCACCGCCGCCGTCGAGGTCGTGATCGACGATCTGCCCAGGGTCGTCGCGCTGTGCCGCGACGTGCTATTGAACGGACCGCAGCCCACGCTGAATTCGCTGCCCGACGACGCTGCGTTCGCCACCATGGTTCGCGGGTTGCTGGAACGGCTTCGGATCCGTGGCGGCGTTCGGCACGCCTGGCTGGAGCCGTACGTGCAGCAGGGTGGCCGCCGCTGGCAGGTGTGGGGCGGCCGACCGGACGGTATGCCCGCCTTTCCGCACGGCCTGTCGGCACCGTCGTTCGCGATGACCGCGCCGAAGAGCCGTACCGAGTTTGATGTCCTGTCCGCGGCGAACAACTGGTACCAGGACTGGGTGATGCGTTGCCTCGGTCTGTCTCGCACCGAGGCCGACCGCTATCTGCCGCAGTTGCTCGCGGTGCTGGCCCGGGAAGGAGTGCTCACGTCGCGAACGATCGTGGACGGCTCGACGGTCGTCTACGGGTTGCAGCCAGGGCATATCAACGTGGTCCGGCTCAGCGACGACGAGGCTGCCGAGGCCGGGGTGCGGTGCGACTCGTGTGCGTGGGAGCAGACGGTGCCGCCCACCCGCGTACCCGATTGGGTCGGGCAGCGGTGCCTGCGATACCGGTGCGGCGGACGGTTCGTCGCGGCGCAGGATGCGACTGCGGCCGGTGACTACTACCGGCGTCTCTATCTGGACGGTGGTGTCTTCCGGGTGGTGACCGCCGAGCACACCGGCATGCTCACTCGCGGGCAGCGCGAGAGCGTCGAGGAGGCCTTCCGCAAGGGCGAGCGGTACACCGATCCGAACGTGCTCGCCTGCACCCCGACGCTGGAGTTGGGCATCAACATCGGTGACCTGTCCGCGGTGATCCTCGGCTCGTTGCCGCGCGGGCCGGCCAACTACGTGCAGCGTGCCGGCCGGGCGGGCCGAACCAGCGGCAACTCGCTGGTGCTCACCTTCGTCGGCCGCCGCGAACGCGACCGCTACTACCTCAGCGAGCCGCGCGACATGATCGCCGGCCAGATCCGCCCACCGGGCTGCTACCTGTCCGCTGTCGCGATTCTGCGTCGGCAGTATCTGGCGTACTTGATCGACCTCGCCGCCCGGGATCGGCTGACGGACGTCGCCCCGATGCCGCGATTGGCGTCCGTGCTGTTCGGCGACAGCGGCTGGCTCAATGACCTGGTGACCACAGCCCTCGCCGAAGGCGAGCGGCTGGTCGCGGACTTCCTCAACCTCTTTGCTGGAGCCGTCGACGACGGCGCGGCCAAGGAATTAGCCACCTTCGCCACCGACGGGATCGCCGCGGCGATCGCCGAGTTCGTCGAGAGCTGGGAAGACCGGCTCGCTGGCCTGCGCCGGCGCAAGGAGGCCATCAACGCCGCGATGGCCGGCCTCATCGCCTCCGATCCCTCCCAGGCGCGGGAGCTGCGTGCACTCAGGGCCGAGCGCAAGGCGGTCGGCGACCGGCTCGCCGACATCGGCGGCGCGAGCGCGCACGCCACGATGGTCGAGTTCGGCCTGCTGCCCAACTACTCGCTGATCGACTCACGGACAGTGTTGGATGCCACCCTGACCTGGGAGGAGTCGACCGACGACGGAGACCGCCGGTTCGGGGGTGAGCTGCGCGAATACTCGCGGCCTGCCCGTACCGCACTGGTCGAGCTGGCACCGGGCAACACCTATTACGTACGCGGTTACCGGCACACCATCGACGGCCTGGAGATCGGACGGCCGGATCGGCCCTTGTACGAGCGGTGGCGGATCTGCCCGTCCTGCGGTTACGTGCGTACGACCAACGCGGTGGCCGACACCAGCAACTGCCTGCGGTGCAAGACCCCGGCCATCGCGGATGCCGGCTGCCTGCACCACGTCCTGCGCCCGACTGTCGTACGTTCCCGGGATCGCCGCGAGGACGCTCGCATCCGCGACGACACCGATGAGCGGACGCAACGCCGGTACACCACGACGTTTGCCGTGGACATCGCTGAGATCGAGAACCCGTGGCGCCACAAGAAGGTCACGTTCGGCGTCGACTACACCAGGCACGCGAAGATCCGCGAGTTCAACTTGGGTGCGGCCCGCTTCGACCGGCCGGCAACTGATCCTTTCGCCGGGTCGTTGGTGCGGCTCAACCCGTTCTACACCTGCGTGGACTGCGGAGGGACCACCGCGGACGGCCCGCCGCCGACCGCCACGAGCATCCCCGGTAGCGATCCGGTCTCGGGCGCCAGTCCTGCGCTCGGCAGCCATGCGCCCGGGACCGAACACCACCAGCCCTGGTGCCGGCACCGCCGCTCGCCCTACACGGCCACCCACACACCACTCCTGCTCGTGCACGAGTTGGAAACAGAGGCGCTGCGAATTCTCATCCCGGCGGCGACCGCCCTCGTCGACGAGCGCGTGGTGTCTTTCGCCGCGGCGCTCATGCTGGGTATCACGGTCAAGTACGGCGGCGAGCCCGACCATCTGCGGGTGGTCCGGGCGCCGATGGCCGACCGTGACAGCGACAACGTCCGCCAGTTCCTGGTCGTGTACGACATCCAGCCCTCTGGGACCGGGTATCTACACCGGCTATCGGCCGACCGAGAGTTCCACCAGGTACTGCAGACGGCCGTTGAGACGATCACCGGGTGCGAGTGCAACCGGGAAGGCCGCAAAGCATGCCACCGCTGCCTGCTGCGGTTCGCCCGCGACGAGGACTTCCCATTGATGAGCCGGGACGAGGCACTGGAGATCCTGCGCCAGCTCCTCAACGACTGGCAGATCTCCACCGACGCGGGGCCCGCCGACCAGATCTCGCTGACACCCCTGGTCGAGAGCGAGTTGGAGCGTAAGTTCCTGCACAAACTCATCGCCTGGGCCGAGCAGGACCCCACCGTACGGCTGACCCGGCGGGCCGACACGGACGGCGCGCGCTTCGCCGACCTGCGCCTGGAAGCGCCCGACGGGCGCGTGGTGCACTGGCGGATGAAACTACAGAACACCATCACCGGCACCCGGCCGGACGTTCACTTCAAGCGGCTTGACGCCGCCGCGCAGGAGGTCGCCGTCTACCTCGACGGCTACCAGTACCACGCGAGCCCGCCACCCGGAGTGAACCGGCTGGCCGACGACACCGTCAAACGCACCCGGCTCCGCGCTCACGACCTGCACGTTTTCGCAATCACCTGGGACGACGTTCAATCCTGGCGCAACGGCGGCACCCGCCACGACCCGGTGTGGCCGCCCTACCAGGGCCTCGCTCAGCAAGCCGCCCGTGACCTCTACCGACAGCAGACCGGCAACGACCCGCAGCAGCTCAACGATCTCGTCTGGGGAAACCCGATCGACCTGCTGCTGCAGTTCCTGCGCGACCCCGACCTGGACCTGTGGCGCAACCGCGCCGAAGCCACCCTGGCCGGCCTGCTGCGCCAGCCGGACAACCAGCGTGTCATCACCGACTCGACCGGCGTCGTCGCCCGAGTGGGTGCGGCGGTCCACGGCGAACCGTTGCCGCCTCCGGTGGCCGGCGGCCGGATCACCGTTGTCCGTGCTGACGATGCCAACGGTTGCCCGCTCGTACTCATACTCGACCAGCGAACCGACCCCCGACGCCCGGTGTGGTCCGCGTTCACCGTCGTCGACGACCGTGCTGCGACGGTAGGTACCGACTCACAGCACAAGCGCCGGTGGGCGGCGTGGCTCTGGTGGGGCAACGTCATCCAGTTCCTGGCCGATGGCGACGGCGATGCCGCGCAACTGGCCCGGACCATCCTCGATTCGTTCGATCCGACGCTGCTGTACGCGGCGGAGGGCACCGGCCTCATCGCGGCCCACCGCCCTGAACCGCTGGATGAGCAGACCGCCACGTGGCTCGGTCGCAGCGCCGAACCAGCCCCACCCGCGATGGCACCCACCGACGAGGTTGATTCCGCCTGGCAACGTGTCGTCGAACTGGCAGACCTGGAGGAATCCGGCGTGGAAACGCTGCTACATGGCCTGATCAGCCGTCACGTACCGGCCCCCGTGGCTGGATACGAACTAAATGAGGACGGCTGGCAGGCCGACTTCGCCTGGCCCAACCTGCGGATAGCCGTCGTCCAACGGCTTCACGGCCCAGCGGCCGAGATCGAAGAGCAGGACCGCGACGCGGCCTTCGCTGCCGCGGGCTGGCACGTTCGCCCGGCCAAGGAATGGGATGTCGACGAACTCGCCGCCCTGGTCACCGGAGGAGACGCATGACTGACACCAGCCAACGCCCGGTCATCCTGCAGATCCTGGACCGCGCGGACAAGGAGATCCTCGCGCTGTCCAGGGCTGACGCCGGCGCCGTCTACAACTTTCAGTCGAAGTTTCGGCAGAACCCCCAAGCCCACGGCCTGCGGCTCAAGCAACTCAAAGGCTCACGTCTGTACTCCGCGCGCGTCACCGACGCCTACCGCGCCATCCTGCTCAACGTCGGTGAGCGGCACTTTCTGCTCGTGTCGGTCCGGCATCGCAGCGACGTCTACGACGATCTTGACCGGTATTCGTACCAGATCAACCGGGTCACCGGGGGCATCGAGGTCATCGACCTCGCCGCGGTCGGTGACAGCATCGTCGGCCGGCTCCTGCCTGCCGGCGACCCGGCGGCTGTTCCCGAAAAGCCCGTCAAGGCTCCTGCTCTGTTCGACTCATACACCGATCAGCAACTGACCGATCTGGGTGTGGCGGAGCCCCTGCTGCCCAGCATCCGCCGCCTGCGCACCGACGACGACCTGCTGCGCTTCGTCGACTGTGTGCCCGCCCTCACCGCCGACGTCCTGCTCGCACTGCACGACGAGAAGACCTATGACGAGGTGCTCGACCTCGTCACCACCCCGGTCAAGGCCGACGATCCCGTCGACACCGACGACTGGGCGGCAGCCTCGGCCAACCCGGCCACACAGGTCACCACCGACGACTCCGCGCTGCAGGCGATCCTGGCCGAATCCTTCGCCCGCTGGCAGGTGTTCCTGCACCCCACCCAACGCAAGGTCGTCAACCACCCCTACCCGGGGTCCGCGCGGGTCAGCGGCGGACCCGGCACGGGCAAGACCATCGTCGCCCTGCACCGCGTCAAATACCTTGCCGAGCGCCTCGAACCCGGCAAGGACAAACCGATCCTGCTGACCACCTTCAACCGGAACCTCGCCGCCGACCTCCGCTCCCGCCTACTCGACCTAGCTGGAGCCGACCTCAGCGCCCGCGTCGACATCGTGAATATCGACAAACTCGCCAGCCGCATCGTCAACGAGGCCGGCACTGACACCAAACGCCGCGTCATCGACGAGGCCGCCGCCCTCAAACGTTGGAACACCTTCCTGCTCGAACTGGGCGAACGCCGCTTCGACGCCGAGTTCCTCAACGCGGAGTGGGCGCACGTCATCCTCGGCCAGGCCGCCACCACCCGCGACGAATACTTCCGCGCTCGGCGCGTCGGCCGCGGCAAGCCGATCACCCGCGACGACCGAGACGCCATCTGGCAGATCACCGAGCGATTCACCAAGGAACTCGACAGCGAAGGCGTCTGGACCTGGCGCCAGATCGCCGCCCGCGCTGCCCGACTCGAACTCGACCGCGAAGCCCGCATCCAAGCCGCCGGGGACACGGCGGGCCAGACCTTGCGCTACCGCTACCAGCACATCGTCGTGGACGAAGCCCAGGATCTGAGCCCCACCCACTGGCGCCTCCTGCGCGCCATGACCCCTATCGGCCCGGACGACATATTCATCGCAGGCGACACCCACCAGCGGCTCTACGACAACCAGGTCGCGCTGTCGACCGTCGGTATCAATATCCGAGGCCGCCGATCCTCCCGGCTCACCATCAGTTACCGCACCACCCGCGAGATCCTAAAGGTCGCAACCCAACTCCTCACTGGGGAAACCTACGACGACCTGGACGGCGGAACCGACACCCTCAACGGCTACCGCTCCCTGCTGCACGGCGCACCCCCGACCTTCCGCGGCGCTCCGACCTGGGCTCAGGAACGCGACTTGATCATCGGGCAGCTCCGGGCCTGGGCCAACACATCCGACGGCTCGGCCGCCGTCTGCGTCCCAACAAGGGAGTACGTCAGCGACGTTATCCAGTGGCTCACCGATGACGGCATCCAAGCCGTCGAAATCGGCCCCGACGGCCCGGTCCGCCCTGACGGCGTACACGTGGGGACCATGCACCGCTTCAAGGGCCTCGAATACCAGCGCGTCATCATCGCCGGTGCCAGCGACGGCCTCGTTCCGCGGCGTGCGATCGACCATTACCGGGACGCTGACCCCAAGCGCTATCAGCAAGAACGTGCCCGAGATCGATCCCGCCTGTTTGTCGCGGCCACTCGAGCGCGCGACGACCTCGCCGTCTTCTGGCATGGGCCAAGAAGCCCATTCCTCCCAGCAAGCCTCGTGCAGCAAGATGCTGCGCGGTCTTGATTGCTGGCCGATCCCGATGGCGGCCAGTTCTGCGTTGAGCGCAGCACCGCCGACGGCGGATCGGTCGGCAGCTCAGAGGGAAACTTCTATCTTCGGCGTCCCGCCGATCTGACATTCATCGGTGGATCGAGGCCAAGTGAGGAGTAGTCAACGTGGGCGCGGGTAGGGGCCGGATCGAAGACATGCTGCAGGATGCTGTCCAGGCGGCATATATGCGCGAACGCGAACTCTTTGTGGAGCGGGCGCACGAACGATCGATCGTCTTTCACATCGCACGGCACCTGGCTGGAACCATCGAGGCCGCGCTGCCAGAGTGGTCTGTCGACGTCGACTACGACCGGTGGCATCCGCAGCACATCGACGGGGTCAAGAAGCGGCTGCGCCGGCGCCGGGTCGCACTCGCCGCTCAAGTCTCCGAGCAGCAACCGGCTACCGCTGGTCAGCGGGACACGGCCGCCGCCCTCGATAGCAACGACGAGGAACATGACGTCTACCCAGACATCATCGTCCACCGCCGTTCTGGATTGTCGGCCGACGACGACTTGCTCGTCGTCGAGGTCAAGAAGGAGGAGAACGGCGGACACGAAGACGACCGGGAAAAGCTGCGCGCGTTCATGGCGAGCCCGTTCTACTACCAGCACGCCGTGTTCATCATACTTCCGAGAGATGGCGGGTTTCCTCGTTGGGAGTGGATCGCCGCTTCCTGACTGGGGCGAGCCGATTGTGATAGTCGAGTGCCAGGTCTGCAGCAGGTTCCCACGTCGACGCCGTTGATGGACACGTGGATTGGGCTGGGTCGTGTGCAACGAGGAGTCACCGCGTCTTGCCGACTTAGCGAGGCACCTATGTGCATCAGGCAACCGGGATTCGTACCTACTGCGCAGGCAATGGCCCTCCTCGGTGTCCTGCATCCAGCTGTCGGGGCCGACCGACAGCGGCGTCGGTGGTCGAGGGCCTGCAAGCTGACCCGCCGGTTCACCGGCATGTCCGGGTCCGCCTACGAGAGGCGGGTGCCCTTGCAGGACTTCGGGACCACAGCCGGGCGCCTTGCGAACCGCCCACTTGGTGGTCAGCGCAATTAGCGCGGCCGTCACCGGCGATTGGGACTGCCTCGGGTTGGGTTGACTCGCGGGGGTTGAGTGGTTCAGGCCGCGCATACGGGCCTGTTGATCGATTCAAACTCGATGGGGGTGAGCCGTCCGAGGCGTCGTTGCCGGCGGCGGCGGTGGTAGGTGCGTTCGATCGAGGTCACGATCGTCAGGCGCAAGTAGTGGCGGGTGTGCCAGTGCTGCGCGTGATGAGCTTTTGATCGACGCGCCGATCCCGTCGAAGGGCGGACGTCCATCATCGGACGGACGAAACCTCCGGCTACCCCACCTCGGCAAGCCGATCTCACCGCTGATGACGCCCGATCATCGCGTCGAGTGTCGGCGGAGGAGCATCCCGGGCTACGGTAATGAATCGAGTACCCTCAGTGCCGATCGGGAGTGTCAGAGGCTCGTCGTAGTGTTCGCGGGCAGCGACGCGGTGGCATCAGGGAGTGTGATGGGCGACGAGCTTGGCGCGGACGATCGCGTCGGCGTGGGGGACCGCTCAGATCTCGATCGCCTCGATCTGTACCGGTATGCGACCGCGGACGACCCGGCCGTGCGTGGGCAGTACATCGCGATCATGGGATTGTTCGCCGACACCCTGCTTACCGACCTGTCGGCCGCCGAGGTTGCCGCGCAACTCGCTGAACGGGGCGTCGGTCTCGCTCTCGACGACGTGGAGACCAGGTGCCGGCAGCTGGAAGGCTGGGGCAACCTTGTTCGGTCGGTACGCGACAGCCGGGTAGCTACGGTAGCCGATTTTCTACGGTCTCGTTCTCGATATCAGGTATCCAAGCTGGGCGGCCGGGTGCACCGCCAGGTCGCGGACCTGCTGCGTGCCACCACCGGAGTGCGGGACGTCGCTCGTGAGCTGCTCGGCGGCATGGTGGAGACGCTCGACCGCATCCAGACGCGGCTTTCTGACGCGACCGGATCTGTGGATGCCGAAGCGCTCGCCGCCGACGTCACCACTTTGTTCACCAGCCAGCAGTTGTTCACCGACAGCGTCCGCGACTTCTACGCCTACTTGCATCAGGTCCTCTCCCGTTATGACCTGGTCGGCGACGAATATGCGGCGTTCAAGGAGCTCCTCCTGTCGTACGTCGATCTGATCACTGCCGACGTGGCGCGGCACTCACCGGCGGTCGCAGCTCGCGCGGCAGCCCTGATCGACCACCTCGACACCCTGCTCGAAGTCCTCGCGACGCTACCGACGATGACTAGCCCGGACGGCTCGCCGGCCGAGCGGCTACCCGGCCGGACCCGGGCCGACTGGGAAGAGTTCGCCGCCTGGTACGGCGGGCACGATGGCCGGTCCGGCCCGCAGCAGCTGCGCGCCGCAGCCGAACAGGCCCTCGGTCAACTGCTGGCCAATGCCAAACGAATGCTGGCGGCCGCAGGCACTGGTGTGTCGCGCCGCGGAGATCTACTGCGACTGGCTCGCTGGTTCGCCGATGCCGACACCACTGCGGAGACAGAGAAAGCCCACCGGCTGTTCGCCGCGGCGTTCGGTGTCTATCCTGCCCGGCATTTGCTGCTCGGCCCGGACGAGGTCAGCCCGCGTGCCAGCGCCTCGACTTCGTGGTGGGACGCCGACCCGGTCGACGTGCCGGTGTCACTGCGCGAGCGAGGCGATCGCGCAGCCCGAGGGAGGACCGCCCGGGTTCCCGACGTGGCGATGGAGCGCGAAATCCAGCTCGCCGAGGCACGCGCCGAGCGTGAGCGCGACGAGGCCGCAGCGGCGGAACTCATCGCAGCCGGCGTCCTCGACCGGGTGCGGATCGCGCCCGCCGCCCGCGACATGGCCCTCGACCGGCTTGGCGAGCTGCTCGCCATGGGCCAGGACGACAGCGACGCGCTCGAATGGGCCGACACCGACCTCGGATTCATCCTGCACGCCCGACGCGCACCCGCCCGGTCCAGCGTGATACACGCCCTCGACGGCGATCTGACGATCGACGGCCTGATCCTCGAGGTCACCGCCATCGACAGCGTCGCATCGGGAAGCGCTCCCGGTGCGGCAACCGGAACGGACGGCTGAAGTGGCGGTATCGATTGTTGCCCATGAGGTCACCCAGCGCAGAGACGCCGCACGGGCGCTGCTGCGCACACCGCTGCTGACCGCGGCAACCGACCCGGACGCCCTCGCGCTGATTCGCCACCACGCCGCAGCGCTCAAGAGCAGCTTTGCGACCGCGCTTGGCTACATCCTGGTCGTTGACCCGACTTTCGCCCGCCTCGTCAAGGCTCCGCTACCGGCCGCCGCGGCACCTGTCCGGCCGGCCCGCCGCAACAGCGGCGGAGAGTTCACGGCTCGCACCTACACATACCTGGCATTGATATGTGCCGCGGTACTCGCCCCCGACACCGGCGAGCAGGTGCTCGCCTCTGCCTTGGTCGAACAGCTGCGCGCCGACGCCGCCACGGTGGGCATCGACCTCGACGACTCACGCACCGAACAACGGCATCTCGTCGCCGCGCTACGCCAGTTGATCGCCTGGGGCGTGATCGAGGAGACGGACGGCAGCGTCAGCGGCTGGGGAGAGCGTCAGGAAGAAGCCCTGTTGACCGTTCATCGGCAGATGCTTCCGCACTTGCTGGCTCGGCCTCTTGCCGCGCTCGACGGCCCAGAGGCGCTGGTCAGTTCGAGCCCCGATGTCACGGAGCAACCTCGACGCAGCCTGCGCCGCAAATTGGTTGAGAACCCCCTGGTGCGCCGTGAAGATCTCACCGACGCCGAGCGCGACGTGTTGTCTCGGGAACGCACTGACCTGACCCGCACGCTCGACGACCTGTTTGGCCTGGTGCTCGAGGTCCGCGCCGAGGGAGCACTCGCCTACGACCCCGACCGGCACCTGTCCGATGTCGAATTCCCCGGTCCCGGCAAGGTGAAGCAGGCCGCGCTGTTACTCGTTGACGAGCTGCTGCGGGTCCACAAGCCGACCGCAGGCAAGACCGCAGAACTGCACGGCCGCCAGGTACCCGGGTTGCTGTGCCCGTGGCCGCAGGTGACTGAGATTGTCGGAGATCTCGCGGTTCGCCACGAGAAGATGTGGGGCCCAGAGCACGTTTCCGACCCCAGCGTGCTGTGCAGGGATGCCATATCCGTCCTCACCTCGCTCAGCCTCGCCGACCCCACCGAAGACGGCCTGGTCCTGCACCCGGCCGCCGCTCGTCACCGTCCTGACGTGCAGCTCGCGCCCTCCCAGACCCGCGCCCACGAGCGTCTGGAACCCGACGCCCCCGTCGCACCGTCCCTGTTTGACTTGGGGAGTCTGTGACCCCCGCCGCCCCGACCATGGCCGCCGAGGACCTCGACCAAACTCCCCCCAAGCACCACCCGTCGCGATGGCGCGTCAACCGTGGCGGCATCGTCAACGTGTGGTACTACTACGACTCCGAGTTCACCTGCTCCGGCGGGCGGATCATTTGGCGCGGCACGAATGGCGCCGGTAAGAGCCGTGCCCTGGAGATGCTTCTCCCTTACCTGCTGGACGCCGATCGACGCAACATCGACGCTTCCGGGGCGAAGAAGGTTCGCCTTGAAGACCTCATGGCTGCTGGCGCAGGTGAAAAGGCTGGCGGTAATCGCGTCGGATACCTGTGGCTGGAACTCATCGGCGAGTCCGATGACTCGGAAACCGAGTACCTTACGCTCGGCGCCTTCATCCGGTTCTCGAAAGCCACCGCCGAGGCGAAACCTTGGTACTTCATCACACCCCTGCGGGTGGGAGTCGATCTCCACCTGCTGGACGACAGCCGCGAACCGCTATCGCGTGACCGGCTTGCCGAAAAGATCGGCTCTGACCGGGTCACCGACACCGCAGAGACACACCGCGAGCGAGTGCGCACCCAGGTGTTCGCCCTTACCGGTGACTCCGGTCGCGAACGTTACGCCGGATTGCTGCAATTGCTGCACGTACTGCGCAACCCCGACGTCGGCAACCGCATCGAAGCGGGCCTGCTCCCGGCGATCGTCTCTGACGCGCTGCCGCCGCTGTCCGAGGCCGCGTTGGCCGCCGCCGGACAGCAACTCGATGCGCTGTCAGACACACGCGATGCCCAGCAGCGGCTGGAGAAGGCGGCCAACGATGTGGGCACCTTCCTGGCGACCTACCGTCGATACGCCGCTGGGGTGCTGCTGGCCGCCAACGACCAAGCGAAAACCACAGCCGCGAGTGCGCGCCGGAGCGCGCGGGACTCAGACGACGCCCACAGCCAACACGAGCATCTGCAGGCGCAGCATAAGCAGACTGCCGACACGCTGAACCAGCTGGCGGACCGTGCCGGTGAACTCGACGCGACGATCCGCGGCATCAAGGCATCCCGTGAGTACACAGACGCCCAGCAGCTCATCGAAACCGAGCGACGTATTGCGGCACTTCACCAGACCGCCGAACGGGCACTGGCCAACGCTCGAACATCACGGGATGCCGAAGCTGCTCTGGTCGCCACCTCCGACGAACGCGCCGGTGAAGTGATCGCCGCCGCCGACGCCGCTGCGCAGACCCTCACCGAAACGCGTGACCTGCTCACGAAGGCGGGGCTGACCGCCGACCTCCTGCCCGCCGCAGCCAGCGCCACCATCGACGACGAACCCGCCACCACCGAAAGCGTCCGCACCGACTGCGAGAGCGCGCCCAGCCCGTTCGAACGTCCCACGCCCAGAACTCTCACCTTCGCCCCTGACGAGCCGAGACGGGCAGCCGAAACCGCTCGTCACGTCGCGCGCGCCGCCAAGGACCGAGCCGGTCAGGCGCTCAACCGACATGCAACCGCGGTGGCGCTGCGGGACCAGATGCGCAAGGTCGAGGCCGCGGAGGACCGTGCCGGCGACGCCAGAGACGAAGCGGACACCGCCGCCGAGGAAGCCGGTCAAGCAGCTGCCCGGCGCGACGACGCCGCAGCCAGCCTCGCGGTGAACTGGCGAAATTGGGTCGCCGATCCCGCCACCGAAGAACTCCTCGGACCAGTCGACTGGCACACAACCGCACTCGCTCGGGTCTTGGCTGACATCGACGCCCTCGCCGGTGACGACGGTCTGCCGCTCGACGGCTTCGACCGGGCAGCCGACGAGGCTGCCCGGCCGGCCCGGCAGCGGATATCTGAAGACCGCGCCGACCTCAAGCGGCGGAAGAAGGACGTCAGCGACCGCCGTGAAGCGCTGAACGCCGAGGCAGCCGACCTCCGCCGGGAACGGGACCCCGAACCGGCACGGGCGCCGTGGCAAGCTTCTACTCCCACCGGGGGTGTGCCGCTGTGGCGTGCCGTCGACTTCACGGACCCGAAGCTCAGTGACGACGACAAGGCCGGAATCGAAGGAGCGCTGCACGCCGCCGGACTCCTCACCGCCGACCTCACTCCCGACGGGGCCGTCACCGCCGCCGATGGCCAGATCCTGCTCACCGCCACCGGTCCGACCGTCAACCGACCGCTGAGCAACGTGCTCGCACCGGACCCAACCTGCCCGATCGAGCCCGGACTCTCCGCTAGCGTCCTCGCTCGGATCGCCCTGGACGACCACGACGCCCCTGTCTGGGTCGCCCGCGACGGCAGCTGGGGCAGCGGCCCGCTGACGGGACGGCATCGCGTACCCGCCGCCTCGCACATCGGTGCCCAGGCCCGCGCCGCCGCACGCGCTGCCCGCCTCGACGAGATCGCCACCGAACTCGGCGCACTGGCTGGCATCGACAGCCAACACAAGGCCGAAGGGGACGCGCTGGGCGCTCGGGAACAACAGCTCGACTCCCACCTCCGCACCGCACCCCGCACGCGACAGCTGACTCAGGCACGAGCGGACGCTGCCGCCCAGGCTCAGCACGCCCGCAACACCACCGGCAAGGCCGCGCGTCTGCATGCAGAGGCCGAGGGGATGCGCCGCGATCTCGACGCCCGCCGTCGACAACACGCTGAAATGTGCCGCGCGTCCGGCCTGCCGACCGGCGTCGAGAAACTTGCTACAGCGCGGCAAGCCGCCGAATCCGCTGCGGGCTCCTGCACGCGGCTCGCCGACGGCTTCACCCACCTTGGCGAATGCATCGACCGACACATCCGCGGGGTCAGCGAAGTGCAGAAGGCCACAGCAAACCGGATGAAGGCCGAGTCGACCGCTGACGAGGATTGGGCGCTATGGCACCACGAGGCAGCAGAGTTGAGTGCTCTACGCGAAACCATCGGCGCTGACCCCGAAGCGGTCTTCACCCGACTGAAGACCGCCGAAGAGGAAGCCCGCCGGACCAAGCGCACACTCTCAGACACCCGGAAGGTTGAAGGTGAACTGGGACGTCAAGTCGCCGCCGCAGCGGTGACTGCCAAGCACAAGAAGGATGAGGCCAGCGCTGCGCGGAGGGCATTAGCGGACGAGGTAGCGCGGCTGCACCGTGTCGCCACCCTGCCCGGCATCACCGAAGCCGCCCTGAACACAAGCCAGTCCCTCCCGCACCTCCCGGCCGCAGACCCTGTCTCCATCGACCCGGCGACGGTGGAGACCGCGGCCCGACAACTTGCCGACGCCGTCGACCGCAGTGGCCCAACCGTTGACGAAACCGCCGTCGTACGCGCACAACAACGCCTCGAACAGGACCTCACTGGCACATTCGACGTGCAACCCACCGTGACCGACGGAGTACGGCTGGTCGACCTCGTCGACGCCGCCGACACCCACACCATCGCCGCCGCACACACCACATTGCAGCGCAAAGTCGACGAAGGCCGGACGGCTCTGTCTGACCGGGAACGTCAAGTGTTCACCAAGTTCATCCTCGACGGCGTCGCCGACGAACTTCAGCGACGACTGGGCCAAGCTCATAACCTGATCAAGGCAATGAACGCCAGCCTGCGAGCCATCCACACCTCGCACGGCATCGGCGTCCGGGTGCAGTGGGCGCTCAAATCCGACGCCACATCAGCCCTGGCCCGGATCAGCGAACTCGTCGCCGTTGCCAACGACGTTCGCTCCGAGGCTGACAACGCCGAACTCATCGACCTGCTCAAAGCCCGCGTTGACGGACAGATGAACGTCGACGCGAACGCCGGGTACACCGCTCACCTCAAATCCGCCCTCGACTACCGGTCCTGGCATGATGTCGAAGTCATCATTCGCGGCCCCGCGGCAGGACAAGAGCGGCGCATCAGCAAGCGGTCGAAGCTCTCACAGGGCGAGACCCGCTTCGTGTCCTACGTGACCCTGTTCGCGGCCGTCGACGCCTACCTCTCCGGCCTGCCCGACACCTCACGAGCACTACGGCTCATCGTCTTGGACGACGCGTTCGCCAAAGTCGACAACCGCACCATCGGCGTACTGATGGGTCTACTGGTACGCCTCGACATCGACTTCGCCATGACCGGCCACGCCCTCTGGGGCTGCTACCCACAGGTGCCGTCGCTCGACGTGTACGAGGTCCGCCGCCGTGAAGGAAGCGCGGCAATCACCACCCACGTGCACTGGGACGGACACGCCCGGCACCTACGGTCAGTGGCATGACCGAAGCCCCGTTGCCCGACCGCCTGCGCGACTACCTCGGACACCAGTCACTGACCCCGGTATGGGAACGCGCCCGGCAGCGACTGGAACGCAACCGGCTCCAGCTCACCGGAACAATCAGCGTTGACCTCAATGAAGAGGCAGCGACCCGGCTCGGCGGTCTGCTCCGCCGGCCATATGCCGCAGGCTCGGCAAGACTACAGTTGGCAGCACTCGACGAGGCGCTACGCCGCAGCGCCGCCGCAGCCGGGCTCGTCGCTGTCCTCGGCGCCCTCACCGGACCGCTCGTCGACCGTGCCGCTGCCCGCGACCAGAAGGCGGCGGCCTGGTCGCAGGTATGGTCCGCACTCGACACCGGCCTCGCTGCGGCAGGCCTCGCCAACGCGTCATGGGCGCCCGCGTTCGCCGACAGTGTGCGGCGCTCCGGGCTGCTCACCCGGGCCGGCGCACCGGCCGCGCACGCAGCCGTCAATGCAGCCGTCGCCGTCCTGGTCGAAATCGCCGACGGCACCGTGCTCTCGGGAGGCGAGAAGTTGGTCGAATCCCGGTGGGAGCTCGGCGAACTCGCCAGCACAACCACCGGAAACGCGCACGGGCTCGACGACGGCACCCTCACAGCCGCCCTGGTGTTACGCGCAATCGCCGAGGCCGCACGCGAACCCGCACCCACTTCACCGAGCGAGCGCCGCGCTCTGTGGGAGACGGTCGGCGTAACAAAAGATCAGGTATCGGGCACCGTCATGGTCTGGGCGCTGCGCCCGCCAGGTACACATCGATGGTCGACCATGATGACCGACCGCGCCGACCTCGGGCTGGTCACCCATCTCACCCTGCACGAGCTGCGCGCCATGGCCGACCTTCCTCTCGCCAAACCAGGCCAGCGGGTGTACGCGTGCGAGAACCCCCAAGTGCTGCAGGCCGCCATCCGCGCCAGTGCCCCGGAACCTCTGTTGTGCTTCGCAGGTAACCCGGCCTCGGCCGGCCTCGTACTGCTATCTCGCCTGATCGCAGACGGCGCGACCGTGAGCTACCACGGGGACTTCGACTGGCCCGGAGTTCGCATCGCCGCTCGGTTGTTTGACCGCGGCGCAACGCCGTGGCGGATGGGAGCACAGGACTACGTAGACGCAGTAAGCAGGCTGAACGCCAACGCCCGCCTCGCTCTGTCCGGGGCCGGGGCAGCCACACCGTGGGAGCCTGGACTCTCTGCGGCAATGGAGCACGAAGGCATTGCCATCCACGAGGAAGCACTTCTGCCCACATTGCTTCCCGACCTCGCCGGGCGCGCCAACTCGCCTGTGCAAAGCTGAACCGCACCGCCGACCAGATGCAGGCCGCGACGACAGCATGCGAGGCCGACCCGGCGCCCAACACCGCCAAAACGGGAAGCCTGGTCCCGGAAACCTTGGATACGGCGTGCTCGCCAGCTTCGGCGCATCCGCTGGCGACCTCCCGATCGTCCTGGCCGCGCTGACACGATGGGCGATCCACCCGGACGACGACCACGTCGTGACCCGTCACGCACGACGAGGCGCTCGACAACCTCCTCGACTACACCGATCTCGGCGAGTCGCCTGACGTGCATGCCCGCGCCGCCGCCCTCACGATGATCACGAGCACCGTGACCAAGTGCCGACCATGACGAATGACGTGTGGGGGTGAGCGGGTCAAGGATCGTCTGGTGATCGGCGGCGAGTTGTAGGCGGCCGGCACCAAGTGCAGGAGAAACCTCTGCCGGTCTTTTATCGATATCGGAATCGATGACCGGCCGACGAGGCACACCGGACCTACCAGACTTCTGGCCCCATCGCAGCCAAGAACATCTTAATGTCGTACCGGCCAGCTACGGTGTCGCTGCGTGGACAGCCGCACCCTCGGCTGACAGCACCGTGGAACCCACGACCAAGACGAAACGCGGTTGCGACGTGGCCGAACCCGGAGAGGAACTGGCCTGTATGACCCGGACAACAGCACAGAGCGAGCGCATCGGCGTCTCCGCCGTCGAAGGCGCTTTCAGCATCATGGGCTGGGCCTTCCGGGAACAAATTGTGTCCGACCACGGGATTGATGCCCTTGCCGAGGTCGACGGGCTCACAGCCGAGCCGTCGGGACGGTATCTTGCCGTGCAGATCAAGTGTGGGCCGTCCTACTTCAAACGCCGGACCGCCGGCGGCTGGCGGTTCATGGGAGAACCACGACACCTGCGGTACTGGCTTGCGAACCTGATGCCCGTGATCCTGGTGATCGTCGACGCCGATACCCGGGCCGGCTACTGGGTCCAGATCACGCACGACGCCGTCCACTACACCGACAAGTCCTGGTGGATCGAGATACCAGAAGCGCAGATCCTCGACGACCGAGCGCAGCTGCGGCTTCGCGAGCTCGCGCTCGCCACCGTTCCGGCAATTGCGGACCCCGTCGAACAGGCGCTGCCGTTGCTGCCGCCGTCTGCGGTGGAGATGCTGTCGGCGCTGCGTCCAGTCGACCCGGACGGGGCACTTCGCTTGGCGAAGTTTTTGAGCGAGGGTCGCGAACAGTCCCGGGACACGGTGGAGGCGCTGCTGGACGCGAGCCGGGGCTGGTCGCACGCGAGCACGTTGCGGCTGACGACGATCGGCGCGTATGCCAACGAGCACGGCCACCGTGACCTGGCAATGAGAGCGTTCGCGTTGGCCTCCGCCCGGACCGTGCCAGAGGCGGCCATGGCCGAACGGGTCCGGCTCGCCGGCGTCGCGGCCGTGATGGCGATGGTGGCCGACGACCGCCAGCACGCGAACGACCTGCTACGGCTCGCCCGCGAGCACGCCGGGGTGAGCCTGCTCGCCGACGTTGCAGTCTGTGCCTTCGACGCCGACGAAGCAGGCCGTGAAAGTGCCCTCGAAACACTGCTCCGCAACGCTTCGGATGAACAACTCAACGCTGAACCCACCTGCCTGCTGTTTCTCGCCGAACGCGCGTTCGCACGGGGAGATCTCGACCAAGCGCTGACGCTGTACGACCGGTCTTGCCGAAGGTTCCCGCGCATCGTCGGCGGCAGACTCGGGCAGGCGCGCGTGCTGATCGAACGCATGGTCCGAGGCAGTTCGGTGGTGCCGCACCACGACCAGCGCCGCGCGGTCGAGCTGGCCGTAGCCGTCCGCGACGAGATGCGCCGATGGGCCGGACCCAGCGAGGACGCCCACCGACTCGTCGTGCAGGAACGCATGCTCGCCCAGGCCTTCACCGAGGTTATCGAGCTGGCCACCCCCGTGGACTTCGGCGGGCAGGCCACCGATCGGGAGGCCGCCGATCCGACGGTCGCCATCGTCGGCGCCCAGGCCAGCATCGCCCTCGGCGACCGTGCGCGGGCCGCTCGGTTCGCCGACGCGATGCGTGACACCACGACCGAACCGCTGCTACGCGCCCTCGCCGCCGATCCCCGTCAGCCCCGGGAGCAGACGGTCATTGCGTGGAGGGCCGCGCTCGACGCCGCTGACACCGCGTTCGCCGCCCGGATCATCCTGCATCGGCTCGCCGCGCACGGAGCCCTCGCACCGGCCGATCTCGACCGCTTGGGTGCGCTGGCGAACCTCGACGACCACGATCGGCTCCTGTTCACAGCCCGCCACACCGCCGCGGCAGGAGACCTCGATGCCGCAGTCGCGATGCTACGGTCGCAGCCCTCGCCGTCTGCGGGGGAGATGCTGGTCGAACTGCTGCACGAGGCGGGTCGTTTCGACGAGGCGCTCGCGGTCTGCGATGAGATCTGGAGAATCTACGGGGCGCTTAAAGGCCTCCAAGATAAGATCAACATTTTGGCGTCGCGCGGCGACTTCGACGGAGCCGAGGCCTGCGCCGCACAATTGCTCGCCACCGGCGAGCTCCCCGCCGAACATCGTCGGCAACTGCACCGCCGCATGATCGAGCGACGCATGACGCTCGGGAACTGGACGGGCATGGAGGCGGTCTGCCGCACCGCGCTGCGCGACCAGGCCGACGACGCCGAGTACGGCTGGGGGCTGATCTATGCCCAGCTCAACCAGGACCACTGGGACACGGCCTGGACCACGTACTGCCAGCTACGCCCAAACGTCTTCCACCCGAGCGTCGTGCGCGCATGGGTCGAACTGCACCTGAAGTTCGGTGTCGGCCCGCAGTGTCAAGCCACGGCCATGACCCTGATGGACCGCTTCGAGTCGGATCACGACGCGCGTGCTCAACTCGCGAGGCTCGAAGCCCAGGACTGAGTTACGGGAGTCGCGGATGAACGGAGCAGACGGCGAGTGGACGCCCGATAATGAGCCCTTTTCATCCTGCGTAGCGGTTGGCTTCGACGTGGTGCAGAACGAGGATGGCCTGCACGATCGTGGTCGCTCGCCGTGGGCAGCAGCGCAGCTTGACCAGGATTTTCCAGGTCTTGAGGGTGGCGATCGCGCGTTCGCCGCGGGCGCGGATTTTCGCGTGGGCGCGGTTCACGGCCTTCTGCCGGCGTGACAGATTCGGCCGGAAGCGGCGCCGCTTGAACGGAGTGCGCACGCTGCCGCAGGCTCCTTGGTAGCCCTTATCGGCGAAGGTCATCACGTCTGCCCTGGTCAGCGCTTCGATGATGCCGTGGGTCCGGGCTGCGGTCAGGTCATGCACCGAGCCGGGCAGCGCCGGCGAAGCCCAGACGAGGCGGCCGGCGGCATCGGCGATGACCTGCACGTTCACGCCGTGGCGCTTGTGTTTCCCGGAGTAGTACGGCTTCTGGTCGGCGACTCGGTCGATCGGAATCAAGGTGCCGTCCAGGATCGCGTACGCCAGTCGGCGGATCCGGTCCATGGCGGTGGCCAGGTCGTCGGCGGCCGTAGCGAGCAGCGTGATCGCTTCCTGCACGTACCGCCATGCGGTGCTCACGCCGACGGCGAACCCGGCGGCCAGCCGGGTGTAGGTATCACCGTTGCGCAGGTGAGCCAGGGCGAGCAGTGCCTGCCGTCCCGCGTCGAGGCGCCGCCACCTGGAACGGCGCTGGCTGCGGTGGCTGCGGATGCGATCGGCCAGGTGGTTCAAGGTCCGACTGGACAACGAGATTGTGGAGGGGTAGGACAGCACAGGCGAGGCTCCCGGTCGGGGCATCGGGTTTTGGTCGATTTGCTGTCTTACCTGGAGCCTCGCCCTCATCGATCTGCGGACCCCGCCTACCACCCTGACCTGCAAGATCAGGTTGGAAAGGGCTCAATGTTGTTGCCATGATCGGCGACCCTTTCTATGCCGTGAACATCGCCCCCGACCTGGTTGTCGCGCACGATCCGATAATTCGGAGGAAGAATGGGTTGCGGCGAACGCGGGATTGATCGGCGAGCTTGATCCAGAGCCTTATCTGCGTAACCTTGTGGCGATTTTCAAGGGCGCGTACCCGAGGGGGTGACAACTCCAGCGTCCCCTTGAAATTATGCGCCGGTGCCCGTCGCTGGTGTCTTGCGGCGCAAACTCCAGTGCAAGCTATGCCTGCTGGAGATGCCCTTCTCCGTGGCCGGATTGACGGCTATGCTGCCATCGGCGCAGGCGGATCGAATTGGTTGCTCAAATTGCGCCACGCGGCAGCTCATGCCTGTAGTGGCTGAGGCCGCGCGAATGGCTGCGGCGATCACCATGACGGCCGCCCGGCAACCGCCCCCGCCGACGCCTCGACGAGCAGCTGATCGCCGCGGTCGTCCCCACCCCGCTTCCTCGCCCGGCACCGCCAGCGCTGCCCGCAGCCGTCCCACCTGCGCGGGAACCGGTCGACGGCATCGTCTTCGACGTGGCCCGCCCGGACGCCGACGGCCGGGTGGCCGCCCGGGCGTTGCTGCGGGCGCTGGGCTGGCCGTCCGGTCACCGCCTCCATGTCGACGTCACCGATGGCATTCTCCTGATCACCGCGAGACCTGACGAAAAGCACGCCGTCGGCGCCCGCGGGGCACTACCGCTGCCCGTCGCGGCCCGGCAGATGTGCGGCATCACCTCACACCAGGTGGTGCTGCTGCTGGCGGCGATCCCGGCGCGCGATTTGCTCGTCGTGCACCCCTCGACGCCGGGTCCGCTCCATTCAAGCCGACACCATCTGAATCCATGTCGCGTTGTCGGACGAAAGGGGCGCGCCATGATCACTTCTTGCGTGCGATCCGCAGCCGCGCCTCACGGATGGACGTTGACCAAGGTTCATATTTCATGCCAGCGAGTGGCTACTCGGCTGCGGGGATCGGTTCAGGCCGTAGCTCCTCGGCTGTGGCATGCTGGCCGACTGGCCGGTTGATCCATCGTTCACCTTGGCCGGGCCGCCGGTATGTCGGCTTGTCGTCCTGCGATGTCCACAAGACGATGTCGATCAACTGAAGGTCTGGTAGGTCGTGGATCTCGGGAACGTTTGGTGTCACGGCATCCCGCAGGGCCGCTATCTCGGCGCGGTGGATGCGAATCCAGATTGCCAGGGCCCGAACGACCTTGTCGATGCGCTCGCGGCGGTCCAGGCCGTGCTGGCGCGCCTTGCTCGAGAAGCCCTCACGGTTGAAGCCGAACACTTCCGCAACGTGTCCGTCGAGCACGGGAACCGCGTGGGGCCGATACAGTGCACCCAACTTGGTGATCTTGGGTCCCCAGACACCGTGGTACCCGAAGTGGCACAGGTTGACAACCGTGGCTACGCCATCGTCGTTCATCGTGTGCAGGTCGGTGTCCTCCGGTATGGCGGCGACTCGGGCTGCGAAGTCGCGTCGGCGGTCACGGGAGAATCCGGCCACGTCTTCGATGTCCACTCGGCCGGCGAGCGCGTTGGCGTAGAGCAGTGACCAGGTGGTGACCTGATCGAACAGGCCGGAGGTATGGGTGCTGCGGGCGGCGAGATGGTAGGTGACCCATCCGCTGCGCGGCTCGGTGCAGAAGGCGAGCACTCGTCGGGCTGCATCCGTCACGGGCACCGGAGCCAGCACGTCGCCGTCAAACCCTGCCGCTGCCGGGTCGATGACCATCTCGGGGAGGTCAGTAGTCACAGCGACACCGTACGGGCTGGTCTCCTGAAGATCGACGGACGACCCTGCCGTGGCAAGTCGTCGAGAGGTAGATGCTGGTTAGCCACTCGTCACTCCGGCCTGGAAGCGCGCCGGTCGGCTCCGCTCAGGGCAGGGTGAGCGCGTCATCCGGCAGGACGGGAAGCGACCAGCTCACCGAGATCTCCCAATACGACCAGTCCGTCGCAAAGGGCCACCGCGAGCTCAATGAACGCGACGGCCCGGTCGCGAGCCCGCTCAACCCGAGCGTGATCAGCGTCGGTGATCACGCCGAGCCGCCGCGCCCGCTCGTACTCGTCGCAGTCCTTCCACCTCCAGTTGAGGTCCTGGTCGAGCGTAATGTCGAGCAGCAGGTCGAACGTGTCGAAACCGATCGGGGTTTCGCGCACTGGCTGCTCGAAATCGACGCCCCACTGGACCGCGCCGCCGGCGATTGGACGGTAGAGGCGAACGCTGAAATCCGTGTCGAGGCCGTACCAGGCCAACATCAGGTTGTCTTGCCAGGTCCACCGGCTCAGCGCCCACTTGCCGCAGGCCATGTTCGGGATGCCCGCCTTGCCGATGTGGTCGTCCCTCGTCAGCATCCACTGGACCCAGGTCGCCGGACCCACGACTCGACACCAGGCCAGCAGGCGAGGCGTGATCCCGGACTGGATGTCGTACCCCGGCGGTACGGTCGGCATCTTCGACGCGAAGTCGGGAATGGACGGCCCGCCAGCGAGGTAGGTGACCGTGGGCTACCGATGAGCCCGGCGATCGCTCACCGATGCGATGGTTTGACCGTATAGGAGAGAGATGGGCGTAGACGAGGCGTTCGACGAGTTCCAGAAGACCGTGGACGCCGAGCGGCTGCAGGTGGTGTTGGCCCGCGCTCGGCGTGACATATTCAAGGAGGCGTTCGAGGCCGAGAGTGACGTCGCGGAGGTGTTCGGGTCGGGTTCGCTGCGCCGCAGCACACAACTCAAGCCGATCCACGACGTGGACCTGGTGGTCGTGTACGCGGAGGACGACCACCAGGATTGGGGCCAGCCCGGCGACTCGGCCGAGGAGGCTCTGGACTACACGCGGGGGCGGGTCAACGCGTTGCT
The DNA here is from genome assembly GCF_043204735.1 of Micromonospora sp. NPDC047740. Lineage (NCBI taxonomy): Bacteria > Bacillati > Actinomycetota > Actinomycetes > Micromonosporales > Micromonosporaceae > Micromonospora > Micromonospora sp. NPDC047740. Next base: position 63,961 of record NZ_JBIDCT010000015.1, read on the forward strand.
GGGGGCGACCAACGGCACCATCGACAAGTTGGTCCGGCTGGCCCGCTGGCGCAACCACGCGGTGAAGTGCTTCATCGACGACCCGGACGACCCGGAGGCATTCACCGTCGACACGATGCCGGCGCTTCGACAGGCCGACAGCACGCTGCTGATCCCGGAGGCGCTGTCGCAGACGTGGGTGACCGCGGACCCGGAGGACCTCGTCCGGCGCGTGGCCAGCCATCAGGCGGACTGGGCGTATTTCCGGCCGATCGTGCGCGTCCTCAAGGACTGGCGGCGCTCCGTGAAGGTCGAGGGCAAGATCAAGTCGCTGCTGATCGAGGTCCTGGCTCTCGAATGCATGCCCCGCTCCGGGAGCCGGGCCGAGGCGTTGCGGGCGTTCTTTACGGCCGCGGCGGTCCGGGTGAACACGCCGATCGAGGACCCGGCGGGCCACTGCGGTCTGATCCAGCCGGACCTGGACAAGATCGGCCTGCGGACCGCGCTGGAGGAGGCGTCGGAGATCGCCACGTGCGCGTGCGAACATGCGGCGGCCGGCGACACGGACGACGCACTGCGGGCCTGGCAGGAGATCTTCGGCGAGGACTTCCCGGCACCGGCGAAGAAGAAGGCCAGGCCGGCCGTGACCGGACCCGCGTTGATCGTTCCTCGGCCGATCAAGGACGCCCCGCAGGGCTGACCGATGACACCTGACGATGGCGGCGCGGTGACGTGGTGGCAGTGCGAGCCGCGCCGGCTCGCCCGTGACGAGGCCGAGATCGGCGAATGGTTTCCCGGATTGCAGTGGGTCGACGAGGGCGCGGGCGGATGGGTTGGGCGGCTGCCTCGGTGGCCGTTCGACCGGCCAGAGCCCGCCGGCCTACCGGCGCTGGTCGGCGAGGAGGGTCTGGAGGCCCTTCTCGTGTACGGGCACGCCTACCCGATGGTCGCGCCGTTGATCTATCCAGGTGATCCGAGACCGGGGATCGCCCAGCGCACGGACCACAAGTGGCACGTCAACGGCAACGGCAGCCTGTGTCTGCTGCAGGACGATGCCACATGGAACGGCCGCGGGTCTGTGCTGGACCTGCTGCTGAAAGCGGCTGGCTGGCGGGTGGAGTACGCGCTGATGAAGGCTGGCGTGATCGAGGCAATGACCTTGCACGGCATCGTCGACGACGCGCAGTCCGATCACCTGATCGCGGTCGCGGTCAAGGCCATCGAGGCTTTCGGTGATCAACCGGCAGAGCGTGAACTGGATGGCGCCACGTGAACCGGCTACTGGTCATGGTCCCGCGCGAGGGCGTTGACCGACTGCGTGCCGCGGGCAGCCACGGAAGTGCGACCTTCATGGTCTCCGACGCCGAGAACGTCGGCTACCTGTGCGCGATCTCCGTGAAGGAGGGGCTGACCCTCCCCGTAGGGATGACGCCGCGTACGCATTTCCTGAACTCCGGCGAAGCTCGCCAAGGGGGCTTCTGGTACCGAGCCACAGCGGACCTCCACGTCCATGGGATGGCCGCGGGACACCGCCAGAGCGCGCTGACCGTCGCGTACTTCGCCGAGCAAGTACGCTCCGGGTTCAAGAACCCGGGCCGCAGCGACTACATCGCGTTGACGTATGCGCCCGGCGTGGAAGCCGACTATCCCGGCGCTGGGATCTCCGAGTTCGCGGCCTGGCGCGTTACCGCCGACGGCGTTGAGCCCTTGGACGTGGCCTGCGAACCGCAGGTCGTCGGTCACGCGCAACTCGCCCCGCAGTGGCCGGTCGACAGCCTGGCTGCGGCAACGGTAACCGTGGTCGGGGCCGGCAGCATCGGCGGCGCTACGGTGCACGCACTCGCTGATTACGGTGTAGGCCGGCTGGTGCTCGTCGACCCTGACCGCCTGCTGTGGCGCAACCTCGTGCGTCACGTCAGCGGCCCGGCACAGGTCGGCAAGATGAAGGTCTTCGCCCTCCGTGACGACCTCGAACGATTGCGACCCGGCACGAGCGTCGAGCCGCACGCCCTCGACGTCATCCGCGACGCCGACAAGGTCCGGCCGCTCCTGGCCCGCAGCGACCTCGTCGTGTGCACCGCCGATGGCGTTGCCCCGCGCCGGGTCGTCAGCCACTTAGGCCGCCGCGCCGGGCTGGACGCCGTACTCGCCTGCGTGCTGGAGGACGGCGGCATCGGCGAGATCCTGCGACTACGGCCGTGGCCGGACCGGGGATGCCTGGTCTGCCAACGGCAGGCACTCACCGACGCCGGAGCCATCGACCCCGAACCCGCCCTGGACGCCGGCTACGGCACCGGCACCCGCCACCGACCCATGACCGCAGTCGGGTCCGACCTTCACCTGGTCGGCCAACTCGCCGCCAAGGCCACCGTCGCTACGCTGCTGGAACGTGCGGGCCACCCGGACCAGCGGCTGCCCGGTGACCACGGGCTGCTCGCGCTCCGCCCGAAACTAGGCTGGCCGCCGCCGTTCGACCTGGCACGCGCCGGAGAACTTCGCTGGCTGGACGCTCGCCCGCCTGTACCCGGTTGCCCGACCTGCGAGGAACCGTGACCGTCGAGTCGCCGGTCCAGCGCGTCCATCTCACGGCCGCCGCCCACACCGTCGTCAGCCGAGAATGTGGTCGCTCCCTGGACGGCAACGAGACCGGAGGCATCCTGCTCGGCCACCTCCACGATGGCATGGCGGAAGTCCGGGTCGCCGGCGATCCCGGGCCGACGGCAGTACGGCAGCCCGACTTCTTCCTCCGCGATCTTGGACACGCCCAGCAGCTCGCTCACGACGCCTTCACCCGGGATGGCAGCATCTGGATCGGCGAATGGCACACCCACCTCGCCGCAGCCCCAGTCCCCAGCGAACGCGATCTCGCCACGTACGCACGGCTGCTCGCCGACCCCGATCTCGGCTTCGAGGCCATCGTCTCGATCATCGCCGTCGCGAACCCAGGGTGGGATCGGCCGGCCGCGTACGCCTGGACCTGCTTCGGAGACCAAGCGGTCGCCGTCCCCCTGATCCTTTCCACCGACGATTACTGCCCAACCGCACCGGAGGAACACCGATGAACGCGCCTCGTCCTGCCGCTGGCTCGCGGTCCCGGGTCGGAAACTTGCGATCTGGGTTCCACTACCAGGACCTCATCGCGTGGTCGGCGGCCATGCGCGTCATCCAGCCCCGCAGCCCGTACAGCCAACTGGAGATCGAATCCAATGGTGCCGGCAACGTGGACGACGTCATCCTCCGCGCCAACGCCGACCGGCACCGGTACGCGCAGGTGAAGTGGGCAGCCCAGACCGCCGACCTCATCAACGACGCCTACCTGACCGTCCCGCCGAGCAAGACGGGCAAGGCGCTGCTGACCAAGTTCCACGCGAGTTGGAAACTGTTGCGCCACCGTGACGACGCCCCGCCGATCATGGAACTGACCACCAACCGGGCGCTCGACCCTGCTGACCCGCTGCTGAGCCTCGTTGACGGGCGCACCGACTGCCTCAACCCGTTAGCCCGCCTCGCAGATCCCGCCTCCGACGCGGGCCGCCGCATCGACGACTGGGCGAAACTTCTGAAGTGCGACCGCGACGAGGTCCTCGCCATGCTCGACGCTCTCTTCTTCAAGGTTGGCCTGACCGTGAGCAGCGAAGAAGACCGGGCACGGACCCTCATGCTCGCCAACGGTCTGCTCTCCGACAAGGACGCCCTTGACCGCGGAGTCGGCCTCGTCGCCGAATGGGTACGCGAAGGCAGGAGAGTCCTCAGCCCCGAGGACATCCGCACGGAGGTGGAGCGAGTGAGTCTGCACGCCCACGATCCCCGCGCCGTACTCCTCGTACAGGCGATCAAACACGACCCGCACCCGGATGACGCCACCGTCGTCCTCGACTGGGTCGATCTGTACGAGGGCGACACACCACCCCTGCGACGCCGACCCCGTGATCCGGCGGACTGGGCCACCATGAGCGACGACATCGACCAAGCCGTCGAGACCATCGCTCTGCAGGGCCTCAAGGACATCGTGCTGCGCGGCTACATGCGTCAGGCGACCTTTTTCACCGTCGGGACCCGCTTCGCCCAAGTCAGCGGCACCACCATCACCTACCTACAGAACGGTGTCGCCTGGGCCTCGAACGCCAAGCACGTTCCGGTTCCCGCGCCCAGCAACATCACCACCACCATCGGCGCGGGCAAGGAACTTGCCGTGGCCATCGGCATGAGCGTCGACCCGACCACCGCGGTGACCCGCTACATCACCGACGCGAACCTCCCGATCGGCAGAGTCCTCACGCTCCTGCCCGCCGACGGTGCCCACGACCAATCCGTCGCCGGTCCCGGCGCGGCCGTCGCCTATGCCCAGGCCCTGCGTAACGCCATCCGGCAAGAACTCGAACGCGACCCTGCCACCCGTGTTCACCTCTTCCTCGCCGGACCAGGCGGCCTCGCATTGCTGCTCGGGCACCGCTGGAACAGGGTTGCCCCGACAGCCGTTTATGAAGATCTGGGCACCGGCCACGGCTACGTTCCTGCGTTCGAGGTTGATGCCTAACCGACGGTCGGCGGATGGGGAGATCTCGGTTCAGCGCGGCCAGGACGGGCCGATGCGCGATCGGTTGAGCACGCGGTTTGGGCGAACGATGCAAGCCACGCCGAGAGGGACCCCAGAAATCGCTAGATCGATTCGGCCTGATATGGAGGATGGCCGCCGAGGGTATGCCACGCAAAACCGGGGTGCTCAGACCGCAAGGCAGCGAGACCAGCCGCAGCCAGACCATGCCGCCTGACAGAAGGCGGCGTGTAGGGCTGCTCCACCCAGCCGATCCGGCAACGTCTGCAAACCTCGTAGTCGACGGCGAAGGCGTAATCACCCTGGCAGAGCCCTTCACAGACCGGGTCACGGAGATTCTCCGCGCGTGTCCGCCAGCCCGGTCGCTCCGCCGAGATGGTGCCCTGCCAAGGCGTGGTGAGGCGTGGAACCACCGGCCACCCGGATCGGCGTCCCCACCGCCCTCTGGTCAGCCAGACGAACGCATCTCGCCAAGGCTCGCGGCCGGAGACCCGGCCGACGTCGCGAGCGCGAGCGACGAGTTGCTCGATCGCTGCAACCTGCGCCGGGGTCAGAACCGCTTCGCCGGCACCTCCATCATCCACGTAAGTCACTGTTTTAGCGACTGCGTCGTTGCCGATGCATGCGCAAACCGGAACGCGCTCAACCCTGATGGAGCAGTCATCATCGGTGCGAAGCAGCGTGCGGGTAGACCAAGGTGGACGAACTACCCGTCGTCACTCCTGGTAGTTTCCGGCGGCCACCTCTTCCCAGTAGTACCAACGGTCGGAGAACAGTCATGACGCCCGGCGGCCTGAGTTACGCGACCCTGCGCACTACCCTGCGGCCCCCGCGGGTCGCAGTGGTGTTCGACGGGGGCCCGGACTGGCACTACTGGGTACGCCTGGCGTTGCGGGCGTGTTCGCGAGTTTGGGGCGGCAGGGGCTTCATCCTGGTTCCCCACCAGGACGGCCAGGTCGCTCCGGAGATGCTGCGAGCAGTCCGCACCTACGATCCTGACTACGTCGTCGCCCTGGAACGTACATACGGAACCACGGAGGCGGTACGTCGTGGTTCGGTCCGTATCCGATTCGATGAGACCCGAGAACTCGACGGGGACGAACGGACGAAGTTCATCGCAGAGCATCATGACGAGCCGATAGACGATCCGGCCGACGAGCGGGGACGGCGGGCGGTCGTGGAGGCGTGCGCAACCTACCGGCGGAGGTCGACGACAGGTCGTGCTGCCGGAGACCGCGAATGGATGGAGGGCGTAACGTCCTGCACTGCAGACGGGAAGTTCGAGCACCTCACCAGCGCCTCCGCGTTGGCTGTGAGCGCGTACGACGAGGTCATCGAAGGGTTCCCCTACCCGCGGGAGTCTTGCTTGGCGAGCCCGGCCGACTGGGGCGGAACTCTGGGTGTCGCCGTTGCGGCAGCATGTGGTGTCGTGGACTTCCCGCAGGTCGGCGTCGATCCAGTGCTGTCAAGCGACGACTTCAAGTCGGTTACTTCGTGGCTCGTAGACAACGGCTTGCCGTCGGATCGGTCGAGGGCAGGCTTTGCGAAGCCGGTTCAGCAGATGGTGTGGCATCCCGGTGCCGCGCTTAATCATGATCTGGCTCGGCTGCCGGCGGTCTTCGACTTCACGACCAAGGGGACCGTGCCAATTGCCCGTGACTTCGACTACCCTGGGCAGTCGCTGGTGTGCGTCGGCGACTCGGCGGTGGACTTCGCGCTCGCGTTCGCCCACCGTCGCATGTACGGGCAGGGGTTGTGGCTGCCTCCGGATTGGCTGTGGAAAGACGGGGTCCTGGATACCTCGTCGAGGGTCTTCCTTCTGTTGCGCTCGTCCGTGTATTGGCCAGCGAGGAATGGCCGCGAGATCCGGGTCACCTCATCGAAGTTGTCCGCCACCGAGTTGGACGAACTGTGCGACCGGCTTCGCGATCCAACGATGTACCGGGACCGCGACGGGCAAGCGGAGCGACTGGCCGAACGGATCAAGAGTGAGTCGGCGTCTTGGCCGAAGAAGGCTGTGCTCTACTTCGCGATAGCCGGAGACTTCGGGCGCGACTTCGCCGCGCCGGTCAACGCGGACGTGAACGGCGATGTCGAGATGGTCACACCGCTCCCGCCTCCGCTTGTCACCGACGGCATGTTGGCCGACCTCGCGACCGGGTTAGACCGCAATGGCGCTGCTCGGCTTCGGTGGCAGGTTGACGTCGAGTTCGATCCGAGTGAAACACCACACGGCCGTGGTCTCGACGGATCATCCTTGCTGGCATCGGGGTCGTCGCCGTTCGGCGAACGTGTCCGCAGCGGCCGGGACGGGGCCACCTTCGAGTCCGAACGGCTCGGCCTGCTCATAGCGGGGATGCCACCAGGGGCGAGACTCACCCGCCCAAGGTTGCGCATGCCGGGTCTGGCGACCTGGGCGAACCTGATGGCAAATCAGCACGGCAACACGATGGCGTTCTCCGCGGCGGGCCGTCAGGTAGAAGTGGTCCGCGAGTTGTGGGGTGATCGTGCGGCGCTGGCGACCGATTTTTCCGGCCCAATCGCGGCTGTGCTTCGCCGATTCCGCCCGGCCAAGACTTCGCAGCGACTCGAACTCACCGAGACGACCGGTGTCGCGATGCGCACCGGCGCGGGCGATGAACTGTTCGAGCCCTACCTGACGTTCGACGGGATCATCGCTGCAGCGGGAGACAGCCTGCCCATCGAACGGCTCCGTCACGACATCGATGGCTTCCTCCGCCGAGGAATCCTGCGGCGCGGCCTCGCGCTCGGCTGTGCCCGCTGCTCCACACTCGCCTTCTTCGCCATCGATGAAGTTAGCCAGGTAAACCGGTGCCCCCGGTGTCTGTCGCCCAACGACCTCGATCAGGCGCGATGGCGCAAACCCTTGAACGAGCCCGCCTGGTACTACGACCTGCATGCCGCTGCGCGGGGCCTCGTCGCGCAGAATGGCGACGTCCCGCTGATGCTGTCGCACTACCTGCGATCTGCGGCCCGGAACTACGCAGACGTCGCTGAACTCGAACTCCTCAATGAAGCGGGCAAAGCCATCGCCGAACTCGATCTTCTCGCACACGCCGACGGCCAAGTGATCACCGCCGAAGCCAAGCGACCAGCCGACCTAGGCAAGAACTCCGCCGACGCCATGGTCAAGCGTGCTCGCTTGGCCGAGCAGTTGCAGGCCGACCAGATCCTCCTCGCGACCGCCGCGCCCGAATGGCCTCCCGGAGTCGTTGCCGCGCTCGCCAAGGAGTTGAGAGAACACCCCTGGGAGCGCGTCGTCCCTCACGGGAGACTCGTCGCCGGCCTGAGAACGCCGAAGATCACCGACCTTGCCGTCGACGCCCAGACCGGAACAACCTCACCGTGGCCGCAGTAGCCCCTGATCAAGTACGGAGAAACCTCGCCGTCGATGTCAACGGAACACCTCGACCGTCGAACCCACCGCCAACAGTTTGGCCGACCGCAAGCCCTCAACGTTCCGGTCCGACTACCCGCCGGGCCCGGCGCGTCCAGCCCTCCTCCGCGGCAGGTCGTCAGGCACGATCTAGGGGTGCCTGATCTGACCTTGCAGACTCACGAGGGCGATGGGCTTCCGCCTGCGACGTCCGCTGACGCCCTCTCCCTAACGATCGAACCACTGCTCGATCGGCATGCGCCCCGTCCTCGGCGGTTGAGCGTGACGGTCATCGTTGCCGCCGACTTCGCGGCTGCGGTAGACGAGGCGTATCGGGTCGGTGGGCACGACTTCGGCCCATTCGGGGCAGCCAGGCTCGGCGGCGACGTCAACGGCAAGACGGTGCCGATCAGCGCCGACCATGCCTCAGCACGGGTGATCATCGACGCGAACTGGTGGACCAGGCAGTCAACCGCAGATGCCCAGAGAGCCGGCCTGCTGGCCCACGAACTGTTCCATCCCCGGCTCGATCGGCTGCGCGTCGAAGCCGGCAGTGCCGAACACCTTGCAAGGACAGTGCACACGCCGGCGGATGGAGCGCGCTGGTCAGTTCGCAACGCAGTCGACGAGTTGCGCTGCGACCTTGCCGCGGACTCCGTCCTGAAGCAGATGTTCACCGTTCAAACTCCACGAGGCATCCTGCCGCTCCCTTTGGGCCTCCTCGGCTCGGAGGACGACAACAACTACCTCGGTGCCACCCTCGATGCCTTCGACCACCTCCACGATGAGTGGTCCTCGCTCCTCGGCCAAACACTGACCGGCGAACAGCAGAGCCTCGTTGCACGCCAGACCGGGAGCCTGCTGACGCTTCTCGCGCACGCCGAGGCCGAGGCACGATCCCTCGACGCGCCAGGTGCCTTCGCCATTCCTGGGATCGCCGAACACCCCGTGGGGACCTTGTTGCACTCGACCTGGCAGCAGATCTGCGACGCCTACGACGAATACGCAGGCTGGCAGACGGTCGCCGCCAGTGACACTGCCATCGCCGACGCCGGGCAAGAAGCCGTCCTCAACCTCTGGCGACACTTCGGCTTCTGAGTCACCTCGGCCATCCGGCGGGCCCGCCCAGGCGTAGAGGGCCAGCACCGGCCAGGGATCTGTCCGGCAGGCCGTTCATTCACCGCGGGGAGGCTCCCCTCAGCATCTCCGCAAGTGCCTCGGCGGGTTGTCGGTTTGCTCAGGCGTGGAAGCGGGCGATGACGGGGGCGTGGTCGGGGACGGTGGCGGGGCGTCGGGTGTCGGTGGATTCGGTGATCGAGCCGATGTCGTCGACGAGGCTGTCGACGCTGGCGACTCGTAGGCGCAGGTCGCGGGAGACGAGTATGTGGTCGATGAGTTCGCCTCGGCCTTGGTAGATGCGTGAGTACGCCCGCCCAATCGGCAGGAGCGGGGCGAGGTTGTACAGCCGCACCGGGTCGCCCTTGTCTGGCCGGTTGATGTCTCCGTCGCTCGGGCCGCTGAGCAGGGTGGTCGTGACGGCGTCGGGCCCGTCGTTGAGGTCCCCGCAGAGAACGGTGGGTATGCCGGGTTCACCGTTGGTGGCGGAGGCGGTCATGACCTTGTTGACCTGGACGCGGACGGCGACGGCTTCGGCGGCCCGCCGCAGGAGGGCGTAGCCGGCGCCGCGGGCTCGCTCGTCTTCGTTCTTCGGGTAGCGGCGGTCGTCGGGGTAGGTCAGCAGCTTTGACTTGAGGTGACAGGTGAGAAGCCGCAGGCCGCCGCCGACGTCAATGTGGACTTGAAGGGCGCCGCGGCCCATCCGTTTCAGGGTCTTGCCATCGACGTCCGGCACCGCTGGCAGGCCGGCGTCGGGAAGTTTGACGACCTGGTCCTCGACTGTGACGGGGTGGGGCGACAGGACGCCGACTCGGATGGGGTGGTTGCCGGCGGCGGGATCGGCGAGTTGAACCTGCCAGCCGTCGCCGACCGCACGGGCGAGGTCCTGGGCGCACCGTGGGTCACCCACCTCCTGCAACGCGACCACGTCCGGGTTGAGACCTCGGATGGTCGTGGCAAGGTAGGCGATCTTGACGTCGTACGTCTCGCGGTCCGGGGGTCCGTACTTGTGGCCGACTGGGAAGAGGTTCTCCACGTTCCACGTCATCACGGTCAAGGTTGACGTCATGGTGCCTCCCGTCGTCGCTGCCATTCTGGCCTCTGCCACGGACGGTAATCACCGGCCCATCGTGCTGTCACCTGAACAGCCCCAAGCCCGACGGACGGGCCGCTGAGTTCGAGCAGCTTCGCACCAAGAACCCCCTCGGGCAGCCGGGCGAGCAGCCAGAGCGGCGAGCGTGGGTGGGCTGGTGTGCGGGTCCGGGATCGAGTCCGGCTGGACCGAGCGGGCCGGGGCGCAGTCAGTCACCGGAACGAACTCGCAATGCGTAGGCCGAGGGTTCCATTCCGTCCCGTCGGGCCGCTCGGTAGGAAGGCCCAGGTCACGGGCTTGATCGCCGATCGTGACCCGAGCCTTCTTCATACCGTCGAACGCCAGCCGATCTCACGGCCCGGTGGCGCTCGCCACCCCGCTCTCGTTGACGGTGAACTGTCCGTTAGAGGCGCCGTTGAAGGTTCCACTCTTGATCCACTCGATCAGCGCCGCCTTGAGCGTCGAGTGCGGACCGGCCCACGGGGTGCCGGGTGTGCCGCCGTAGGGCGTGCCCGAGGCCGGGGTGCAGCGGTGTCCGGAGCAGCCCTCCCACAGCAGCCCGTGACTCGCGCAGTTCACCTGTACCAGCACCTTGTTGGTAACCATCGTGAGGACGTCGACCGCCGGCCCGATGGTCGAGGTCAAGAACGAGATGGCTCAGGAGTCGTCCTGCCGCCGGGCTGCCTCCAGTCCCGCTAGGTAACCAAACACCAGCCCCAGCGAGATCGTCCCTCCGGCACCCCCGTAGAACCCCTTCGTTGGTGCGCCTCCTGCGTTGCCGGCGGCGTACAGGCCCGGGATGACCTTGCCATCGATGTCCAGCGCGTGCCCGTGTGCGTCAGTCTTCGGGCCACCCACCGTGCCGAGCGCGCTGGCCTCAACCTTGAGCGCGTAGTACGGCGAGGTGTTGATGGGTCCTAGGACGCTTGACCTCGGGCTCTTCAGGAGAGGTCGGACGATCTTCGCCAAGGGCCCGACCACGAGGGAGCGCAGGTGTTCGGGGTCGTTCTTCTTCGCCGCACGTGCCGCGAGCTTGTTCACGATCGGTCCGATCGCCCTTGCGATGCCCATCCGTGCCTTTGCGGTGGCGGCGGGGAACCGCACGTCGGGCGAGTACTTGCCCAGCCGGGGATAGAAGGCGCCGAAGTAGCGGTCGAACAAGGTGTCACCGCGGCCGAACTGCGGGTCGCGAGCCCGTGCGGCCTCGGGATTGAACCGGTCGACGGTGCGCAGCAGCCCCACCTCGTCGACCCCGATCTTGGCCGCCAGCTCGGACAGGGTGTCGGCGCGGTGGAGGAAGTCGGGCACCTCTCCGCCCGGCGTGATGCCGAAGATTCCGTACTTCGTCCAGTAGTTGTGGTCGAAGATCAGCCACGCTGTGGCGTTCGGCATGGTGCCCGTCTCCGGGTCGACCTCGCGCATGATCTTCCCGAACTGGTCGTACGCCATCGCCTCGTCCGCGAAGCGCTCACCCTTGCTGTTCACCATGATGCTGTGCGGCAGCGCTCGCTCGCCGAGGAACACCCGACTGAGTGGGCGGCCCTCCAGTTCTTCACCGGGCAACTGGACCCCGGGCATCCACCAGGCATCCTCCATGCCGGTCAGATCAGCGCCCACCTCCCGGGCCAACTGCACCGCGATGCCGTCATGGCCGCTGGGGGAGACCTGCACCCCGAAGGGCGCGCCGAGGTGGGTCGTGGTGACATCGGTCGAACTCTCGAAGCCGCCGCTGGCCAGCAGGACCCCCCTGGTGGCGCGCACCGTGTGCTGGACGCCGTCATCGGCCTGTACGACAACCCCCCGCACGCTCGAGCCATCCAGGAGGAGCCGGGTCGCGGGTGTCTCGACGCGTACGTCGACACCGTTGCGCAGGCCAGCCTCGAGCAGAGCTCCGATCAGCGCCGGTCCGGCGAGCCAGACGTCCTTGATGCCGATCCCAGCCAGCAGCCAGAACGGGAGCGGGTTCTTGGCCATGCCAGTCGTCAGAGCCGGCCGCACGAACTTCGCGGCCTCCCCCAGTCCCTCCGGGGAGTACGGGCCGGGAAAGAGGGCCCGACTGACGGACGCCCCGTCGATGTCGGAGCGGTAGTCCGGCCAGATCGTCGGGATCCACCCGAAGGAAGTGTGCTCTTCGATGAATCTGGCGACGTGGGGTCCGGTTTCCAGGAACTTCTCCACCAGGTCGTGGTCGAGTATCTGATCGCGGCCTTCGCCGTAGATGTAGCGCCGGGCCTGGTCCAGGTCGTCGTTCACCTTCAGGGCCTGGGTCGAGAAGCCGTGGTTGGGGATCCACGCGGCACCCGCGGAGATCCCGGTGGCGCCCCCAACGATCTCCCGGGACTCGACGACAAGGACTCGTGCGCCCTCCTTAGCGGCGGTGAGTGCCGCCATCAGGCCTGCACCGCCAGAGCCGATGATCGCTACGTCCACCTCGTCGGGGATGCCGCACTGTGACACGGTCCCGATGGAGCCACGGTGCTGAGTCGAACTGTTGACCACGATGCCCTCCGACGATCAACTTCGGTCATGACCTCCAGAGTCACTTTGCCGCAGCCAGCGGGAACATCTTGCGCATATCTGACCATTACCTGGGCGAGGCCCGGCGTGTGCCCCACAGCCACGCTCAACTGACTCCTAGAGCGGCGAGACGGTGTACTCGATCAAAGGTTGCTTCCCATCGCCGTCTGCACTGGTACGTCACGTCTATGCCGAGTCGTGGCCAGATGCCGCGATTCGTGAGATCCGAACCAGCCTCACCCCGCCGCGTGTGACGACTCGTGGGCCGAGAAACGCCCGGACATGCCCCCGACCGCGCACTACGCAGCGTCACAGTTTCGGATCAAGCTGGCGTCCGGTCGTGTCGATGTGCGCGCGGCGGGTGGACCGGCGGCCCGGTGCATTCGGCATGGCGCCTGTGTCGCATGTCAACGACCTCGCCGCCCTGATGCACCGCGGATTCGCCGTCTAGCGACCAAAGATCGCTAGGATCGCGACCGCCGCTACCACGCCGGACCGGCCTGGAGCGCCGGGGAATAACTGGGTCTGTCCGAGGCTGCGCTTCGGGACCTCGCCCGCCCCTCACTGCACCTGCTCCACACCCGGGTACAGGAAACGGTCCAGGTCATGGAGTTGCAGGGCGTCAACATCCGATTCCTCGACGGGATCGAATGCCAGGCGCCCCTGCGTGTCGCGTCGCGCCTCACGAATGTCGTGAGGGCCCACCGTGTCGACCACTTCCTACCTCCCTGGTCCCGCAGCCCGCCGACATTGATTGTGTTGCGGCTGGAGGTCTTGCGTGAACCCTGACACGTCCGCACAGGGGCGCGCGACTACCCGAGGCCCGCGCCAGCCGACCCCTTCACAAACGTGCGCCCCAAATGAACACCCAGGTCAACGCGGGGCAGATCGGCTGGCGCGGGTTCCATTGGTGGGTCCGTGGAAGCAATGTCAGAGGTTTGTCGGAGCTCCGGGGCAAGCCGCCGACAAACGCTGCGGGGAATGGCCGGGTGTGCGTCGGAGGCTGCCGCCACGCCGCCGCAGGGTGCGGTTGACCTGGAACGCCGCTATTACAGCGTCTGCGACGGCTGGGCTGCGGCCACTACCGCGACTCCATCGATCGCCGCGACCCGGCCTGCCCCGCATGCGGCACCGCACCCGTTACACGGTGGTGCTGTCATTCGATCCTGCCTCGTTCGCGTGTGCGCGGCTTGCGGCGGAGCTGGCTGACGAGTGGGTGGAACTCGTGCAGGCCGGACGGCTACGCGAGAGCGCAGGCCGCATGTATCTGACCGCGATGAAGGACTTCCTGGCGCACGTCGACTCCACGGTCGCGGGCGCCAGCTCGGCGTCACTGGCACGGAGCTCGCCGGACCTGCATCACGCGGTCACCGAGTGGATCCGGATTCTGCCGTCCCGGCACGCTCCCGGGGCCACGAACGCCGTGCTGGCAAGCCGGGCGGGTCCGTGCCCTGATCGCCCGGCGCGCCGAGCACCCGGATCGGCCGGTCGCCGGGCGCCTGAAGGGCTGGGTCGCCGGCGCGCTCACGCTCACCCGAACCACACCGTCCGCCGGGGCGCAAGGCAGTCAACGCCTTAGCTGTCCAGAAACGAAGGCCTCCTGGTTGGCGGAGCGGTTCCTAGACGGCTCCACTCCACAACCGGAGGCCTTCGTCATCACGCAGATTCAGGCCGTGTCGTCACACGACCTCAACCAACCGCCCTGGGCAGCCTACCTAGACCAACTTCGATGAGATGCCATCGTCGGGCTCGTCACCGGCTACCACTGTCCCGGATGAACTTCACGGTTCCAAGCAACAGAGTCGATGCGGCGCGACGAGAGAAGGCAGTGCTTCTGGAGCGGCGGGCGGCGGCCTGCATTGCCGCGGCTGGCCCGCCGTGACCTCAGATGTAGTTGTTCAGGTCGCACCGGTGCCACGGGTTCCAGCTGTAGCCGTAGCCGTAGTCGGTGCTGCACCAGAGATTGCCGCCCGCCCACACGGCGACTGTGCGGTAGTGAGGCTCCCTGGCCATTGCGCCGTCGACCTCGTCGGCAAGGCCGTTGTTGGGCATGACCACCCATCCGCTGCTCGCCCAAGAGTGCCAGATCGTCCGGTTGGGCGCGATGCCGAAGTACTCGATGCGGCCTTGGCCAAACCAGTTGATCTCCATGATCCTGGTCTTGCACCTGAACGTTCCCTTGTGCCCCCACCGGTCGGTGAAGCTCCAGGTCGTCGTGCAGGTCAGCGGCGGGTGGTGCGTTACCAGGGTTGTATCACCCGCCGCTGCGGAGGCGCTGCTCGGCGCCACAGCGCTGACGGCACCGAGGATGGCGGTGGACATGAGCACAGTCGCCAGGGTTGTGGCCAGGGTGCGTTTCATACCTTCTCCTAGCGGTGGGGGTCGATTGCGGACCAGCCTCGCGACCGAGCCTGGGCGTACGCCAGCGGATTGCGAGTAAACGCAACCAGCTTGCCTCGACGCGGACCAGCCGATACGGGCTAGGGTTTCGCGGGTGGCTACCGGACCGATCGAGATTGATAATGGAAATAGCGGCTGATCGACCCATCAATGGAGAGACGCCAGATGGCGACCGAAATCGCCTCGGGGCAGGAAATCGATCGTGGAGCCGGTGAGCGCGGTCGCGGATGAGCAGTTGATCGCGATGCTGGTCGATCGGGCTCGTGGTGACGGGCTGAAGCTGACCGGTGGGCGGGCTGCTGCAGCAGCTGGCCAAGCGGGTCCTTGAGTCGGTCTTCGACGGTGAGATTGCCGACCTCGTCGGCTACGACAAGCACGACCCCTGCCGGTCGGGCAGCGGGAACATCCGTAACGGCAGCCGGATCAAGACGGTGCTCACCGACGTCGGGCCGGTGCAGGTCCGCGTTCGGCGCGACGCTGCGGGCATGTTCGAGCCGCCGATCGTGCGGAGACGGCAGCCGCCGTCATCGCTATGGTCGATCCACACGCGACGGGACCGGTTGCGGGGAACCTACTCGTGGCCGCGCTCGGCAAACCGGCGGCTTGCGCCGCTGTGCCAGGCTGCCCTCGAAGCGATCCGGAGGGGTGCGACGGTGAGTGAGTCGAGTCCGATGGGTGCCCGAAGGTGGTCCGAGCAGGACGAACCCGCAGCCCGGGCACGGGCATTGCAGGCGTCGGTGTATGCCCGGATCACCAGCGTGGACCCGGCGTCGACCGGCGGACCGGTGCGTCTGTTCGCTGTGGGACTGCCGGCGATCCTCGAACGGCTCAAGCTGCTGGAACGAGCCACCTCGTCGGTGGTGTACAACCTTGCCCCGGGATGCCCGTTCGACCCGCATCGGCGAGAACGGGAACCAAACCTGCGTACCCGGGTGCGCGGCCTCCAAGGCCACATGATCACCGGCCCGCTGCAGCACCTGTCGCTGGTGGCGGCCGTCCATCCCGACACCTGGGTGGCCCCGAAGGTACACGGGGTCGGCATCGTCGTTGACGAACGCATCGGATTGTTCCCCGGTCCACCCACCCCGGACGGGCAACCGACCGCCTGGCTCTGCCGCGACTCGGATCTCGTCATGGCGTTTTGCCAGCTCTGGTGGGAGACGCAGCAGCAGGCCGTGCCGATCCGCGAGGCCCCTGGGGTCCTCCCGCTCACCGAGCGTCAGCTGCAGGTGGCCGCCCTGCTCAGCCGGGGCGCCAAGGATGCCACCATCGCCCGTCGACTCGGTGTCTCAACCCGGACGGTGACCAGCGACATCGGGCGGCTGTTGGACGCCTTCGGGGTCGCGACCCGGTGGGAGGGCGGCTTGGTGATGGGAAGAGCCTGCCCACCCGTGCTGGCCGGCTGACTCGGCCGACGGCTTGTCCGTTTCATCCGGCAGGGCATACCTGCCGGACGAAACGTGCCCCAGCTCCGCCCAAGGGCGGAGTCGATCATGCTGGCCGCGCTGCGGGCCCGGGCCGACGAGATGCTCATCGTGTCCGGCCGGCGGCAAGCAGCCATCGACCCGCCCCTACACCAACACGAGGTGCTCAAGCGGATGGAGAAGCAGACGGTCGCGACCCGCTGCCCGACGGCTTGCCCGAACCGTCCGGGCCGCGGCCGGCGGCACCCGCCCCGGCTGGACGGGCGCCGCCGGCCTGCTCAGCAGCGCACCCAGCTCTTCCAGCTGTACCCGTCGCCGGCATAGTCGGTGCTGCACCAGTAGCCGCTGCCGGAGACGTACACCGAGACTCGCCGCGTACCGTCGGAGTACTTCCACGCCCAGTTCATGGCATCGGCGCGGCCGTTGTTGGGCATGACGACGTAACCGCGGCTGCTGGCCCAGGAGTGCCAGATGGTCCGGTCGGGGGCGATGCCGAAGTACTCGTACCCGCCGGTGCCGGTCCAGTCGACCTGCATCACCTTGGTGCCGCACTTGAAGGTGCCCGTGTGGTTCCAGTTGTCACCGAACACCCAGCCGGTCGTGCACGCGGTACCCGGCCGCAGCCCGAAAAGCTGGACATCGATCGGGACGGTCGTCGCTGTGGTCTGCGCGGCGGTGTCCGTCTTGGTCGGCTGGGCTGCGGCGGGGCCGGCGTTGGCCAGCAGCGCGCCGGCGAGGGTCAGGATCGCTGCGGACATCCGGGCCAGGCTGCGAAATTTCATGGTCCTCCTCAGAGCGGTGGTCGCCGGCCGGGGGACGAGCCGGGTTGCCCGACGTCGACGCGGTCACGGCCGGCCTCTTCCGGCTGGCAAGCGTCCGTGAACCACTGAGCGGAGGGAAAGCTGACTGCGGAAAGTGGCAGCTGGCTTGACAAGCTTCTTTGCGGGCTGACGGCTGCGGTTCGGGGCGGCGTAGCCGTAGGGCGACGGCCAGCAGGACGCCGGTGACGCCGTCGACCTGGATGAACTGGTACCCGGTGTGGGCGAACGCTGGCGGTCGACACGGGACGCGTGCATCCTTCAGAGCCGAGCGGCGAATTCGCGTGACAGCTGGTCACCCAGGACATGACGGGTGCACCGCGAGGCGCGCCCCACAGTGCACCCGATCCGTCTGGATGTGTCAGCAGCCTTGGTAGCCGACGTTGCGAACCGTCACCTCACGGCCGCAGAAGACGGGACGCACGGCATAGCGGGTGCCGCTGACGATCTTGTGGACCGCGACATGGAGGTGGCACGAGCTCGTCCCGGTATTGCTGCTGTACCCGACGACGTTCGTCGGGCCGACGACGGCCCCCACGCCGTACTTCAGGTTCTTCATGTGCAGCAACTTGAGTTCGTAGACCTGCGTGCCGATCGTCTTGCGCAGGTACATCCCCCCGGTGCCGGAGGAGATGGCGTAGACCTTCATGTTGTCCCAGATCGGGTAAATGGGCTGCCCGCAGGAGCTCAGCCCCCCGGTCGGGGTCATGTCCAGGGCGTAGTTGTCCGAGAGGTGGTCGCCGTTGTAGTAGTCGACGTGGGTCGGCGGGGTGTTGTATCCGTAGCCGGTGAGAGCCCACGACTGGGTGTAGAGCCACGGCGACGCCCCGGACGGCGCGAGTTCGTTGAGCGTGTGCGCCTGGGCCGGGCTCGCGCCGAAGACCCAGAGGAGACTCGCGACGAGCATCATCGCGAATGCCGCGCTCCTGCCTTTGTGCCATCTCTTCCCGGCGGTCGGGTTACTGCTGGCACCGTTCATGTTTCCTCCTATGTCCTGCCCCGAGAGGGTGACCTCACTCCGCGGCCACCGCATCGAAAGCTAGCGATTCCCATGGGTGCGCGCCGATGCGCCTTGCGCATTTCGGCAGATCACTTGACAGCGTGGGCACCCGGCACACCCCGCTCAGACCATCGATCATGAGCAACGGCCGGCGCGGTGAGGAATTTCTATCGGCGGCCACCCTGCCCGTGGCGGAACCACCCGAGACCTGGAGCATTCCGGCTCTGCGCGCGGACTTCGCCGATGACGCCACCTGCGAACGCACCAAGGCGAAGATGGCGGAGACGTTCACTGGTCGACCCTGGTCCCTGCCGGCTGCTGCCAGTCTGTCGGTGCAAGGCCCGGTTGCCGCCGAGTCACTGCTGCTGATGCCTGCTCTTCGAGGGCCAATAGGAGTGAGGCAGCCGCTACGACCACCTCTGGAGACGCATCGGCGAACGCCTGCCGTGGGTCGCCGCGCAGGGCATCTCCACCCACTGGCTACGCCACACCACCCTCACCTGGGTGGAACGCCACTTCGGCTGCGGTGTGGCCCGCGCCTACGCCGGCCACGCCGACCGCCGCGGGCCCGCCACCACCACCTACATCAGAGCTGGCATGCATTCTGTCGCCGCCGCGCTGGCCGCCATGACGGGCCAGCCCCACCCGCTCGCCGCCCTCACGCGCACATCTCACCTGTAGGCGATGGTCTTTCGCGGGCACGACGGGATGTTCAGGTGGTCCCCAGGCGCTACAAGCCACCATCCGATCCGGGACTGGCGCACTTCGGTCTGGGCACCCTGCGGCTGATCGGGGAGGAACCGGGCGCTAGCGATCTTTGGTCGCTAGGTTCTTCACACTTGTGTCAAGTTTTCACGCGGCGCCTGGAAGGCGGGCGCGGGTTGCGTAGTCGTTGACGTGGCGGGTGATGGTGGTCAGCGCACGCGACTCCGACTCACCGCGATCACGTGGTTGAGGGAATCTTGCGATCCGCACCGCTCAACTCCAACTAAATTGCCCTTCCATCCGGACGCGGGGTGGGCGCGGCTACGCCGCCGCACTTCCTCTCCGTCGACGGCTACACCTGGGAGCACTGGCTCGAGATCCACGCCGCGGGCGGGACGAAGGCGCTCGCCGCGCGGCGGCTGGCGGACGAGCTCGGCACGGGGCGGATGATCGCCTTCGGCGACAACGTGAACGACGTGCCGCTGTTCGGCGTGGCCGACGAATCGTGCGCGGTGGCGAACGCCGTGCCGGAGCTGCGGGCCCTCGCCACGCGCACCATCCGTTCGAACGACGAGGACGGCGTCGCGCGCTGGCTCGAAGAATGCGTCCGCGGCTGAACCGCAACGGGGGCTGACGAAACCCTTGCGCTCGGCCGGAGGTCCGGCCCATACTCCTCGCCAAAGCGGTTTGCCAAAGCGCTTTGCAAGATCTGCAGTGCGCGCCCGAGCGAGCCGCCAGGTACGGCGCGGTGCCCGCAGCAGCATCGCGCCCCGACGACGAGGAAGCCGCACGGATGGTCTCGATCTCCGATGTCGCCCGGCACGCGGGCGTGAGCCCGACGACCGTCTCGCACACCCTCAGCGGCAAGCGCAAGGTGAGCGAGACGGTGCGCGAGAAGGTGCGCAGGGCGATGGTCGAGCTCGACTACGTGCCGACCCGCGCCGCGCAGAGCCTCGCGCTCGGAAAGACGAGCGTCCTCGCCGTCGTCGTCCCCGACATCGCGATCGAGTACTTCGCTGAGCTGGCGAAGGGGATCGAGTCCGTCGCAATGGAACGCGGATACAACATGCTCCTCGCGACGACCGGATTCGACTCCGGGAGGGAGAGCCGCTACCTGGAGATGATCGCCTCCCGCGCGGTCGACGGGATCATCTACGCCTCGGGCGCCGTGCTGGGCGCGAAGGCCCGGGCGGCCCTCAACGGGCATCTCCCCGTGATCCTCGTCGACGAGGAGATCGAGGGGATCGTCGACCTGCCGGCAATCGTCTCCGACAACGAGGCGGGCGGCCGAATCGTCGCCGAGCATCTGCTATCCCTCGGCCACCGCAGCGTGCTCGAGATCCAAGGAGCGCATGCACCGGTGACGAGCGTCCGGCGCAGCACGGGGTTCGCCAGCGCGTGGGAGCCGGCCGGCGGCCGGGTGTTCACGACGTCCGGCGACTACTCCGTCGAGAGCGGCCCCCCCGCGGTCGACGGATTCGCTGATGCCTTCGCCGCCGGCGAGATCACGGCGGTGTTCGCCCACAACGACCTCATGGCGCTCGGCGCGATCGAAGGCCTACGCGCGCAGGGGTTCGGCGTGCCGAGGGACGTCTCGGTGGTCGGGTTCGACGACGTGTCGATCAGCCGGCATAGTTCTCCGCCGCTCACGACCGTCCGCCAGGACACGCACGAACTCGGCACCCTGGCCGCCCGCACCCTGCTGCACGCACTCGAGACGGGCGAGCAACTCGTGCCCGGCCGCATCGCCATCCCGGTCGAGCTCATCGTCCGCGCCTCGACCGGGGAGGTCCGCCGATGACCCGCCATTCCGTGTTCCTCGGCGACGTCGCCCAGGACGAGTACTACGTCACGCCGCACTTCCCGCAGGCGAACGACAAGGTCATCGTGCAGGCGCTGGAACCCGAGTTCGGGGGAAGCATCGCGAACGCCGCGTCGATCTACGCCCACTACGGCATGCCGACGTCGTTCATCGGCCAACTCAACTCCGGCGCCCTCACGCAGAAGCTCCTCGCGCAGCTGCGCGAGCACGGACTCGACACCCGGTTCGTGATCTTCGACGAGACTGTTCCCGACTCGCACTGCATCGTCCTCATCTCGGGCGAGCAGCACATCGTGATCATCCCGACGCT
This sequence comes from Micromonospora sp. NPDC047740, assembly GCF_043204735.1. Lineage (NCBI taxonomy): Bacteria > Bacillati > Actinomycetota > Actinomycetes > Micromonosporales > Micromonosporaceae > Micromonospora > Micromonospora sp. NPDC047740. The sequence goes on from NZ_JBIDCT010000015.1 coordinate 85,097, forward strand.
TGGCATCACGCGCACCGAAATCACCCCCGAGACGTTCGAGCACCTCGCCGAGGCCGAGTTCATCGTGACGACCCTCACCGACGCCAAGCCGCTCCGGATGGGGGAGCTCGGCGCGCACGAGGTGCTCGAGGCGCTCCGCGCCCGCGGAGCGAAGATCGTCGTCGACCTCGACGTCTACAACGAGGAGAACCACGGCACGGGACTCATCGAGCACTGCGACATCGTCTTCATGAACGCCATGGGCGAGGCCCGCTTCGCCGCCACCGGCGGCTCAATCCCGGAGCTCCTCGTCGGAGGTGCGACGGCCGTCGTCGTCACGAAGGACAGCGAGGGCTGCGAACTGCACACCCGCGACGGCGTGGTCGCGGTGCCGGGCCTTCCCGTCGACGTCGTCGACGTCACGGGTGCCGGCGACACATTCACCAGCTCCTTCCTCTACGCACTCTCGATCGGCCGCGACCCCGTCGCCGCAGCCGAGTTCGCCAACGCCGCCGCCGCCCTCGCCGTCGGGAAGATCGGCGCGCGCGCCGGCATGACCACGCGCGAGGACGTCGACGACTTCCTCCGATCGTTCGCACCGACCACGTCGACGACGATGTGACTCACCCCGTTGAGGCTGAGTTCGGCGCACACAAACAAGAAAGGACGCCGACGATGGCTTCCAGTCGATTCGCAACATTCATGCGCGGTTACGGCCGCCTGACGATCTTCATGATCCCGATCGGTATCGCGATCAACTTCGTCGGCGGGCAGATCGCACTGCTCCTCAAGCTGCCGGTCTATCTCGACAGCATCGGAACGATCCTCGTGGGAGCGACCTGCGGCGGCCTTCCGGGCGCGCTCGTGGGCCTCATCTCGAACGGGATCAACTCGATCACCTCCCCGCCAACGTTCGCGTTCGCGATCCTCAACGTCGCGTTCGGTCTGCTGGCGGGCTATTTCGGCCGGATCGGCGTGTTCCGCACGTGGTGGAAGACGCTGCTGTCCGTGCTCCCGTTCGCCTTCATCGGCGGCTTCTGCGGCGCCCTCATCACGATCTGGGTGTTCGACGGGCTCGCCGTCGGCGGCGGCGCGATCGTCGTCGGCGCGCTCACGGCGATGGGCATGGACCTGAACACGGCGAACTTCGCCGCCCAGTTGCCGATGGACGTCCTCGACAAAGTGCCGACAGTGCTGATCGTGTACGCGATCATCAAGGGCATCCCGAAGCGGCTCCTCGTCAAGCTGCCGCTCGGCCGGGTGTACCTCGGCCAGCCGAATCCGCGCGCGAAGAAGCCGGTCGCCACGACCGCCACTCAGTCATGACGAACACCGCGGTGACCGCCGTCGCTGACCGCTACCGCCAGCCGATGACACTGGGGAACGCCGTCCTCGACATCCACCCCATCGCGATGGTCGCCGGCATCACGGCGCTGATCGTGGTGGGTCTGGCGAGCGCGGGGTGGATCGTGCCGCTGGCGGTCAGCGTGCTCTTCGTCGGAATCGCGTACCTCGCTGGGCGCGGTCCGTCCTACCTCGTCACGATCCTGAAACTCTGGATCGCGGTCGGGCTCATCCTGTTCGCCCTGCGCGCCCTGCTCGTGAAGGGCGAGACGGTCCTCGTCCCGCTCGGGCCGATCGCCATCACGCGCGAGGGCATCGAAAACGGTCTGCGCTTCACCACCGCGGTGATGGTGATCTGCGGCGGCGTGACGCTATTCTTCGCCATCGTATCGATGCGCCGGCTGATGCTGGCCCTCGAGCGGATCGGCGTGAGCCCACGCGTCAGCTACGTCATCCTGGCGTCATTCCAGGCGATCACCGACCTCGGCGCCACCGCCCGAGTCGTGCTCGACGCGCAGAAGGCACGGGGGATCGAGGCCGAGGGGAACGTGTTCGTGCGCGCACACGCGTTCTTCCCGGTGCTCGCCCCGGTGTTCCTGACGGCGATGACGGCGACCGAGGAGCGGGCGATCGCGCTCGACGCTCGCGCCTTCAACAACCCGGGCAGGCACACCAGCCTCCTCAACCTCAAGCCCTTTACCGCCGTCGACACCGTGCTCGTCGTGCTCTCGCTCGTCGTGGCCGCGGCCGCCGTCACCGGAGGGATCCTCGGATGGTTCTAGCCTCACTGACTGGAGTGGGCTTCACCTACGCCTACGCGGAGCAACCCGCGCTCGTCGGCATCGACCTGCAGCTCGAGGAGGGCCGGCTGCACGGCGTGGTCGGGCTCAACTCGAGCGGCAAGACGACGCTGTGCAGCCTGATCCGCGGCGTCATCCCGCACTTCCACCACGGCGATCTCACCGGCGAGGTGGTCATCCTCGGCAGGCCGCTGCTCGACTGGGACCCGGCCGAGCTGTCGCGGACTATCGGCTGCGTCTTCGATAACCCGTTCACGCAGATCAGCGGCATCCGCGAGACCGTGTTCGAGGAGATCGCGATCGGGCTCGAGAACCTCGGTGTGCCCCGCGACGAGATGATCGAGCGCGTCGAGAGCGTGGTCGAGCAGCTCGGCATCGAGGCGATCGTGGAGAAGAACCCAAACGAGCTCTCGGGCGGACAGCGGCAGAAGGTCGCGTTCGCGTCGATCATCGCCATGGACGCACCGGTCGTCGTGATCGACGAGCCGACGTCCCAGCTCGACCCCGAGGCATCCGAGGCCGTGTTCGAGATCATCGAGGGACTCAAGCACAGGGGCAAGTCCATCGTGCTCGCGGAGCACAAGATCGACCTGCTCGCGCAGTACGCCGACACCATCACGGTGATGAACGAGGGCACCGTCGTGATGCACGGGCCGACGAGGGATGTCGTCGGATCGGACGAGTTCGGCGCGTACGGCGTCGTCCCCCCAGAGGTGACCGAGCTCGGCCGCAGGCTCGCCGTCGCCGGGAAACCGCTCGACCGGCTGCCGATTAAGCGGGCCGAAGCGTTCAACGAAATCTCCGTACGGATCGGGAGGAGCACGCATGCCCATTGAACTGAACGGGGTGGGCTTCACCTACCCCGACGGCTCGCGCGCGATCGGCGGCATCGACCTCCGCGTCGACGACGGTGAGCGGCTGGCGATCGTCGGGCAGAACGGGGCGGGCAAGACAACCACGGTCAAGCTCATGAACCGTCTGCTCTTGCCGACCGAGGGCGAGGTGCTCCTCGACGGGGCGTCGACCGCGAAGCGCACCACCGCGCAGGTGGCCCGCGACGTCGGGTACGTGTTCCAGAACCCGGACGACCAGCTGTTCGCCGCCGACGTCCGCTCCGAGATCGAGTACCTACCCAAGTACCTCAAGTGGCCCGACGAGAAGCGCGAGGAGCGCTGTGCCCGCGCGATCGAGCTGACCGGCATCGGCGACCACCTCGACACCAACCCGAAGGACCTGCCGAGCGCGATCCGCAAGTTCGTCGCGATCGCCGCCATCCTCGTGTCGGAGTGCCGGTACGTGATCCTCGACGAGCCCACGGCGGGCCTCGACTCCCGGGGGCTCGCACTCCTGCACGGCATGCTCGACCGGCTCGGCGACGAGGGCGTCGCCGTCATCACGATCACGCACGACATGCGCTTCGTGATCGACGCGTTCAGGCGCGTCGTCGCGATGGCCGACGGTGCGGTGATCGCGGACGGCGACCGCAGGGACGTCTTCCTCGACGACGACATCCTCCGGCGCTCCCGCATCCGCCGGCCGGATGCCGCGCAGCTGGCACGCGACCTCAATCTGAGCCGCAGCGCCCTCACCGTCGACGACGTCGTCGAGCTCGTCCCCTGACCCGAACCCCGAATCCGAACCCCGAATCCGAATCCGGAGAAGACTCCCATGAGCAGGCCCTTCCGCACCGTCTTCCCCACGGGCACTCCCATCTTCGCGATGCTCCATCTGAAGGGCGAGGACGCGGTCGACCGCCTCCGCCGCGCCAAGCAGGAGATCGACGACCTATGGGGAAACGGCGTCGACGCGATCATCGTTGAGAACTACTTCGGCGAGGTCGAGGACGTCATCGCGGTGCTCGACCACCTGGCGGCGGAGCGCCCCGAGGTCGTCATCGGGCTGAACGTCCTCAACGACGACGCGCAGGCCTTCGAGCTCGCGCGCAGGTACCCGATCGCCTTCCTGCAGCTCGACTCGGTCGCCGGCCACCTCTCGCCAGAGGAAGACGCCGCGTTCGCCGAGCGGCTCACCGAGATGCGCGCCGGGGTAGAGGCATCCGTCTTCGGCGGCGTCCGCTTCAAGTACCAGCCGTACCGCTCCGGCCGGACCCTCGAGGAGGACCTCGCGCTCGCCGTCGGGCGGTGCGACGCGATCGTGGTCACCGGCGACGGGACGGGACTCATCACGCCGCTCGACAAGATCGCGGAGTTCCGGCGCATCGTCGGCCCCGGCTTCCCCTTGATCGTCGGCGCGGGTGTCACACCCGACAACGCCGCGGAGCAGCTCGCCCAGGCCGACGGCGTCGTCGTGGGCAGTGCCCTGAAGGACACGCTTGCCGACACCGGCGACGTCGCCCCCGAGAACGTCGCCCGCTTCGTCGCCGCGGTCCGCGCGACGCACTGACCCTCGCCCCTCGTCGAACGAACGGAGATTCCGTGGCACGAGTACTACTGGCCGGAGAGTCGTGGTCCACGACCTCGATCCACACGAAGGGGTTCGACTCGTTCTTCACGTCGACCTACGAGGAGGGCGGCGGCGCCTTCATCGCGGCCCTCGAGCGCGGCGGCCACGAGGTCGACTTCATGCCCAACCACGTCGCGTCGGCGCAATTCCCGGCGACGACCGCCGAGTTCGACCGGTACGACGTGATCGTACTGAGCGACATCGGTGCGAACACGATCCTGCTGCCCACGGACGTGTTCACCCGCGGCCAAGCGGTACCCGACCGCCTGGCCGCACTCGCCCACTGGGTACACGGCGGCGGCGCGCTGCTGATGGTGGGCGGGTACCTGAGCTTCCAGGGCATCGAGGCCAAGGCGAACTATCGCGGCACCGCACTCGCCGCCGTCCTCCCAGTCCACATGGAGGTCGGCGACGACCGCGAGGAGACGCCGCACGGCGTGCGCCCCCGCGTCGTCCAGCGGCACGCCGCCGTCGCGCACGTCCCGCAAGAGCTGCCCGCCATCCTCGGCTACCAGCGACTCCGGATGCGTCCCGCCGCCGAGACGCTCATCGCCGTCGACGGACGCCCACTCCTGGTCGTCGGCCGCCACGGTGAAGGGCGGGTCGCCGCGTTCGCGAGCGACATGGGGCCGCACTGGCTGCCGCCGGAGTTCCTCGCATGGGAGGGCTTCGACGCCCTCTGGCAGGACATGGTCGGCTGGCTCGCGGGCGAGGAAGAAGGAGAGAAGGAATGACAGACCACGAGATCACCGACGAGCCGCCTGCCGGCCTCGTCGCCGCGCAGCGCATCGCCATCAAGGTCGCCGAGGCCGGCACCGAGGCCGCCGTCGCGGGACAGACCGAGCGAGAGTTGCACCGCATCATCGACCAGATGGTGCTGGACGCCGGCGCGGTCGGCACGTGGACGCCAACGACGGTCGGCTTCGGGATCGGGACGCTCAGCTGCTTCCCCACCGATGTGCCCACCGACCGCGCCCTGTGGAACCTCGACCTCGGCATGATCGACGTCCACCCCGTCACCGTCGACGGATGGTGGGGCGACTGCACACGCTCTTTCCAGCGGGGAGACAACCACGCCCAGCGCGAGGCGCTCGCCACGATCGAGCGCATCCACGCGACGGTCCTCGCGGCCGCGAAGCCGGGGATGCGGGCGTGCGACTGGTTCGGCGTCTTCAGCGACGAGCTCGCGAAAACCCCGTACGTGCTACTCGATCGCCTGAGCAACATCGGCCACTCGCTCACCGCGAACTCGTCGTACGACGACGGGTACATCGACGCCTCCAACGAGACCGTAATGCGCGGGGCGTGGGCGGTGGAGCCCTTCATCGGCAACCACCTCTACGGGGTCAAGCGCGAGGACGTCGTGTGGTTCGGCCCGACGAAGGCGACGGTGATCCGATGAACGCCCGCCCCATCGTCATCGACACCGACCCGGGCATCGACGACGCGCTGGCGATCATGCTGGCCGCCGCAAGTCCCGAAGTCGACCTACGCGGGCTCGTCGCCGTGGCGGGCAACGTCGGACTCCCATACACGTCGGGCAACGCGGCCGCCCTCGCCGACCTGCTGCGGCTCGACATCCCGGTCGGCAAGGGCGCGTCGGGGCCACTGTGGCGGCGCGACATCGACTTCACGCCCGACGTGCACGGCGAGGACGGCTTCGCCGGCCACAGCCTGCCCGTCTCGACGCGGACCTTCGAACCCGGAGTCCCCCTACTCGCGCGTCTCATCGAGGAGAGCACCGACCCCATCACGATCGTCCCGATCGGGCCGCTCACGAACATCGCGATGCTCGTCAACGAGTACCCCGAGACGGCGCGCAAGGTGGAGCGGTTCGTCATCATGGGCGGGGGAGCGTTCGACGTACTCGGCAACGTCACGCCCGTCGCGGAGTTCAACATCTGGTTCGACCCGGACGCCGCGGCACGCGTCTTCGCGTTCGGCGTCCCGATCACGATGGTGGGGCTGAACGCGACGCACCAGGCCACGGTGGCGCGGAAGCACCTGCCGCGGCTGTTCGCCTCGGGTGGCCCGGTCGCCGAAATCGTCGGGCACCTGCTCGCCGGCTACCACAACGTCGGCGTCGACATGGAGGCCGCGATGCCGCAGCACGACTCGCTCGCGGTCGCCGGGGTGATCGACCCCGACGTGTTCACGACGGTGCCGGCGTTCGTCGACGTCGAGAACGTCGGACGCCTCACGTCCGGGATGACGCTCGTCGACCGCGCCTGCGAGAGCGGCGAGCCGAACTGCGACGTCGCGGTGAAGGTCGACGTCGAGCGATTCCGCGACCTGCTGGATTCGCGGCTGTCGGCGCTCGACGCGTCGCTGCGCCAGGATTGACCGGACCGGCGGTCGGAGGGATAGGCATGCCAGAGGTCGTGGTCGTGGGAAGCACCAACGCGGATCTGGTCGTCGAGGTGCCGCGGCGCCCCAGCGGCGGCGAGACGCTACTCGGCTCCAACCTCGCCCTGCACCCCGGCGGCAAGGGCGCGAACCAGGCGGCGGCGTCGGCTCGGGCCGGCGCCGCCACGCGGCTCGTCGGATGCCTCGGCGACGACGACCACGGCGCGTTCCTCCGCCGGGGACTGCAGGACGCCGGCGTCGACGTCGAGCACGTCCACACCGTCGAGCGGCCGACGGGCACGGCGATCATCCTCGTCACACCGGACGGCGAAAACTCGATCGTCGTCTCGCCCGGTGCAAACAGCGCGGTTGACGTCGAACTCGTGGAGCGGCCCGACGCGGGCTGGACCGAGGCGCGCGTGGTGGTGCTGAGCATGGAGATCCCCGCCGCGACGGTCGACCACGTTGCGACGGCGGCGGCGGCGCGCGGCATCCGCGTCGTGCTCAACGCCGCCCCGGCACGGGAGCTGCCGGCCGACACGCTGCGCGCGTGCGACCCGCTCATCGTCAACGAGCACGAGGCGCGGATCGTGCTCGGCCGCGACGCCTCGGGGTTCGAGGAACTCGCCCGCGGACTGCTCGACGCCGGTGCACGGTCCGTCGTCATCACGCTCGGCGTGGACGGAGCGCTCGTCGCCGATCCGGACGGGCTCCACCGTGAGGCGGGTCGTGTCGTGGAGGTCGTCGACACTACCGGGGCCGGAGACGCGTTCGTCGGCGCCGTGGCGTGCGAGCTGTCGCACGGAGCCCCGCTGCGGGACGCGGTGCGGTTTGCCGTCGCGATGTCGGCGATCACGGTCGGCGCGCGTGGCGCGCAGTCGTCCTACCCCGACCGGCCGGTCGTCGAGAGCCTGCTCGCGGGCAGATGAGCCGGCTCACGTCGAAAAACGGGGGGATTGCACTCCGGTCCCTTCCCGGCGGCCGCGGCCTGCTTCTCGCACGCCGGTTCAGGCGTTCTTCGCGCCTTTATCGCGCGCTGGCCGAACGGGCAAGGCCGATGTCACCCGACTCACCCCCCGTGACGCAGCGCGAGTCGCCTGGCGCTACGCTCCTCGGCCGGAGCTGCGGACCACCGTGGCGGAGCACGCTGATCTTGTCGCATTGGCGGCTCGAGCGGCGGTGGCGCTCGGAGAGGAGACCAGCCAGCTGCTCGCCGGCTGACTGGCGAGCAGCCGCCCCGGCGAGTGAGGTCCCTTCACGAGCGAGAGTCCACAGCGATCTCCAAGTGCTCCGCCTCGTGCGCTTGGTGGTTCAGGTGTTGAGGCCGGCCCACTGTGCGATCGGTGCCTTCGGCTCTATCCTTGCGCGGTGCCGTACGCCGACCTCAGCTTCGATGTCGATCACCGTCGGGCCCAGCGCGCCCGCGGCAGAGCCGCACTCACCACTCGGTGATCAAGAAGTTTGTGACCAGCACGGATGAGGTTTTCGGCACCTGCAACGGCGAGCCCGCCCCCAAAATGCAGGGGCACCCGGGCCGAGTCGACGCAGCGGGGCCACATTTGAGGCATTGATGATCAACTCGTTTCGTGGCGCCGGATGAGTTTGCAGCTGCAGGTCAGGCCACTGGCCGAGAGAGCGCAGAGGCGGCACCGCCATTCGTCGGTGGTGCCGCCTCTGCTGGCGATCTCCTCCGCGCCGCTCTTGTCAGTGCGGGATCGATTACGCCGCCGACGGTTGAATCACGTCCCGTACACCTGGAACGTGAACAGCGAGTAGCCGGCCTTTCTGGTGCCGCGGGCCGTGCCGTAGATGCGTACGTACCTGGTCGAGGCGTTCAGGGCGAAGTTGTCGTCCTCGCCGCCGTTGCCGTTGGTGATGGTCCGGATCGTGGTCCAGGTGTTCCCGTCGGCCGAGGTCTGGATCTGGTAGTTCTTGCCGTACGTGGTTCCCCACACCAGCAGGACCCGGTTGATGGTGTACGTGCCGCCGAGGTCGACCCGGATCCACTGCGGGTCGGACGACGCGCTCGTCCACTGCGTCGTGGGGGAGGCGTCCACGGCGTTCGAGGCGGGGAAAGAGGCGTTCTGCACGCTGGACGCCGTGGCGGGGTGGTTCAGCGCCAGGTCCGGCGGGGGAGCGCTGACCGTGCAGTCACCGGTGCCCTGTGCGGCGTAGCGGATGCCGCCGAGCAGGTGCGTGCGGTAGTTGGCTTCGCCGTAGCTGCCGATGGTGTGGCCCATGCCGGTGTAGAACGACCGGCCGCCGTCATAGGCCCGGCACCACGAGATGGGATGGTCGCCGCCCATCGTGCCGCCGGTATAGGTGGACTCGTCGAGCGTGGCGAGGACGTGCACCTGCGGGCGGGGGTTGGTGCGGTAGTTGTACCACTCGTCGGTGCGGCTCCAGGCGACCGGCAGACCGACCGTGGACGGGTGGGTGGTGTCGGCGATGCGGACCGTCGCGGGCTGGATTGTCGGGTGGCTGGCGAAGTACGCTCCGACGAGGCCGCCGTACCAGGGCCAGTCGTACTCGGTGTCGGCCGCCGCGTGCACGCCGACGTAGCCGCCGCCGGCGCGGATGTAGTTCTCGAACGCGGTCTGCTGTGTCGCGTTGAGCACGTCGCCGGTGGTGGACAGCCAGATGACCGCCTTGAACCGGGCCAGGTTCGTCGGGTTGAACTGGGCCGCGTCCTCCGTGGCCTCGACGGCGAAGTTGTTCGCCGTGCCCAGGTCGCGGATCGTCTGGATGCCGGTGGGGATGGAGTCGTGGCGGAATCCGGCGGTCTTGCTGAAGACGAGCACGGTGAAGTCCGGCGCGGCATGGGCCGGCACGGCGTTGAAGCCGAGCGCGGCGACCACGATGGCGAGGCAGAGAGCGAGTCTACGCGTCATGATCGGTGGTCTCCCTTCTAACCAGTGACGAACGTGTAGCTGTCCAGGTCGAACAGCGCGCGCTTGCCGTTGCCAGCGAACGTGACGTACAGCGAGGTGGTGCCTGCCGGTGCGCCGCTGATGGTGCCGCTCACCGTGACGTACGTGTCCCAGGACCCGGTCTGGGTGACCGTCGCCGAGCCGATGATCGCGCCGGTTGGTGATCCGGTCCGGAACCGCAGCATGCCGCCAGCCCCGGCGGACGACACCCGGGCGGTGAACGAGGTGACGTTGTTGAGCTTGTACGGGTCGAACTGGATCCAGTCGCCGTTGTTGATGTCGCCGACGGTCATGCCGCCCTCGGCCGTGGCCCTGCTGACCTTGTTGACGCCCGAGGAGGTCTTGTAGTGCTCGGCCTGCCGGTGCTTCGGCGCCAGGATGTTCTGTGCGTGGGTGGTGAGGCCGCCCTTGTCGGTGTAGGACGCGTCGAAGATCGGGAAGATGTTCGCCGCGTCGTCGTGCTCGCCGTCCGCCGGGATGGTGATCGTGCCGGAGCAGCCGGTCTGCGAGGTGATCTGGTGGGCGTGCTGGTCGTGCCCGATCAGATAGGCCATGGTCACCTTGGCGCAGTCGATCGTGCCGTCCTCCGGGTCGGTGACCGTGACGCTCCACGGGACGCTGTCGCCGAAGGCGGCCAACTGCCCGGAGGCGGGGCTGTTGACGGTGACCGTCGGGGCGGTGTTGCCGACGCTGATTGGCACGCTGGCCGTGCCGGTGGCGCCCTGCGGGTCACGCACCGTGAGGGTGGCCGTGTAGTTGCCGATGGTGGTGTACGTGTGCGACGGGTTGGCAGCGGTGGAGGTGCCGCCGTCGCCGAACGCCCACGAGTAGGTCAGCGTCCCGCCATCGGGGTCGCTGGAGCCCGCCGACGAGAACGTCACGGCCAGCGGCGCCGCGCCGGATGTCTTGTCGGCGCTGGCGACCGCGGTCGGGGCGCGGTTGCCGGCGGCGCCGACGTAGTCGTAGCGGTAGACTGCGGAGTTGGCGTCGCCGTTGAAGTATCCGGTGCCGTAGTCCAGGACGTACAGCGACCCGTCGGGGCCGAAGGCCATGTCCATGACCTGCTTGCCGTTCCACGGGAAGTTGTCGATCGCGCCCGGCGAGCCGTCCGCGTTGACCACGATCGGCTTGATCCAGCCGCGGCCGAACTCGCCGGCGAAGTACTGCCCGTCCAGGCTGGCGGGGAACTTCGTGGTCGACGGGTTCGTGGCGTCGTACCGGTAGACCGGGCCACCCATCGGCGACTCGGAACCTGTGCCGAACTCGGGCGGTGAGCCGGCGTCGCCGGCGTAACGAATCCAGGCGGGCTTGGCCGCCGGCAGCGTGGTCAGGCCCGTGTTACGGAAGGAGTTGTTCGTCGGGCCGCCGGTGCAGTTGAACTTCGGGCCGGTGGAGTTGGTGGCGAAGTTCCACTCGTTGTACGTCTCGGTGGTGGTGTTGGTGCCGGTGCAGTACGGCCAGCCGTAGAAGCCCGGCCCGGTGATCCGGTCGAACTCGACCTGACCGGACGGGCCCCGGTTGGCGTCGGTCCGGCCCGCGTCCGGCCCGTAGTCGCCGAGGTAGACGATGCCGGTGGCCTTGTCGACGCTCATCCGGAACGGGTTGCGGAAGCCCATGGCGTAGATCTCGGGCCGGGTGTTGGCGGTGCCCGGCGCGAAGAGGTTGCCGGCCGGGATCGAGTACGTCCCGTTGGCGTTGACCTTGATCCGTAGGACCTTGCCGCGCAGGTCGTTGGTGTTGCCGGCGGAGCGCTGTGCGTCGTAGGCGGGGTTGCGGTTGGTGCGCTCGTCGATCGGCGTGTAGCCGGACGACTCGAACGGGTTCGTGTCGTCGCCGGTGGACAGGTACAGGTTGCCGGCCGCGTCGAAGTCGATGTCGCCGCCGACGTGGCAGCACATGCCGCGGCTGGTGGGCACCTCCAGGACGGTGACCTGGCTGGCCATGTTCACCGTGTAGTCGGCGTTGAGGGTGAACCGGGACAGGCGGTTGACCCCAGTCCAGGTCGCCCAGTCGGTGGCGGTACCGGTGGCAGGCGCATCGCCGGCCGGGGTGCTCAGCGGCGGCGCGTAGTACAGGTAGATGTTGCGGTTGCTGGCAAAGTTCGGGTCCACGGCGACGCCCTGCAGCCCCTCCTCGTCGTGCGTGTACACAGGGATGTTCGCGATCACCGACGTGTTGCCGGCGGCATCGGTGCGGCGCAGGGTGCCGTTGCGCGCGGTGTGCAGCACCGAGCGGTCCGGCAACACCGCGAGCGCCATGGGTTCACCGGTCTCGGCCATGCCCTTGGCCAGCGTGACCTGCTGGAAGTCGGCGGGGTTGATCGCCGCCGCGGCCGGGGTTGCCGGCGCGGCGAGGACGCTGAGTCCCGGGGCGACCAGAAGCAGAGCGGCCGCCATTGGCTGCCATCGAACGATGGGCTGTCGTTTCACCAGTGCCCCTTCCTGACCAAGTTCGCCAGGCAGGGCGCGCGCCCGCCGCGCCGCATCCGAGGATGCCGCGACGTCGACCTGCGTCGTCGAGCACACTTCACGCGTCCGCCGCCGAACGGATCGTATAGAGAGCGGTCTCAGGCCGTGCGATCACAGTAGGGGACCCGGATTGACCTGTCTAGATGTATCGATGCCGCGCGTGAAACCTTTCGGCCGTGACCAAAAGGCGGCTGTGGGGCTCGGAAAGTCGTCGCTGCAGGTCAAGCGGCATAGCGGTACTCGTTGATGACGCCGAGGATGCGGGTACGCAGGAGTCGGCGGCCTTCGAGTTCGTGTACGGCGATGGGCTGTTGGTCAGCGGCCGGCGGGAGTTGGTTGCGGGCCCGGTGGGGGCGGTGCTCGTTGTAGTGACCTGGAAGGAGTCGCCCGACCCTGATCGCGACGCCAAGCTCGACCGGATTGAGCAGGTGCTGGAACGCTTCCCGGACCGGGTCTTCGCCTTCGACGAGTTCGGGCCTCTGGGGATCCGGCCCACCGGAGGCTCCTGCTGGGCGAAGCAGGGCAAGCCAAACCGGCTGCCGGCGACCTACCGCCGCACCCATGGCGTCACCTACTTCCACGGCTGCTACTCCGTGGGCGACGACCGCCTGTGGGGCGTCAACCGACGTCGCAAGGGCACCGCCAACCCTGGCCGCGCTCAAGTCGATCCGCGCCGCCCGACCCGACGGTCCCCCGATCTACATCATCCTGGACAACCTCTCCGCCCACACCGGCGCGGGCATCCGCCGCTGGGCGAAGAAGAACAAGGTCGAGCTGTGCTTCACCCCAACCTACGCTTCCTGGGCCAACCCGATCGAGGCCCACTTCGGCCCGCTGCGGCAGTTCACCCTGGCCAACTCCCACCACCGCAGCCACCCCGCGCAAACCCAGACACTGCACCGCTACCTGCGCTGGCGCAACACCAACGCCCGGCACCCCGACGTACTCGCCGCCCAACGCAAGGAACGCGCCCGCACCCGCAGCGAAAAGGGCATCCGCTGGGGCGGACGCCCCCTCAACACCGCAGCCTGACCAACCGCGAACCGCAGCCCCCGAACGCGGAAGGGGGCAAGTTCAGGAGAAGGACAGCGACAGAAGGATGACTCAGGAGGCGGACGGTTCGATCTCCCCCGCAAAGACGATGAACTGGTCGATGAGGCTCCGCCGCAGATGGACGACGTCCGTTCCCGCCAGGCGGGGACCTCCATCCGGCGTAGTGAAGACCCACTGGTACCGGGCCCATTCGTCAGGCATGTCCACCGCTGAGCAGCGCACCATCGTGCCGGTCCCCGCCGGGTGGCGTCGGATGTCCAGCACGAACCGCTCGACCGCCCCGATTCCTTCGCTGCGACCCAACGGCCCCCAGAAGACCACGTCTGAGGTCAGGGCCTGGGAGAGCAGGGCAGTCACATAGCTGTCGTCCGAGGCGTTGAACGCGGAGATGAACGTGTCGATCGCGGAGCGTGCGGTCTCTTCCTGCATGCCCCAGTAATACCAGCCGTTTCGCGTGCGCTCGTCCCGCGAGCCGCCTTCCGATCACGGTGAACCTTCCCGGTCACAGCACCAGAGAGGCTCCGCCTCGGACCGCCGAGCAGGCCAGTTGGGCTGCGAAAACGGCCTGTGGCCCCACCCCGGGCCAAGCTCACGCAGGGACCCGCGGCCCGAGCCGGTCACCAAGTTCGGCGGCCAGCCCGTCTGGCTTACCGGACCGCAGTGGCCGGTAAGCCAAGGCTGGGACACCCCGATGCGGTTCGTCTGCCAGATCGCATTGGAGCCCGAGCTCGCCGGAGCCGGCCCGGGACAGTTGGCCTACGTGTTCCTCACCCATGGCGACCACGGCAGCGACGTGGAGGACTTCGACCCGGACGTCATCTTCCCCGACGGCGGCGAGAACGCCGTCATCATCCAGCCCGGCGGCGTCTTCGACGGGCCGACCAGCCCACTGACCAGCGGCCCAACCCTCTACCACGGCGATGGGTCGCCGGCGGAGTACACCGTCGAGCTGGTCCGCGGCGAGGACCCCGAGCACCTGCCGTACGACGCCTACATGGCGCTGCCGCCACACGAACGGGACCGCTAATTCCAGCAACTGGACCAGGACAAGATCGGCGGGACGGCACTACTGCTCAACGAGCACGACTGGCCCACGAGCGGGCCGTGGCGGCCCCTACTACGCCTCGAGGCGAACTGGAAACCGTTCCACCTCAACCTCGGCGCCGCACCGGTGGCGTTCGCGTTCATCTCCACCGACGGCCGGCACGGGTGCTTCCTCGTCCAAGACTCGTAGTCAACCTGCCCGTACGCTGTCGTCAGCGGCGAACCACAACGCGCCCTGTCAGCGCGAGCCTCGCGGCACAAGCGGATGTTCGGGAACGCCCACTCGCCCCAGACGGCTGCAACCTCATCTTCTAGGCGGATGCTGTCGCGTGGGGCGGCCGGTACTCGCCCTCGCGTTCCTCGCCTACCAACTCGCGGTCCAGCTGTACCAGGCACCGCCGAGGTGCTTGAAGACCGGGGACTCAAAGTCGGGGGTTTCCGGGTCCGGAGTTGGGCCTTTGGGCAGGTACGCAAACCCGGCGTCGTCCAACAGGTATCCGTTCCCTCCCGAACACGACTCCGAGCCTGTTACCACGACGATGGGCGGAGCTGCCGCACCGCTCATCAACGAAGGCATAATTGCCGGTCGTGGATCTCGACCGGTTCGCCGCGCTCATCGGGCCGCCACCCGCCCACGTGCCGCCCGTCGACTGGGCCGACGTCGAGGCTCGCCTCGGGGTGCCGCTGCCGGCCGACTTCCGAGCCTTCGCCGCCGCCTACGGACCGATCGACCTCGGCGAGTACGTGTGGATCTGGTCGCCTGCCGGCAGCGAGGTGCCGTACCAGGTCCGGACCCTGGGCTGGCTGCGGTCCAACCGCGACGCCAACCCCGGCTCGGCGCCGTACCGGTTCTGGCCCGAACCGTGGGGGCTGCTCAAGTGGGCAACGAGCCGGGCCGGGGACGACTTCTTCTGGGACCCGTCCGGCTCCGAGGACCCGGACACCTGGCCGGTCGTCGCCCGGTTCGCCCATCACCGCTGGCACCGGTTCGACCTGACCATGACCGACCTGGTGGCGGCCATGGTCACCGACGGCATCGACTGGAGCCCCGGCCACCGCACCGGCCCGCTGCCCGCGCGGTACGGCCCCGACCTGAGCCTCGAACGGCCGCGTCCCACGCCGGTCGCGCCGCTCACGCCGTCACGGTCCGGGCTGGACCGACTGCTCGCCGCGCTGCCGGCAGCGGCAGCGACCCGCGACCGGGCCGGGCCCTGGGCTGATGTTGACGCCCCGGCGGACTACCGCGAGCTGCTCGACGCCACCGGGCCGGGAACGCTCGGCGGCGTGCTGCGCCTGCTCGCGCCGGGCGGGCCGGACGGGTTCGACCTTGCCGCCGAGCACGCCGCCGCCGACCTGGCGGACCCACCGGCCGGCCTGTACCCGGACCCGCCCGGGATGCGGCTGTGGGGCCGGATGGCCACCGGCGAGACGCTGTGGTGGCTGCCGGCCTGGCACTCCGCCGACCACTGGCCGGTCGTGGTGATCGGCACCGGCTGGCAGCGGATCGACCTGCCCACGACGGCGTTCCTGGCCGAGTGGCTCGACAGGCGGATGGACCTGCCAATCCTCGATCCGGCGGCCTCCCCAGGGGCGGCGCTGTGGACCCCGGCCGCCGACGGCGTGCCGCCCGCGCCGCCGCCGTCGACACGCCGCCGCGACCCGTTCGCCCTGCTCGCCACGCTGCTCGGCCCGCCCGACCCTGGCGAGGTCGACTGGACCGACACCGAGCGGGAACTCGGCCGGCGGTTGCCCGACGACTTCAAGCGGCTGGTCACCGGCTACGGCGAGGCCGTGCTCGACGGGCTGTCGTTCGGCGACCCGGTCGAGCACACGCAATGGTTCACCGACCTGCTCGACGACGAGCAGCCACCGTTCCCGGTGGTGATGTGCGGCGGGACCGAGGGCCGCGACCTGATCGGCTGGAACGCCACCGACCCCAACCCGAACGCCTGGACCGTCGTCGTCGAGCGGGCCGGGGAACTGGAGCCGTTCAACGGCACGCTCACCGACTTCGTAATCGCGGTGGCCACCGGACGGACGGACCTCATCGGCACCACGCCGAGCTGGCCCCGGTTGCGCCCGTGACCCAGGCTGGATACGGCTGAAGCGCTGGCTCCGGGCGCGGTCCGCGCTCGTTGCGGCTGATGGAGCGGGTGACCGAGCGCCTTGCGGCAGATCAGGATGTCGGCGGTGGCCGGCGGTGACGACAAGGCCCACAGTCGGGTCGGCAAACGTACGGCTGGGATGATCGTGGCCATGTGGTTGAAGTCGCGGTGACAGCTACGCCGGATCCTGGAGTGGTGCCGGTACGCGGTTCGTTGGCCGTCTATCCCGGTACGTTCGATCCATTCACCCCGGGGCACCGCGACCTCGTGGCCCGCGCCCGGGTGATGTTCGACCAGATCATCGTGTTGCTGGCCGTGAACGCCGACAAGCAACCAACCGCCGAGGCCACGACCAGGGCCGTACACGTGCGCGACGCCATGCCGGCAGCCTGGGGCAATGTCGAGGTGGACACCTGGACCGGCCTGACCACCGCCTACTGCCTGCGCCGCGGTGCCACGGTCATCGTCCGCGGCCTACGCACGGCCGCGGACCTTCGCCACGAGTACCAGCTCGCCGCGATGAACGAGCAACTCGGCATTCAGACCGTCTGGTTGCCGACCCGTCCGCAGCTGGCCGCCACCTCGTCCACGGTCGCACGCGCATACCGCTCCGC
This sequence comes from Micromonospora sp. NPDC047740, assembly GCF_043204735.1. Classification (NCBI taxonomy): domain Bacteria; kingdom Bacillati; phylum Actinomycetota; class Actinomycetes; order Micromonosporales; family Micromonosporaceae; genus Micromonospora; species Micromonospora sp. NPDC047740. The sequence continues at coordinate 102,243 of NZ_JBIDCT010000015.1, forward strand.
ACAGTCGGCCCGTCCGTCCCTGAACGCTGAGGAGTGACCCCCAGGGGTACCGGCGGCCTTGCCAGGTGATGGCATGGCCGCCGTTCCAGGCGGTCTGGGTTTACTGCAGATAGGCGAAGACGACGATGGCGAGTATCCAACCGAAGGTTCCAGCGGGGGTTCGATGAAACCGGTACGCACCGGCGGGCCAGCGCGACGCTGATCTCTGGTTCAGCGACATCGTGCAGCAGCTCCACCCGGCAATGCCGAGGACGCCAGCCGGTGGATGCAGCCCGGCGCCGCTGATCTGACCAGCCGGGCCTGCCCAGGGACGGTTGCGCAGGCACATCGTCCCGCATCCGGCCCGGGCTGTTGCTGCCGACAACGCGGGCCGGACGACCGGGGCTTGGTTGCTGTGGGCAGGGCACGTTACTGCCCCCTGACCGTCGGCGGCGGGCCTTTCGTGGATTTCCCTCACGTTGCCCCCTCGCGTGCTTTGAATGAGCCAGGTGCCCGGCGGTTTGCCTCGGGGCGGGCTGATCATGGGGGGGTGGGGCGTGCGGATCGGTATCGGATGGAGTTCGCGCCGCAGCGTGCGGGCGTGCTACGCCAGCGCCGGCGTTCTGGCGTTGATCGCGGGAACCGGCGGCGCCGGGTTGGTGTCGGAGGTGGCGGGGGCGTCGAGTCACCGGGAGGCGCCGTTGATCGCGGGTGACCCGGAGGTGGACAACACCGACGTGTACGCCTTCGTGAGCCCCGACAAGCAGGACACGGTCACGTTGATCGCGAACTGGCTGCCGTTCGAGGAGCCCAACGGCGGTCCGAACTTCTACTTCTTCAAGCCCGGCGCGCGCTATGACATCAACATCGACAACAACGGCGACGCGAAGGCGGACATCACCTACCGGTGGGTCTTCACCAACGACGACAAGCGTGACGGCACGACATTCCTTTACAACAACGGCGTGGTCAACAATCTGACCGACCCGACCTTGTTGTTCAAACAGAAGTACACGTTGACCGAGATTCGTGGTGGCGAGTCGCGGGTGTTGGTGCAGGACGGCACGGCGGCGCCGTCGGATGTGGGGCCGGCGTCGATGCCGGACTATGGCCGGCTGCGACAGCAGGCGATACTTCCGGTGGAAGGCGGCGGTCAGACGTACGCGGGTCAGACCGAGGATCCGTTCTTCCTGGATCTGCGGGTGTTCGACCTCATCTACGGCGCGAACTTGTCCGAACGCGGGCAGGACACCCTGGCCGGCTACAACGTGCAGACCGTGGCGTTGCAGGTGCCCAAGTCGGCGCTCGCGTTGAACGGGGACGATACGAGGAACCCGGTCGTCGGCATCTGGAGCACCACCTCTCAACAGGGGATGCAGGTCAGCCAGCCGAGGGCCGGAGGAGACCAGGTTCAGGTGTCCCGGTTGGGTAATCCGCTCGTCAACGAGCTGGTGCCGGCCGCGAACCAGAAGGACGCCTTCAACGCCAGCACACCGGCGGACGACAGCAAGAACCAGCAGCTGATCAACCGGATCCTCAACCCGGAACTGCCGCAGGTGATTCAGAAGCTCTACAACATCCCGGCACCGGCGACGCCCCGCAACGACCTCGCCGAGATCTTCCTGACCGGCATCGCGAAGAACGCGCCGACCCTGGACAACACGAAGGCGCCGATCCAGGCCGACCTGAACTCGCAGATCCTCAACGCCGACGTCGACGCGGCGTCGTTCGTGCCCTCGGAGATGCTCCGGTTGAACATGAGTGTCCCCGTGACCGCCAACCCGAATCGGCTGGGCGTGCTCGGCGGTGACCTGCAGGGCTTCCCGAACGGGCGACGTCTCACCGATGACGTGCTGGACATCGAGTTGCAGGCGTTCGAGGGCGCGGCGCAGACGGGCCAACTGGTGCCCGCGCTCGCTGCAGGTGACGAGGTCAACACCAACAACGTGCCGTTCGGGAACACCTTCCCCTATCTGGCGCTGCCGAGCAACGTGGCGGTGAACCAGATCGACGCCGACGGTATGCCGTCAGGTGGAGTGCCCGGCGGCGCCGGCGGCACCGCGCCGCGAGCCGTCACGTGGATCCGGATCGCCGGCGGCCTCGGTGCGGTTGGCTTCTTCGGGGCCGGTCTGCTGCTCGGGCGCCGCCGCAACCGGCTGGCGGTGACGAGTCCCCCAGCGGACGGGAACTGACTGACAGCGCGGCGCCGGCCTGCGTAGGTGGCCGGCGCCGCACCCCATGGTTCGAGCTCACAGGAGGTTGCCGGGATGTGCGCGGTGGCTAAAGGGCGGGCCAGCGGGCGCACGTGGTCGACGGTGCGGCAGCGGCTCCGCGGGTTCCCGATGGCGGTGCTGTTGGTGACCGCCGCAGGGCTGGTTGCGGCTTCAGGCGCGGAGCGGCCCGCGACTGCGCGGCCACCGACGGATGCGGTGTGGGCGCCGGTCAACCATGTGGTTGCCGTCCCGACCGTGACGGCTGAGGCAGGCGCAGGCCGGATCGGCTCCGGCTCTCCCGCGCAGCCTGCCGAGCTGGCAATTCCCTCGATCGGGGTGCGGTCCACGCTCGTGGACCTGGCGCGTGAGGCTAATGGTGCGTTGCCGGCGCCCACCGACTATCAGGTAGCTGGCTGGTACGCCAGCGGTCCGATGCCCGGTGAGGCGGGCGGACCACCCGCGGTGATCGTCGGACATGTGGACTCGCACACCGGGCCGGGCGTGTTCTACCGGCTGCGGGACCTCGCGGTGGGCGGCGATGTGCAAGTCCGGGACATCGCCGGGAAGGAATGGCGGTTCCGGGTCTATCGGCTCAGCGAGTACCCGAAGGCGACCTTCCCCTCAGGCGAGGTATACGCCCCCAGCAATCGTGCCGAGCTGCGGCTGATCACCTGCACCGGCGTCTTCGACCAGCGGGCGGGCAGCTACCGGGACAACCTCGTCGCCTACGCCACCCTGTCCGGCGGCGGGTCGTGACCGGCCGGCGGCGCCGCGTGGCCGCCGCGTCAGGCGCGCTGACCCGACTGCCCTTCGTGCTTCTGCTAGCCGGCGTCGTCCTCCTGGTCGGCACCCCGATCGTCTCCACACACCTGCCGCGAGAGCACGAATCGCGCCCGGCGTTGCCCGGCGCGACGGCGGGCGGCAGCGCCCTGGACTCCACGGTCGCGGCCGCACAACGGCGCCTCAAGCGCCTACCCAACGACTGGGTGACCTGGGCCCAACTCGGCTCGGCCTACGTGCAACAAGCCCGGATCACCGCCGACCCCTCCTACTACCCAAAGGCCGACGGCGCGTTGCGGCGCTCGCTGGAGCTGGAGAGCGCCACGAACTGGCAGGCGATGACCGGGATGGCCGCGCTGGCCAATGCCCGCCACGACTTCACCGCGGCCCGGGACTGGGGACGCCGCGCCGAGGCGCTCAACCCGTACGGAGGCAGCGTCCACGGTGTGCTGGTCGACGCCCTCACCCAACTCGGCGACTACGACGGCGCTCGCACGCAGCTGCAGCGGATGCTGGACGTCGAACCGGGCGTGTCATCGTTCACCCGCGCCTCCTACGACTTCGAACAGCATGGCCAGGTCGCCGAGGCCCGCGACGCCCTCAACCGGGCCCTCGCCGAGGCAACCACCCCCGCCGACCAGGCATTCTGCCGCTACTACCTCGGCGAGCTCGCGTTCAACAACGGCGACCCGCAGGAAGCCCTGCGCCAGTACGCCGCCGGCATCACCGCCGACCCGACCTACCAGCAGCTGTACGCCGGCCGCGGCAAGGCGCGAGCGGCGCTCGGCCAGAGCACCGGCGCCCTCGCCGACTACGCCCGCGCAGTGCAGGCCCGCCCGCTGCCCGAACTGCTGATCGAGTACGGTGACCTGCTCGCCGCCACCGGCCAGCCCACCCAGGCCCGCCAGCAGTACGACCTGGTGAACGCCGCCCGGCAACTGTCCGCCGCCAACGGCGTTTCCGACCACCTCACCGCGGCGGCGTTCCTGGCCGACCACGACCAGGCCGTCGAAGCGCTGACCGAGGCGCGGGCGGAGTGGAACGCCCGTCACAGCGTCCTGACCGCCGACGCGCTTGCCTGGGCCTTGCACCGCAACGGACGCAACGCGGAAGCGCTCGAGTACTCCCTTCAGGCCACCCGCCTCGGCTGGCGCAACGCCACCCTCTATTACCACCAAGGGGCGATCCGCCATGCGCTGGGCGACGACGATCAGGCCCGGGCGGACCTGAGCCGCGCACTAGAGATCAACCCGCACTTCGACGCCATCCAGGCGCCGGTCGCGCGACACCTGCTGGACACCGTCGGCGGCGGCCGATGACACGGCGACGACCCGCCACCGCCACGGCGCTGAGTATGACCGCCGTGGCCATCGCGATAGGCGTCGGGAGTCCGGCCGCTGCCCACCCGCTGGGAAACTTCAGCGTCAACCACTACCACGGCCTGCACCTGTATCCCGACCGGATTGAGGACCTGGCGGTCATCGACGACGCGGAGATACCCACCCTGCAGCAGAAGGCCACCGTCGACCGCGACGGCGACGGCACTGTCACCCCCGCCGAGCAGACCACATACGCCACCGCCACCTGTACGGCAGTGGCCGACGCCCTATCGGTCAAAACCGGCGATCGGGTCCTCGCCTGGCGGGTCACCGCCAGCACCTTCACCTACCACCCCGGAGCCGCCAACCTGGCCACCGGCCGCACCGAATGCCACCTCACCGCCAACGTCGACCTTCGCAAGGCCGCCACGATCCACATTCAGGACAACTTCCGGCCCGACCGCGTCGGCTGGCACGAGATCACCGCCGCCGGACACGACATCGGCATCACCAAATCCCCAGTCCAGGCCACCAGCATCAGCGACGAGTTACGCAAATACCCCAACAACCTGCTGTCATCTCCGCTCAACCAACGATCGGTGCGGCTGCAGACCGCTGGCGCAGGCGCCGAAACAGGGGCGGCCAACAAGGTCAGCATCCCTGTCGCGGGACTTGTCGCCCGGTCAATGGGCGCCGTCGGTGACCGGCTCAACGCTCTCACCGGCGCTGACCGGCTGACCCCGCTAGCCGGCATACTCGGCATAGCGCTGGCACTACTGCTCGGCGCCGGCCACGCGATGCTGCCCGGACACGGCAAGACCGTCATGGCCGCCTACATCGCCGGCCGACGCGGCACCTACCGCGACGCCCTCACCGTCGGCGCCACCGTCACCGCAACCCACACCGCGGGCGTCCTTGCCGTCGGCCTGCTGCTCACCACGGCCACTACTTTGGCTGGGGAAACTATCCTCGGCTGGCTCGGGGCGCTCAGCGGTCTCCTCATCGCCGGCATCGGTGCCAGCCTGCTCGCCGCCGCCCTCACCGCACGGCCCCGCCGGAAGGCGCCGCAGGAACTCGTCCTCGCCGGGCCGGCGAAACCTGAGGAAGTCCTACACCACCACCCCTCCTCGGGAACGCACGCCTACAGCCACTCCCACCGCCACGACCATCACAGCCACGACCACCACACGCATGATCATTACAGTCACCGGCATGGCCTTCGACGTGCAGGGGGACTAGTCGGCCTGGGCGTTGCGAACGGAATTTTGCCCAGCCCGTCCGCCCTCATCGTCCTGCTCGGAGCCGTCGCGCTGGGCCGTACCTGGTTCGGTGTCATCCTCGTCTTCGCCTACGGCCTCGGCATGGCCGCGACCCTGACCCTCGCCGGCCTGCTGCTCGTCCGACTGCACCGACGGCTGACGAGCAGGCTCGAGCACCGGGTCGGGAACTGGGCAGACCGCCTCGCCACCGCCACTCCCATCTTCACCGCCAGCCTGGTCCTAGCCGTCGGCGTCATACTCACGCTCCGAGCGGCGTGGCCACTCCTGGCGCAGTCGTCCTAGACGAGCGGCGTTGGCTGGTGCTGCCGGCGCCGGCGCAGCCAGCAGCACGTCCGGGACCGCCGCGAGCGGCAACAATGGTCGGATCAAGAATGCGTTTTACGCGACGTCGGCCGGTCAGATGAGCCACGCCCTGGCCCCTCGGCTGCCAGGGCCCCAGCTACTCAGGGGCGGCCTACCGGGACACGCTCGGTCGCGCCGCAACAGCCGTAACGGCCGGCACGCCGGCAAGTACGTGGCACTACGGGCACTGAAGCGGCAGATAGTGGCCTACGCGAAGCTAATCAGGACGAGTCCGGTAGGACACGCGGGGCTCTGCAATCCAGCGCGGCCGACCCAAAGCCCGAGATCGACACGTCGGAAAGTCATTTCCCGGACCCGCCACACCCCAGCCTAGAACAACCCTCGCCGCCGCCCCTTGACACAGAAGGGTGCCAGAAGCGTGCACCGCGGTGGATCTACGCTTGTGGCCAGCGCGCACACCTGTTCCGGCTGGCCGGGCTGGACCCGCTCGCTGCGAATGGCCCGCCGCCCGCGCGGTCTTGGGCGCGGGCGGCGGGGGACCAGGGTGCAGTCGATTACCTGGTACGCGCCGACCAGTACACGGTCTGCGTACCGGTTACCGAGAAGCCGGTGATCCGTAGCTTCCATCCGCCGGCCCGCACATCGGACACTCCGGCCCGTTCGAACACGCTCACGCCAGAGATGCTCAGGTCACGCACCGTGCCGTCGGGCGCCACGAGGCGCAGGTCGACGTCGTTATGCCGGCTGACCGACTCTGGCCACCACAGCGCCCCTTCCAAGAGGGTCTTGCCGGCCGCCACCGTGATTGGGATGTCAACCTGGGTGCCCTGCGCGATGTTCACCTTGCCCCACCAGGCGTGGCCGCCGGTGCCGAGCCGGAACGGGCCGGCACCGGTGTTGTTGTCGAACGGCCACGTCGTCTGTCCACCGAGAATCGCGTGGCTGTAGACGTGCCCGGCGTCGATCGATCCCACCCCGCCACGCATCCAGTTGCGTAGCAGGCCCACAGCGCCACCGGCGATCGGCGTCGCGCAACTGGTCCCACCGAAGGAGCCCATCGCGGTGTCACTGCCGGACCGTGCAGTCTCCACGTTCGTCGGGAACACCAGGTCGGGCTTGTACCGGCCATCGGCCGTCGGGCCACGTCCCGAGTAGCCCATCAGCGCATCGCTGACCAGATCGGCGGCGCCGATCCCGAGTGCCTTGTGGGCGTTGCCCGGCGAACGGACTGTGCCCGCGCCCGATCCGAAGTTGCCGTTCGCCGCGACGACCACCGACCCGGAGGCGTACGCGTTGTCCGCCGCCGTCGACGAGGCGCTGGTCTCCGAGGCGTTGAGCTGGATCTCGGCGACGATCACCTTGTCCAGCCAGCGCACCGCCTCCTCGAAGCCATCCACTGTCGCGGCCCCGCCGACGAGGCAGTCGTTGCCGTAGACATCCCAGGAGTCCAGGCTGATGGCCGAGACACCGCGCCAGTTGGCGCCCAGGTTGCCGTTGCCGGTGATCAGCGCGGCCGACGCCGTACCGTGATTGCACTGATCGCTAGGGTCGCCATCGCCGCTGATGTCGTCCACGATCGCCAGGTGGTCCGGCCCGTTGAACACCGTGTGTGACTCGCGTACGCCGGTGTCCAGCAGCCCGATCCAACCAGCCGTCTGTCCTAGGTTGAAGTAGGGGTCGCTGGCGATCTGGGCCCGCGCGTCGATCGTGTCGTTGTCCGGGTTGGCGTCTGCTGGCGGCTCCGCCACACCGTCGGCCAACTCGATGTACTGCACGTCGTCGCTGACGACGAGCTCCCGCACCGCGCCCAGCGGCAGCACTGCCCGCACACCCTGGATCAGCCAGTACGTGTCCAGCGTCTTACCACCGAACTGCTCCAACACGGCTGTCTGCTTGAGGTACCGCGCGGCCCGCTGCGATCGCAGTTCCTCGATTAGGCGCTGCGCCTCGTCGAGCAGTTCCTTGTTGCGCTCGCTGGCACGGCCCTCGCTGAACTCCGGCATTGGGAAAGCCGGGATGTCCAGCCATTCGCGGTAGGTAACCACCACTTCCGCGTGCTTGGTAAGATCACCCGACGCCAACAGTTCTTCCAACGCCGGCTGGATCTTTTCCGGGTCCTTCGGCTCGGCCTCGCTCAGCTCCTTCTGCTCCGGGATGACCTTCCCGTACGCGTCGTCACCAAGCCGCTCCTGGCCGGCTTTGTAGATCTTGCCGTCCTCGTACTCCACGCTGTAGACGACGTCGAATGGATCAGATGTCGCGGTGGTGGCCAGCACGGCGGACCCGATCGGGTACGGGTTAGCCGTGGCCAGGCCGGCCTGGAGCAGCACGGCGGCCGTGGCGGCGCAGGCCGCGACGGTCACCCGCTTTTTCCATACGGACATGGGTGCCTCCTCCCTTGACGACGGTGCAGCGCCTGCCGCTGCCCGTCGAAACAACAGAGGCGAGGGGTAGAACGCCTGATACAGCCGGAACCTGGTAGGTCAAGTAATTGACAGTGACCGCGCTTACGATCAGCGGATGCCCGGCACACCATGGACAGCGCCTCGGTTGTGGTGGTCGGGTGCGCCTGCTGGTCACTGTCGACTCCAGCGTCTACGCGCTGCTGAGTGCAGTACGGCTCCAGGGACCTGGCGAAGGCGTTAGGTGATACCGAGCAGTGCCAGCGGGCGGGTGCTGTCGCGGACGTGATGCCGGTTGACGGCGGCGATGTCGGTGACCCCGGTCAGGCGTAGGGCGCCGTGGCGGCGTTGCGCAGAGCGGCCATGACCTGTGGTCTGGTGCCTGTCCCCGGTCATGGCGTCGGGGACCGCGGTACCTCGGTCAGCGCTGTTTGGCGAGATCAAAGAACGCCGGACGCCAGCCCGAAGATGAGCACCGGGTCCCTGTCGGTCCTCGCCGCCGCGTACGCCGACCACACCTGCCAATACTCGTTGATCAGCCCGCCGAGGATCGGTCGGCGGTGAACCCGAGAGACGTCGAGGTCAACGGCATGCGTCGCGGGTTTCGGTGGCGCTGGTCCAACGATTGGTGTGTTCGATCGCCGTTGTAGTGGCGGGTGTACCCGCGAGCACGGCCGCGAGGTGGCGCTCGCCGACGATGAGCGCTCGGTCGGTGCACTCCCGGCGTTGGTGCCCACCCACCGCTCGGCGAACGCGTACGGGAGCGCTCGGCCCTGACCTGCCAATGTTCGCGACCATGGGCACGTGGTCGGTCACCGGACGGCGAGGCGGCAGGCCGGCTCACCGTCAGCGCAGCGAGACCCAGGCGGTGGCCACCACGTACTCGTCGGTTTGGGCGCACAGCCGCACCGGGCCGGGTGGGGGAGAGCCCAGCGAAAAGAAGCCCACCGTGTCGACCGCCGCCTCGTCGTAGCTGCCGGAGGCGGTCTGCGCGCTGACCCGCCCGCCTCCGGGCGGGGACAACTGGCCGACGATTCCGGCGTCGGTCACCTCGATCTCGAGCACGACCGGGCCGCTGCGGAACGACAGCGTCCGCGCCGAGCCGGCCGAGCGGGTCGGCCCCGCCGGCTCCGCGTCGCACGCCGAGTCGAAAGTCAGCTCGGCGAGCGCCAGCTCCGTGTCCACAGTGCGCCAGGTGAAGGCCGCCCGCCCCGCGCCCAGGAACTCCTCGGGGACCGGTCCGATGGCCCACAGCGCCGCGCCCAGCTCGGCCGTCAGGGCGTGGTCATCGACCGGCGGCCACGGCTCCATCGCGTTCACCTCCGTTCGCCTGCGTCGCTGACGCCGTGAGGAACGGGGTCAGTGCTGGGCAGTTGCGCAGCCGGTGCAGGCAGCGGGCCTGGGTCGGCCCGATGCTACCGATCGGCATGCCCAGGCGCTCGGCGATCTCCCGGTAGCTGGCCGGTGGGTCGGCCGTCAGCAGGGACAGCAGCTCCTGGCAGCGCGGCGGCAGCTGCGCGAAGCCCTCACGCAGCGCCTGCTGCCGCTCCGCGCGCAGCAGTTCCTCGTCGGGGGCCGTGGCGTCCGTCGTGCGGGACAAGCCGTGATGCGCGTCGTCGTGCGGGTCGAAGGGCTGGGTGCGCCGGCCGAGGCGGGACAGCCGGTAGCACTCGCGCCGGGCCGTGGTAGCCAGCCAGGCGGAGAGGGCCTGCGGGCTGCGTACTTGGCCCAAATGCTCCACGAGGCGCAGCCAGACGGTCTGGTTGATGTCGGCGGCGTCGGCGTGGCTCAGGCCGTACGACCGGATCACCGAGTAGACGAGCGGGCTATATCGGTGGACCAGCCCCGCCCACGCCGATTCGTCCCCGTCCGCGGCGGCGGCCACCAGGCTGGTCGTACTCCGGTCGGTCATCGTGATTCCCCCCGGTCGCTGGTGCGGCTCATTTCACGAGCACGCCGTAGTCCGGGTGCCAGCGCGGCTCCGCGAGCAGCGCCAACCGGGCCGCGTCGGCGCTCAGGCCGCCGGCGGTCATCCAGGCGGCGAGCCGGCCGGAGACGTGCGCGGTGGCGAACGACGTGCCGGCCCAGGCGGCGAAGCCACGGAACACCCGGGTCGGCCGGCCCGGCAACGGCAGCTGGCCCTCGACGTACGTGCTGTCGCGCTCGCCGACCGCGCAGACGTCGACCCACGGCCCGAAACCACTGTAGGCGGCCGGCACCAGGCCCTCGGCACCCCGGCTGACCGCCGCGACCGCGATGACCCGCTCCAGGGCGGCCGGCCAGACGGGCCGGCTGCTGCCGGCGTTGCCCGCCGCCGCGACCACGGCGCTCGTCTTGGGCAACGCGGCCACGGCGTTGGCCAGCGGCAGCGACGGCTGGTCGTCCTGGGTGAACCCGCCCAGGGACAGGTTGACCACGGACACCTCCGGCGCGAGCCGGTCCATGGCGGCCACCACCGATTCCTCGTCGCCGACCCCGGTGGCGTTCAGTGCCTGCTCCGGGTCGACGCGCACCCCCGGCGCGGCCTGCCGCGCGACGCCGGCGACGAAGGTGCCGTGCCCGCCCTGCGCGGCAAGCACATCGGTGTGCACGTACAGCGGGTCCTCGTCGTCGATCTCCGGTAGGTACGCGCCGCCGAGCCACTGCGGGTGGTAGCCGCCGGCCTGCCGCCAGATGCCCGTGTCGCAGATCCCGACCGTCACGTCCGCGCCCTCGCCGAGCCGGGACTCGTCCGGTGGCGGCAGCTCGGCGGCCGCCACCGGCGGACTGCCCGGGTTGCCCATGATGTTGCCCAGTCCCAGCAGCACGTGGTGCGGCTGCACGTTCGGCACCGGTTGCCGGGGCCACTGCTCCGGGTCGCGCAGCTTCGCCACCACCGCGGGGACCTCGGTCTCCCGGTCGAAGAGCAGCCGGGTGACGCCGGCGAAGCCGGCCCCCACAGTCACCGGGTAATCGTGGGCGCGCAGCCAGGCGGTCACCCGCTCGGCGTCGGCGTCAGCGGCGAGGAGCTGCCGGGGGCGGTAGAGGAACTCCCGCCCGGGCGTGGTGTGCCGGCAGACGTTCTTGTCGTTGGCCAGCGCCTCATCGAACGTCCGCTGGTAGGCGTCGTCGTCCGCACCGTCGGCGAGCGTCGGCGCCGGGCGCAGTCCGACGCCGAGCGGGGCCGCCGCCGCGGCGAGCGCGGACGCCGCCAGCAGTTGCCGTCGGGACAGTCGGCCGGCCGGGCGCGGCGCGGTGGGGTGGTCAGGCGGCATGGGTCCTCCATGCGGTCGACGGGAATGCCCGCCGGGTGGCCGGCGTGACCACCTTCCCCGGGCGCCGCCGATTCTTCCAGCGCATAGCCCCGAGTCAATGTTGCGAATGGCAGGTGCGGGATTCCGACAATTCCGTGACTGGTTGCCGACATTGACGGACTCGTCGTCCATCATGGACGCTGTGCCCATGGCCGACAGCGCCGGTTCCGGTGCCGGGGCGGCCCAGGCGGCGCTGGACGCGGTCCAGCGTTATCCCCGCGAGGCGATCGCGATCGCTCAGCGCGCGCTCGCCGGCGGCCCCGCCGTCGGTGACGACGAGCGATCCACCGCCGAGCGCGCGATCGGCCTGGCCCTGCGGGAACTCAACGACCTGCCCGGCGCGCTGCACCACCTGCGGCGCGCGGTACGCCTCGCCGGCACGCCCCGAGCCCGGGCGCTGGCCCGGATGAGCCTGGGCTACGTGCTGGCCAACGCCGGCCACACCGCCGCCGCACTGCGCGCGGTGACCGCCGCGCTGCCGCAGCTCAGCGGCGCCGACGCCGGGCGGGCCTGGATGCAGCGGGGCGTGGTGCTGCACTACCGCGGCCGCTACCCCGAGGCGCTGCGCGACTACGGCCTCGCCATCGACATCGCCCAGCGTGAGGGCGACCTGCTGCTGGAGGCGCGGGCCCGCAACAACCGGGGGCTGCTCAACGCCGGCCGGGACGCCGCCGGCGGCGCGGACGACGACCTCGCCCGCGCGGCGGTCGCCTTCCACCGGCTGGGGCTGGATCTGGCGGCCGCCGACTCCCGCTGGAACGGCGGGATCGCCGCCGGCCGACGTGGCGACATCGCGGCGGCGCTGCGCTGCTTTGCCGCCGTCGACGAGGAGTACCGGCGTCTTGCCGTTTCCCGACCGGCGCTGCTGCTGGACCGGTTCGAGCTGCTGCTGTCGGTGCCGTTGGTCGACGAGGCGGTCGAGGTCGCCGCGGCGGCCGTACGGGAACTGCGCCGCCGGGGCATGGCTTCCGACCTCGCCGAGGCGCTGCTGGCGCGGGCCCGGGCCGCGTTGCTCGCCGGCGACCTGGACACCGCGACCCGAACCGCCGCCGAAGCCCGGGCCCGGTTCCGCCGGCAGGGCCGACGCACCTGGGCCGCCTTCGCCCGACACGTCGGGCTGCGCGCCGAGTACCGCCGGGGCATCCGCTCGACCCCGCTGCTCACCGCGATGACGCGTACCGCCGACCAGCTCGACGCCACCGGCTGGCCCGGCCCGGCCCTGACCACCCGGATCGAGGCCGGCCTGCTCGCCGCCGCGCTCGGACGCCCCGGCCGGGCCCGGGAACTGCTGGCGATGGCCAGCCAGGCCCGCCGCCGCGGCACCGCCGACCGGCGGGCGCAGGGCTGGTACGCGCTGGCCCTGTCCCGCCGGCTCGTCGGGGACGACCCCGGAGCGGCCCGGGCGCTGCGCCGGGGATTGGCCGTGCTCGACCGGCATCGCACGTCGCTCGGCGCCATGGAGCTGCGGGCTCACAGCGGCGCGTACGGGCAGGAACTGGCGGCCGAGGGCCTGGACATCGGGGTCCGGGCAGGCGCGCCGGCCCAGGTCCTGGCGTGGGCGGAGCGGTGGCGGGCCACCGCACTGCGGACCCGACCCGCGCTACCACCGGACGACCCCGATCTGGTGGCGGCACTCGCCGAGCTGCGACTGGTCAGCGGCCTGATCGAGGACGAGGCGCTGGCCGGCCGCTCCACGCGGGCCCTGCGCGGCCGACAGGCCCGACTGGAGCGGCGCATCCAGGACATGGCCCGGCGGGCACCCGGCGGGGGCTCCGTGGTGACCCCGCCCGGCGTGGCCGCGTTGGCCGCCCGGCTCGGCTCCCAGGTGCTGGTCGAGCTGGTGGCCCACGGCGACCGGCTCCGGGCGGTGCTGGTCCGCGACGGCCGGACCAGCCTGCACGACCTCGGCGCGCTCGCCGACGCGGTGGACCTGGCACGACGACATCGGTTCGCCCTACGCCGGCTGATCACCACCGGCGACGACGCCGCCGCGCGGGCCGGGGCCGCGCACGCCGCGGCGACCCTGGACCGGCAGCTGTTCGACCCGCTGCGGCGCCGGCTGGCCGACCGGGCCCTGGTGATCGTCCCCGTCGGGGCGCTGCACGCCGTGCCCTGGTCGGCGCTGCCGACCTGCGCGGGGCGCGCCGTGACGGTCGCCGCCTCGGCCACCGTCTGGCTCGGGGCGGACCAGCGGGAGCCACCGGCCGGCCCGCCGGTCCTCGCCGCCGGACCGCGCCTGCCGGCCGCGCACACCGAGGTACGCCGGCTCGCGCAGGTCCTGCCGGCGGCGCGGCTGCTCACCGGGCCCGAAACCACCGCCGCCGCGCTGACCGCCGCGCTGGACGGAGCCGGGCTGGTGCACATCGCCGCGCACGGCGCGTTCCGCGCGGACAACCCGCAGTTCTCCACCCTGGAGCTGGCCGACGGGCCGCTGTTCGCGTACGAGTGGGAGCGCATCGACCGCCCGCCCGGCTGCGTGGTGCTCTCCGCGTGCGATTCGGGCCTGACCGGGGTACGCCCTGGCGACGAGATCATGGGGTTTACCGCGGTGCTGCTGGCGCTCGGAGCCCGGTGCCTGATCGCGACCGTCCTGCCGGTGCCGGCCGAGCCCACCACCGAGCTGATGCTGGATCTGCACCAGCGGATGCGCGCAGGTGCCCGCCCGGCCCAGGCCCTCGCCGAGGCGCAGCGGGCCTACGTCGTGGCTGGCGACGGCCCGGCTCGGGCCACCGCGGCGGCGTTCGTCTGTTTCGGGGCTGGCTGACCGCAGGCCGTTCCTGCTGGCCGGCAATTACAGCGCTGGTGCCGAGGTCCTCAACGGTTCCGGCTGGTACCACGCGCTGGCCGGCAATCTCCGCCAGTCGTTGCGCCAGACCCGGACGGCGCTGACTCTGCTGCAGCGGTTCGGCGATCGGCACGGCGAAGCCAGCGCTTGGGATACCCTCGGCCGACTCTGCTCACGTCTCGGCGATCGAGGCCAGGCGGACCGCTGTTACGAGCACGCCCTTGCGTTGTTCCGGGATCTGGGCGACCAGTTCTTCGAGGCGGAGGTGCTGATCCACCGGGCGGAGGACCGGTGGGCGGTAGGCGACCAGGACGCCGCCAGGGCAGACTGGGACGCGTCGGCGCGAATCCTTGCGGGCCTGCACCATCCGTGGGCCGCAATCGTGCGCGATCGGATCGACCAGGCCGGGGGCGTCTGTCCGGGGGCGAAGTTCGTGCGCGGGGTAACCAGGCCCGCCACCTGCTGGCCGGTCACGCTGACCTGCGGGAAAGGCTGGTCGTGAACCTCGGCGTGCTGGGCCCAGGACACCTCGCGGGCCTGAGCCCGTGCGGCCCGCAACTGGGCCAGCAGGGTCTCGTCCAGGTGCGACAGCAGCCGCCACGCCGTCGGATCAGAGGCGACCGGCCCGAACAGGGCGGCCTGATCTCGTAGCACCGCGAGATCGGCGATCGCTTCGCCGCCGTCGGCGAGCATCACTGCCAGATCGACGGCGATCCGGCCCGGATCGTGCCCGCTCTGCCGCTGCCGCAACCTGGCGAGAGCCTGACTGAATGCGCTGGTCAACCCGGTCGCGTCGGCCAGGTCGGCGAGCAGGCGGGCACCCGCGTGACCGACCACGCCCCGCCCGCCGCCGGTCACCACGATCCTCGGACGTGTTGCGGTAGCCTTCACCCAGCAAGTGCCTTCCGTAACGGGATGATCAGGACCTTCGACAAGCCCTATCTTCCCTGATCAGAAGGCACTTCTTCTTTCTCCACCCACACTCTGGACGGGCCCTTAACGAAGGGCCGAGGCTAACAGGGGGCAACTCCCGCGACGCCGTGTTCAGTCGCCGGTTGTCGATCTCCTTCGACCATGACGTAACCAGCTGGCATAGCCGAACTGGCAGGTGGCGGTGAACCCTTCCAGGCACGCTTTCGTGAATCAGGGTAAATCAGCGCAGCCTGGGATAAGGAGTCCGCATGCGTTCTCATTCAGCTTTCCTCTGCGTCGTGTTCAGCGTCGGCGTCACCCTGGCGCCAGCCACGCCGTCGCCTGCGGCTGCGGGTTCGACGTCCGGCCCACCGGGCCGCGTGTTGTATTCGACGAACGCTGATTCGGCGAACATTTCGATCTTTCCGGTCGGTCCCGCCGGCACGCCGCGTCAGCCCGCCAAACTCTTGGCAACCAGCAGTGATCCAAATGGGATGGTGATCACTGCGGATGGCCGTACGGCGTTCGTCATGAACAGAGGTGTCCACGGGGTAACGCCCTATTCCATCGGCCCGAAAGGCAACCTCACCGCGCTGTCGTCGCCGGTGGCGACAGGCGGCCTATTCCCGTTCGGCATCACGATCACGCCGGCCGGGAACCTGCTGTTTACCTCCAACATTGACTCCGGCACGATTTCGACATTCGCGATCCACGGTGACGGGACAC
Source organism: Micromonospora sp. NPDC047740 (assembly GCF_043204735.1). NCBI lineage: Bacteria > Bacillati > Actinomycetota > Actinomycetes > Micromonosporales > Micromonosporaceae > Micromonospora > Micromonospora sp. NPDC047740. Next base: position 118,235 of record NZ_JBIDCT010000015.1, read on the forward strand.
TGTCGTTGGTCGCCGACCCGCTGCCGACCGGGTTCGACTCGCCGCGTGGTGTCGCGGTGACCCCCGACGGCCGGTTCCTCTACGTCGGGCACGGCCGCCCGACGGACCACGGCCCCAACGCCCTGATCGGCTTCGCCATCGACAGAGACGGCACGCTGCGCGAGGTCAGCCGAACGTTCACCAGCGGCGCCGGCGCGCAGATGGCGATCTCACCCGACGGGCGTCTCCTGTACCTTGCCGGGCAGGGGGCCAGAGCGGTATTCGGGTACCACATTGCCCAGGACGGCACCCTGACCCCGGTGCCGGGGGAGAAGTTTGCCGCCGGCGAGAACACCGAAGGCGCCGCAATCACCCCGGACGGGCATCACCTCTACATCGCCAGCCCCGGCTTGACCCGCCCTGACACGCAGCGGAACGTGTCCGCCTACACGATCAATGACAACGGCTCTCTAACACCGGTTACCGGGTCGCCGTTCCAGGCTGGAGCCGGACCGCTCGGGATCGTCGCCTCCCCCGACGGGCGGCATTTGTATGTGTCCAACGTCGACTCAAGCGACCTGCACATCTTCGCGATCGGCACGGACGGGGGACTTCGCCAGGTGGCAAGATCGCCTCTACCCACCGGCGGCATCACCCCCGGATTCCAAGCGCTCACGCTGACACCAAACCAGGGTCCCGCCGCAGCGTTCGTCGCCGATGTACCCCGGGCCGGCAACGCCGCACGGTTCGACGCATCACCATCGACCGACCCCGACGGCCATATCGCGCAATTCGCCTGGGACTTCGGCGACGGCACACGACTCGACGACGGCGGATCCAACCCCACGCACGCCTACCGACGGCCCGGCACCTACACCGTCACCCTAACCATCACTGACAACGAAACCTGCTCAACCAGCCGGGTATTCACCGGAAGTCAGACACTGTGCAACGGCTCGGCGGCCGCTCAAGCCTCACACGTGCTCACCATCCAACACTGACCACAACCCAAGACGTCCCAACCGGTGGTGCTGTGGCCGGAACCCTCCGCAGCACCACTCTGAACCTCCCACAGGCGCATGACCTGCTCACCCGAAGGTCAGCGCCCGGGCCCCGTCCCGGCCTCATTTCCAGCACCCTACGTACGTCCACACTGCTGTGAGGGCCTCGGAACCCCGAGGCTGAAGCCCAGCCCGTTGCCAACTATCGCTGGGAGTCACAGCCCGCCCCCCGCACCAAGGACGCTCCAACAGCGCTGGTCGCCGCCGGGCATCGAAAGCCCGGGCGGTGATCCCGCCCCAGGGATGTCGGTCAGACGAGCGACTCGGTCACATCACGTTTGAAAGATCGCGGTCCGCGCGGCCACAGACGGTGATCCAGTGCGCACATCTAGCCGATGAGCGGAGATGTTGCGCCGTCTTTGAGGAGGTTTAGGGGGCGTGCGTCGAATTGGGCGCGGGCTTCGAAGACGCGGTCCATGTGTGTCTCCGCCCAGTTCTTGATCGCGATCATGACCGGGAACAGTTCATGGCCGAGCGGAGTGAGTTCGTAGTCGACGCGGACCGGCACCGAGGCCGTGACCGTGCGGGTGACCAAGCCGTCGAATTCCAGCGTGCGCAGGGTCTGGCTGAGCATCTTCTGGCTGACGCCGGCGATGCGGTTGGCGAGTTCGCTGTGCCGCTGCGGGCCGTCGGCGAGGCGTCGTAGTCGCGTTTGGCCTGTTCGCGGCGTGTGCCGCGTTCCGCACGCGTCGTGCATACCTGTACGGACTTAGATTTCGTCCCTGTTCATCATGTTTCGGGCACATTCCCACACGCGAGCGGGAACATGCCCCTGGTGATGATGGCAGCCCTCAAGGCAGCTGAGGCACCCCAATCCCGTTCTTGCTTTCAGCGTTCCTGTGGGGGCGAAACAGGGACGCCGAGGGCAAGATCGGCGTGTGTTCGGGCGTCGGCGGACCAGTGGGGGGCGTTCCACCGGTCGGCGATGGCGGCGGCCTGGGCGAAGTGGGCGGCGGCCTCGTCGTCTCGGCCGAGGAGGAGGGCGAGTTCGCCGAGCGTGTGGGCGACCGGACGCAGGGCCAGCGACAGGCTCTCCGCGCCGGCCGGGGGACCGTCTCGGTGGGGGAGCAGGTCCGCGTAGATCTCCGCGGCGGCGTCGCGGTCGTTCAGTGCGACGATCGCCATCGCGCGCAGGCTCGTCAGGAAGGTGAAGAAGAAGTCGGGCCGGATCGGGCTCGGTGACCTGCGTGCCTCGTCGCCGCGGCCGGCGGCGTGGAGGGCGAGCGCGAGCAGGTCGGCGACCATCGGGCCGAGCGCCTCGTGGAGAGCGCGCACCTCGTCCAGGTGGTCGCCGAGCGTGCCGTCGTTCAGCCAGATCGCCGCCAGCGCGAGGCGGAGGAAGCCAGCGTGCACCGATCCGGCGCGTTCCATGTGTGCGGTGGCCTCGGTGTAGAGGCGCTGGGCGTCGGTGAACCGACCCTCGATGAGCACCAGGGTCGCCAGCGCGATCTCAGCGGCGCTGATCGCCTCCGGCATCCGGTAGGCGCGCGCGAGGTCGAGCGCCTCCCCGGTCACGTGGCGCATGGTCGCGGGGTCGTTGGCCGCGGCGGCGTTCGCGGCCTGGTTGAGCAGCCCGGTCACGCGGTAGACGGGCAGGTCGTGCTCGACGCCGATCTCCACTAGCTCGCGGGCGTACTCCTCCCGCCCGGGGTCGCTGGCCAGGACCAGGAGCGCTGCGGCCCGGAGGCGGGGATCGGTGGTGAGGTCGAGTGCTTCCCGCGCCGCCGCCATGACCGTCGGATCGTCCTCGCCCACCAGCTCGTTGGCGTACGCGATGAGCAGCCGGGACCGCACGTCGGGGGCGAGGTCGGTCCGCTTGAGCAGGCGGCTGAGGCGGCCGACGATGGGACGGTCGACCGTGCCGTACGTGCGGGCCCGCCAGGGGGTGGGCTCGGTCCAGGCGGTGAACGCGGCGATCATCAGGTCGTCGCGGCCGATCGACTCGGCGTACTCCACGGCCTGCTCGCGTGTGTCCCTGGCCGCAGCGACGGCCCCGGCCCTGATCTGCGCGCGCAGCAGCCTGCCGAGCAGGCCGACGCGCTCGTCCGGTTCGCTGGAGTTGGTGACGGCGTCGGTGAGGAGTGCGGCCGCCACGTCATGGGCGTAGCGCGCCTCGGCCAGTTCGGCGGCCCGTACGCAATAAGCGACGGCCTTCGGTGATCCCGCTCGCGCATAGTGATGGGCGAGCGCCGCGACGTCGCCGGTGCCCTCTAGGGCGGCGGCGATCCGGGCGTGCATCCTGGTGGCCCGCAACCGGGTGACGTCGGTGACCAGCGTGTCCCTGACCAGCGCGTGAACGAACCGGACGCGCCCGGGCTCGGGTTCGTCGAGCAACCCGGCGATGACGCCCGCGTCCAGCGCGTCCAGCACGCTGTCCTCGTCGGAGTCGGCGGCCTGCACGAGCACGTCCACCGAGCTCTCCCGGCCGGCCACCGCCGCCAGCCGCAGGACGGACACGCCGCTCTCGGGGAGCCGTGCCAGTCGGCGCCGCAGCACGTCCCGTACGCCCTCGGGGACCTCGGAGAGCGCGACCAGCGCGCCCTCGCCGGTCAGCAGCCGCGCGCTCTCCCGCACATAGAACGGGTTGCCGCCGGTTCGCTCGGCGATCCCGGCCACGGTCGCGTCGTCGGCCTCGCACTCGGCACGTACGAGCTCCGCGACGGCGTCGCCTTTCAGTCCAGGCAGGTCCAGCCGGAGGGGTGCGGTGCGGGCGAGGGACCCGAGCGTTTCGGTGAGGCGCTCGCTCTCGTCCGCGCGGTACGCCGCGACGACCAGGATCGCGGCCCGCGCGCCGACGCCGCCGCCGAGCAGTTCCAGCGTGGCGGCGTCCGCCCAGTGGAGGTCGTCCAGGACGACGGCGACCGGCCGTTCGGCGGCGGCCGCCGCGAGCCAGTTCCACACGGCCTGCCGGAGCCGGAACCGCCCGGCCGCCGCGTCATCGTCCACCGGCGCGGAGTCGGAGAGCAGCGGCGCCAGGTCGTCCGCGAACTCTCCCGGAGGAACGCTCACGGCCACCTTCCGCAGCGCCTCGACCCACGCCCACGCGGGTGGCGCGCTGTCCACCTCGGGACAGCGCCCGGCGGCCACGAGCCACCCGTCCTGTCTGAGTCGCGCGCCGAGGTGCTCCAGCAGCGTCGACTTGCCGAGCCCCGCCTCCCCGGTGACCAGCGCGACGCGCGCCCCATCGGCGGTGGCCTCCCCGGCGGCCGCCACCAGCGCCGCGAGCTCGCGCTCCCGCCCCACGAACGTTGTCGCGCGGGGCCCGTTGTTCGGAGGCGGCGGCGCGGTTGCCCGGGGCCGGGGCGTGTCCGCGGGGGGCGGAGGGACGGCCGCGCGGAGGACGTCCGTGCGCTGGGTGAGGATCGCCTCTTCCAGGGCCACCAGGTGCGGGCCGGGGTCGAGGCCCAGCTCGTCGGCGAAGGTGGCGCGGGCGCGGCGGAGCGCGGCCAGCGCGTCGGCCTGGCGGTCGCTGCTCCACAGCGCGAGAGCGTGCATGCGCCAGCCCTCCTCGCGCAGGGGAGCGTCGCGGGTGAGGCCCTCCGCCTCGGGTACCACCGCCCCGGGGTCGCCGAGCCGCAGTCCCGCGGCGATGTGCAGTTCGCGGGCGACCAGGCGCAGCTCGTTCAGCCGGGCGGTCTCGGCGGCGGCCCACGGCTCGTCGGCGACCTCGGCGAACGCGGGTCCGCGCCACAGCGCCAGCGCCTCGTCCAGCCGGGCCCGGGTGTCACGGGGATCGGTGAGCGTACGGGCCTCGTCGAGCAGCTCCTCGAAGCGCCATGCGTCCACCGCCCCGGGCGGCAGCCGCAGTGCGTAGCCGGGCGACGCGCTCACCAGCAGTCGGGCCGGGGCCCGCGGCGGGCGGCCGGGTTCCAGCAGGCGGCGCAGGTTCGACACGTACGCCTGCAGCGACGCCAGGGCGCGCGACGGCGGTTCGCCGCGCCACAGGTCCTCGACCATCCGGTCGACCGGCACGACTTGCCCGCGCGCCGCCACCAGCAGGGCCAGCACGCTGCGCTGCCGCGGTCCGCCGAGGGGAACGGGCTCGCCGCCGGCCTCGGCCGCGAACGAGCCCAACACCCTGATCAAGACCATGAGGTGACACATCGTACGCGCGGCCGCCGCACCCGTTCCAAGTCGGCTCCAAGTGCCTTCCAAACCCCCAGGAGCAGTCTCGAGCACGTCGAACAGAACAGATGAAGGTGCAGGAACAGATGAGCGTCAACACCCAGGACATGGAGATCGTCCACCGCGCCTTCCGCCGCGAGTCGCGGCTGCTGATGGAGCTCGTCGCGGCGGTCGCCCCGGGCGACACCGCTCGCGCCAAACTAATCGCCGACCACTTCCGCGACTACCGGCTGGGACTGAAGAACCACCACGAGGGCGAGGACGAGCTGCTGTGGCCGCCGCTCCTGTCCCGGGTAGATCTCGAGGCGGACATCGTCCTGCGCATGGAGGCCCAGCACGAGCGCGTCGCGGCCACGCTGACCAGGCTGGACGCCGCAGTCCCGGCGTGGGAGGCCACCGCCGGAGCCGACGAGCGCGACACCCTCGTGGCGGTCCTCGCCGATCACCGGGCGGTCCTGCTCGAACACCTCGACGACGAGGAGGCCACTCTTCTTCCGCTCGCGGCCGAGCACATCACCGAGCAGGAGTGGGCCTCCCTGGGCGACCACTTGGTGGCCAACACGCCCAAGCTCACCCTGCTCACGCTCTTCGGCCTCGTCCTAGAGGACGCGAACCCGGCCGAGCGCGCCACCCTCCTCTCCGCCCTCCCCGCGCCGGTGCGCGGCATCTGGCACGTCATCGGCCGCCCCCGCTACGCCCGCCACATCCGCCGCGTCCGCGGCGCCTGACCAGACCCCAAACCCCACGCACGACTCACCAAGCTCACCGAAGACGCGCAAGGAGAAGAACAATGTCGCTGAAGAAGATCAACACCGCCCTGGCCGCCGCCTTCATCCTCTTCATCCTCTGGTTCGGAACGGAGTTCATCCTGAGCCCAGAGACGACCGCGCCGAGCTTCGGCCTGCCGAGCTGGCCGTCCGGCGACGGCGACGGCTTCCTGATCATCAAAGGAATCCGCGACGTCGTCTTGGCCCTGGTCCTGGGCATCCTGCTGGTGACGGGCCACCGCCGCGCGCTGGGCTGGGTGCTGCTGGTGGAGGCCCTCGCCGCGTACGGCGACATGACCAACGTGCTGGCCCACCACGGCTCCGTGGCCACCGCGCTCGGCGTCCACGGCCTGACCGCGACGCTGATGGTGGTCAACGGCCTGCTGATGATGCGCGAGACCCGCAAGGTCGCGGCCGCTCCGGCGACGCCCGCCCCGCAGCCCGCCTGATGCCATCGCCCCGCCGAGGGCCAATCGAGGATTGAGGGGACAACTCACGCTCAGCAACATCGCCACTGTGCTCGCCGGACTGATCGGCGCCGTGGTGATGCTGGCGATCAGTGTGCTCCTGCTCGTCGCGTAAACCGCGTGGTCCGGCAGGCGCATTTCCGAGAACATGAAGAGGGAAACGACTATGACGATCAACGATGTGCGCGGTGTCCTCAAGGGGCGCGTGCTCCTGCCTGATGACGACGGCTTTGAGCAGGCGGCCACTGCGTGGAACCTCACCGTCAGGCAGCCGGTCGCGGCTGTGGTGGAGGCCACGGACGCCGATGACGTGGCGGCGCTCGTGCGATACGCACGGCGGGCGGGCATGACGGTGACCGCGCAGCCGAGCGGGCATGGCGCCTCCGGTGATGTGGAAGGCCTGATCCTGCTGCGCACCGGCCTGCTGAACGAAGTGGAGGTACGCGCGGAGGAGCGCGTGGCTCGGGTGGGCGCGGGCGTGAAGTGGGGGCAGGTACAGGCGGCGGCCGGTCCGCTGGGTCTGACCGGCCTGTCCGGCAGCGCGCCGGGGGTCAGCGTGACCGGCTACACCCTGGGCGGTGGGGTTGGCTGGTTCAGCCGCAAGTACGGCTTCGCCTCCGCCAGCGTGCGGGCCATCGACATCGTGGACGCCGATGGCGAGCCCGGCAGGGTGACCGCCGAGTCCGATCCCGAGCTTTTCTGGGCGCTGCGCGGCGGTGGCGGGGACTTCGCGGTGGTGACCGCCCTCGAACTCGCACTGTACCCCGTGCCCACCATGTACGGCGGGCGCGTCATCTGGCCGGACCACCGGACCAGAGAGGTATACGACGCATTCCTGGAGATCACCGCCGAGGCGCCACGTGAACTCAGTGTCTGGATCAACCGGCTCCAGCCACCCGGCGCATCACCAATGGTCACGCTGGATCTGGCCTACCTGGGTGAGGCGGCTCAGGGGGAGGACCTGCTGACTCGCCTCGACAAGATCGAGGGCCCGATCTCCGACAGCCGCGGCGTCGTCCCGGTTGCCGACCTGGGTGACATCACCGCCGAGCCCACCGACCCGGCCCCCACCATCACTCGTGCCGAGCTGCTCACCGGCCTGGACACGGACGCGGTGGAGCTCCTGCTGGCCAAGCCGGTCGAACCACTCATCAACATCCAGATCAGACACCTGGGCGGAGCACTCTCCGAGCCGGGCGGCGGGACCGGTGCAAGCGGCGCGGTGGCTGAGCCGTACCTGCTGGGCCTGCTGGGTCTCGGCCTGCCGCACATGGCCGATGCGACGCGCGCCAAGCAGGCCGAGGTCGTGGCCGATCTAGAGCCCTACATCAGCGGCCGCAAGCCGTACACCCTGCTGTCTCCTGGTGAGACCGCGGAGAAGTCCTTCTCCGGCAGCGCGCTCGCGCGGCTGCGGGAGATCAAGCGGGCCCGCGATCCGCACAACGTGTTCCGCGCCAACTACCCGGTGCTCGTCTAGACCCAACGCCATTCAAGCGCCGGCAGGCGCACGGCACGGTCGGGCCGGTTGACCTCGATGACCTGCACGCCGTCGCGGTGCAGGTGGCGGGTCAGGGCGGTGCCGTGTGAGCTGGTGCCCTCCACGCCAGCGCGCCGCAACCGGCCGTGCTCGCTGGCCCAGGCCAGCAGGTCGGTGTAGCCGGCGGTGGTGGTGGGGAAGGCGCGGGTGCCCAGCAGGGCGCCCAGCACGGTGATCACCGCGGCGACGTGCGTGTCGTTTGGGTGTCCACGCCCAGGATGATCTCCTCATCCACGGCGTTAAATCGGTCGAGGCGACGGTGGACAAACTGGGGATTCCTTCGGTGCGGGGTCAAGGCAGTGACGCCGACCGGACGCCGGTGATCAGGACTGTGACGGTGCATCGGCGAGGCCCCTATCGGGACACAGCCACACCCGGCCGGGTCACTGCCGCCCGCGGGGAGGTCGCCCGTGAGATCTACCACCTGCTCCGCCGCTCGATCCCGTAGATCCGACCCCACGAACCGCTTGACAGAACATAAGGGCATCAGCGCCGCCTGCGCCGTTCCGGTGGCTGTGGCACGAGTCCGGCAGCCACCGGAGTCCGGCGGTCAGGGTGTGGCCAGCGCCTCGGTCGGTGACAGCCGCGACGCGCGGATGGCCGGGTACAGGCCGGCCAGGCCGCCGATGGCCAGGGTGGCGCCGACCCCGCCCAGTATCGCCCAGGAGGGTAGGACCGTCGCCCACTGCTGGTAGAGGGCGTAGCTGGCGGTGCCGGCAGCGCCTAGCAACGCGCCGCCCGCCCCGCCGAGGGCGGACAGTAGCAGTGATTCGGCGAGGAACTGGGTGCGGATCTGCCCTCGGGTCGCGCCGAGCGAGCGGCGCAGTCCGATTTCGGCCCTCCGTTCGAGCACCGAGATCACCATGGTGTTGGCCACCCCGACGCCGCCGACGAGCAGCGCTACCGCGCCGAGACCGAGCAGCAGCCGGGTGAACGCCTCGCCCGCGGCCTGCTTGGCGGCCAGCGCGTCGGAGGGACGTGACACCTCGACCTCGTTGGGTGCCTCGGGGTTGGCGGTCGGGCCGAGCACGTCTCGGACCGCACCGACCTGGCGTTCCTCGGAGCGGGTGTAGATGGTGGTCGGGTGCCCGTTGAAGTGCAACTTGGCTTCGGCGACGGGCCAGCCGACGAGCGCCGCGGTGTCCAGGTCGGGGGCGAGTGGTGTCGGCTCGAGGATGCCGACGACGGTGAACCACTCGCCGCCGATGAGGACCTGGGTGTCGGGTCCGGCGTGGCCGATGCCGAGCCGTTCGGCGGTAGCCGCGCCGAGCACGGTCGCCGGGTAGGTGCTTGTCGCCGTGTTGAGCCAGGTCCCGTTGCGGATGCGTGCTCCGACGGTGTCGAGCAGGTTGAGGCGGGCGGCGTACCCGGCGATACCGTTGGTCTGCGCCTCGGGAATCTTGTCGGTCCGGTACACCTTGACGTCGTCGAGGCGGCCCACGGCGGACAGTTGCCGCACCGGGTCGATCCGGCCGATCATCGCCTCAGCCGTCTCGGGCAGGGTCGCCTGCTCACCTACCAGCGTCCTGCCTCGAGACACGGTCAGCAGATTGGTCCCCAGCGCGTCGAGGGTACGGTCGAGTTCCGCGCGCGACGAGGACGAGATGCCGACCACGGCGACCATCGAGGCGATACCGATGGCGATGCCGAGCGCGGACAGGAACGCCCGTAGCGGTCTGGTGCGCAGCCCAACGAGGCCGACCTTGACCAGGTCGCCGGGCCACAGCCGGGCCGGACGCAGCGGATGTGCCATCACCGTACCGCCGGGCCTGAGTCGGCGATGATCCTGCCGTCGCGCATGCGTACCTGACGGGGCAGACTATCGGCGATTTCCCGGTCGTGAGTGATGATCACGACGGTGGCACCCGCAGCGTGCAGCTCGCGCAGCAGCTGCATCACCCCGGCACCGGAAGCCGAGTCCAGGGCGCCGGTGGGCTCGTCGGCCAGCAGCAGCGGCGGGTCGCCGGCCACCGCCCGCGCGATGGCCACCCGCTGGCGCTCACCGCCGGACAGCTCGTGCGGCCGGTGATCTGCCCGGTGGGCGAGACCGACCCGTGCCAGCGCGGCGGCGGCTCGGCGCCGCCGTTCCCTGGCACGCAGCCCGCAGTAGAGCAGCCCGTCGGCGACGTTGTCCAGCGCGGGGACACCGGCGGCGAGGTGGAACTGTTGGAAGACGAAGCCGATCCGGCTCGCTCGCAGCGCGGACAGCTCGGCGTCGCGCAGCCGGGCGATGTCGTAATTGTCGATGCGCACCTGCCCGGTGGTGGGGCGGTCGAGCGTGCCGAGCAGGTTGAGCATGGTGGACTTGCCGGAGCCGGACGGACCGACGATGCCGACGAGTTCGCCGGCGCCGATGTGCAGGGAGACATCGGTGAGCGCGGCCACCCCGCCGGTGTACACCTTGCTCGCCATTGTCAAAGAGATCATTTCGGCATCCCCACTGTCGTGCCCTCGGCGATGCCGTCACCGGAGATCTCCACTGAGCCGTCGGAGAACAGGCCGGTGCGGACCGCGACGTAGCGGGAGGTGTCTTTTTGGACAACCTCCACGCCGAAGCCGCCCTCACGAAGGGCGAGAAGGGCGGCGACCGGCACCGTCAGCACGTCCTTCCGCTCGGCCGCGGTGAACGTCACGTCGACCGAGGCCAGCATGTAGGCGTCGGCGGCCTTCTGGTTGTCGAGCGTGACGACCACCTCGACCTTGGTCTTCGGGTCGTCGCCCTGTGCCTCGCCGGGCTGGATCACCGTGGTCACCTCAGAGATGTGCCCACCGACGGAGCTGTCGTCCGGCAGCGTGACCGTCACCGCCGCACCTATCTTCGCCATCCGCTGGTCGGCGGTGTCGAGCTGGACCGTGACGGCCTTCGCCGTTTCGGTGTAGCTGAGGATCCGCTGACCGGGTGCCACGGGGTCGCCCTGCGCGGCCTGGAGTCCGGCTATGCGAATCGCGGCGGGCGCGAACACCACGCGGCCGAGTTCGACCACGCCGGTCTCGTCCAGGCCCTGGTCCTCCTGCCACCGTTTGACCGCCGTCGCCGTCGACTCGGTGTACTCCTCGTCAACGGTAAATCCGGAGTAGCCCAGCGCACGCAGGTTCTGCTCGAGCTGCTTGACGTCCGGGCCCTCGACGCCGGCCGCGAGGTTCCGGTACGCGGGCGTGTGCCCGTACATCAGGGTCACCGGCTTGTTGTTGAGCTTGTACAAGGGCTGGTTGCGGGTGATCCGCGCGCTGGTGTCGGGCAGGTATGTGAGGGTGCCGGGCAGCCGGCTGGTGGCGGTGCTCGTGGTGCCGTAGCCGAGCTCGCCGTCGGCTGTGTGCGCATCCTTCAGCGTTCGCCGGGTCACCTGGGTGGTGTCGGGCGGCAGCGTGTTAGCCGCCGCGTCGCCCGATGATCGGCCGCCAGCGATGCCGAGCCAGATGACCACCGCCGCGCCGGCCACGAGCGCGGCCACGGCGGCAACGGCAGCTCCCCGCCGGCCCCGGCGTCGAGGCAAGCGCTCCACCGCCGGTGCCTCGACCGCGGTAGCGGCCATCACCGGCTACCCGCGAGGATGCTCTGGCACTGCTGCTGGGCCTTGGCGAAGTCCGGATCCTCGGCGATCTTCCCGTCGATCCGGACACCCATCTGTCCGGGCTCGGGATCGGGGAACTGCTCCACGCCGTTGTCGCGCATGCACGTGGCGAACTTGCGATTGTTCTCGTCCATCTGCGCGTTGCCACCGGACGCGTCCGCCATCGGGTTGTACTGCCGGCACGCCTCCATCGCCTTGTTGACGGTCTCCTCGCTCGTGCCACCGCCAATTCGGACCTGCGGGCCCTTGCCCGGCTCGGGATCGGCCATGTCGACGCCGTTCTCGCGCATGCACTGCGCGAACTTCACACCCATCTCTTCCCGGCTCAGACTCGCCGCGGCACTGGGCTGGGCCCTCGTGCCGCCCCCAGCCGAGGCCACCGTGCCGCCGCCGTCCTCCGAACCGCATCCGGCCAGGGCCACGGCCAGCACCAGCGGCAGCACCGCAAGCGCGCCACCGGTCAGCTTCACCCTCACGTTCGTCTCCTTGGATCGAGGCCAGCACCAGCGCCGGCCCGGTCGAGAGAAATCCAACGCGACGGCCCGTTTCCCTGCCGTTTGCTGCTTGAGCGCCCGGTCGGCAACGCCGAGGAAACACCAGATCGGGAACCATGCACCGTGGTGCACCGGGACAGGGAAGGAACCAGAGAACATGCGCGTGCTGGTGGTGGAGGACGAGCCGATGCTCGCGGACGCGATCGCCGAGTGGCTGCGCGAGGACGCGCACGCGGTGGACGTCACATACAACGGGGACGCCGCCCTGGAACGGTTGTTCGTCAACGACTACGACGTGGTCGTGCTCGACCGCGACCTGCCGGTCGTGCATGGAGACGACGTGTGCCGGGAAATCGTCGGGTCCGGGTCACTCACGCGGGTGCTGATGCTGACCGCAGCGGCCGAGGTCACCAATCGGGTCGCTGGGCTGTCCCTCGGCGCGGATGACTATCTCGTCAAGCCCTTCGCGTTTCCCGAGCTCGCCGCCCGCGTGCGGTCGCTGGGGCGGCGCAGCCGGCCGGCCGCGCCGCCGGTGCTGCGCCGTGCTGGGATCACCCTCGACCCGGCATTGCACAAGGTGTTCCGCGACGGCGCATACATCCCGCTGTCGAAGAAGGAGTTCGGGGTCCTGGCCGAACTGCTGCGCGCCGACGGCGCCCCGCTCTCGGCTGAGTTCCTGTTGGAGAAGGTCTGGGACGAGCATGCCGACCCGTTCAGCCCGGCCGTCCGGCTCACCATCCTCAAGCTGCGACGCAAGCTCGGCGACCCACCGGTCATCGAGACCGTCACCTCGGTGGGGTACCGGATCTCATGACCGCCCGGAAGCTTCTGCCGTCCCGGATCACCCTGCGGGCCAGGCTCACCCTCATCTACGGCGGCCTGTTCCTCGTCGCCGGTGTCGTGCTACTGGGCACCACGTACGCGCTCTTCAACCAGCAGCTGGGTAGACCCAATCTGCAACTGTTGACCGTCAAGGCCACGCCGAGCCCGGCCGCCTCACCGGCCCCCGATGTCGATGCCCCGCTGCCCGAGACCGATGCCATGCGATGGATGCAGGACCAGCAGCGGCAACTGCGCGAAGCGGCCGCCACGTCGCTGCTTACCCAGGGCAGCATCGCGCTCGGTCTGGTCGGCGCCGCGGCGGCGGCGTTCGGCTGGCTGGTCGCTGGCCGGGTGCTTGCCCCGCTCCATCAGGTCACCGAGACCGCGCGGCGGATAGCGGCCGCCCCGGCCGCCGGCGGTGGGCTGCACGAGCGCATCGCGCTGCGCGGCCCGGACGATGAGGTGAAGGAGCTCGCCGGCAGCTTCAACACGATGCTGGAGCGGCTCGACCGCTCCTTCGACGGGCAGCGACGGTTCGTCGCCAACGCCTCGCACGAGCTGCGCACGCCGCTGACGGTTGGTCGCGCCCTCGTCGAGCTCGCCATGAACCGCCGGACCGTTTCAGAGGACACCAGGCAGCTGGGCGAGAGCCTGTTGCAGATCAACGCCCGCCACGAACAGCTCATCACCGGCCTGCTCCTGCTGGCCACCTCCGAGAAGGAACTCACCGAACGCCGGCCGGTGGACCTGGCGGACGTCGCCGCGTACGTGGTGGCCCAGGCCGGCTCGCTGGCGAGCCGAGCGGGCATCACTCTGCACGACAAGCTCGACGAGGCACCTACCACGGGCGACGCGCTGCTGCTCGAGCGGATCGTGCACAACCTCGTCGAGAACGGCATCCGGTACAACACCCAGCCCGATGGCTGGGTCCGGGTCGTCACCCGCACCCGCGACGACGGTCACGTCGAGGTGGAGGTGAGCAACACCGGACCCGTCGTGCCACCGTACGAGGTTCCAGCGCTGTTCGAACCGTTCCGCCGCCTAGGGGATCACCGCCAGATCACGGCCAAGGGGGCCGGGCTCGGCCTGTCCATCGTCCGGTCGGTGGCGGCCACCCACGGTGGGTGGGCCACCGCGACCGCCCGGGAAGACGGCGGCCTCGTCGTCACGGTCACGCTCCCGGCCGGGCCGGACGACGACGGCCTCCGCCGATGAGTACGTACACCGCCTGCCGCAGCCGTGCGGCTCCAGACCGAGGGCGGATCACCATCGGCGGTGTCACCGCCGGGTGATGTAGAAGTGCCTGTGGGTGTAGTCGAATGTGATGGCGAACGGCTTGAGGAACTTGTGGGTGAAGTTCGCGATGATGTCGAACCCGAACAGGGCGGACTGGCCGGGGCCCGGGAAGCCCGGCCAGGTGGTTGTCACCGCCATTCCGCTTACCTCATGTCCGACCGCCTTCCCGAGGCTGATCCGGTCCGGGGTGATCGGATAGATGGTGCTCCCGTTGAACTCCTGCGGATGGGCGTAGTCCACCTCGATGCCCGCCCGCTCGGCTATCTCCACGGTCGTGTCGACGCCATAGAGCGTGCCGCCCGTGTCCAGGGTGACGATCCGCGGCCCGTAGTCACCTAGGCTGCCCAGCGTGCATGGGTAGTGATCACCCGCCAACCACAGCGGCAACCTGTCGAGCCCCGGGTGCCCAACCTGGGCTCGGAAATCGCGCAGCTGGGTTGCGGTCTTGCGCCGCAGCACCAGCGCGCGGTTGGCGTAGTCCATCGTGGAGAGCGCGTGGTAGAGCAGCGTTGTGCCGATAACGCCCGCCGCCTGCGAGCCGTCGGGAAGGGGTGGCCGCTGGGCGTCGATCCACTGCACCGGAATGTTGCGGAACTCGATGTCCCCGAGCCGGAACGAGTCCATAACGCCCAGGTAGATGGTGACCGGTCCGTTGCTGGCCACCCCTGAAGTGGTGGCCACCGCCCGAAGTCCCGCCTCCTCCGCCACGTCCTGGGACAGGTCGAGCGTCGCATAGGTGTCAAGATAGAACCGCTTGGGATTTCCGCCGTTGACGGAAGCTTGGACGTGCGGCAGGGGATCGACACCCAGGAACGGGACGCGGGTGCGCTGTGCGCCGTGCACCTGCCACGGCGCGTCGGGCAGATGGGCGTACAACTCGGCAAACGCCTCGTCACGTGGCCGGCCCGTGCTCCGCAACAGCGGGATGGCGCGGGCATGCTGATCCTGGCGGACGAAACACTCCGCGAGCCGCTGCCGTGCGGCAATATCGTCGGGAGCCGAGCTGACAGCCTTGGACAGGTACGTCTCGGCATCGGCGAACCGGTTGGACAGGAGGGCGATGTACCCACGCTGCGCCAGCGCATGCGCATTTCCCGAATCCTCCCGCAGCAGTCGCGCGTAGCCCCGATCCGCCTCGACGAACAGGCCCGCCCTGAAGAGTTCGTCCGGGTCGCCACCGGACGACGGCGGGGTCGAAGCCGGCGCGGCGGAGGCGCCGTCCCAGCCGCCCAGCATCGGAAGAACCGCGACGGCGCCGGCGGTCAGGCCCGCCCGACGCAGAAACGCACGCCTGCCGACGCTTCCGGGATCACTCCCGTTCACCATGGCAATACTCCTTACGTTGGCGCTGCCGGAATGGATCCGGTCGGTCGAGGGAGATACAACCCGGTCGCCTGTTTCCCCGGCGTTTTCGTGCCCGGCCGGCGGCTGTCCGCCATCGCGGCTGGGACGAGGTGTCAGGGCATCGGCCGGCCAGGCTGACTGCCATGGCTGTTCGACTGTTCCCGACGCGTGATAGCGCAAAGCGACGCCCGACAAAACCGTGAGGACGGGCGATGCCACAGTGACCTGCCCAGGCGGCACCACACCTCCGGGAGTACCGACTCCCACAACGACGGCTGCACGTTCCGCGTACGAAGCATCAGATCCCCTTACGCCGCACCGACCTGCCCACCCTGATCAACGACAACGAGGCCAACCACGCAGCGCGCAGCCAGCCTCGTCGATCTACTTTTCAGGTCGAAGTAGCTACTTCGACCGGAAAAACCCCGGTTGAGGGCGGTCCTCGCCCACCAACAGGGCATAGGCGTTATGCGACACGGGGTCCTCGGTGTAAGTGAGGCTTGTTCCCGGACTGACGATCCAGAGCACCTGGCGTGCACCCTCCTCGGCGACCTCCTCGACACGCTGCCACCCCTGCTCCGAGGCGAGTTCCTCCACCGCCTCGTCCTAGGTGAACGACCCAGAACCAACCGGTCCGACCGGTGGCGGGGCGAATTCATGGTCTTGCACCTCGCGGTGCTGTACATGTCAGGAGGTTTCCGATGGCGGCCTGCGAACACTACTACTCCAGCCGCACTTTCAGGTCTCCACATTGGCCCCGTGCCCAGGCCTGGCTCACCCTCTGGAACGCCGTCTACACCACCTGAGCGCCCAGACCCACAACGCCATCGCGCCAGCACACGGCATCCACGCTGACGATCTCTGGTCGCCAGGCGGCAGAAGGCCGTCAACCGGGCCCACGCGAAGATCCGCGCCCGCGGCGAACGAACCATCGCCACGCTCAAAACCTGGAAGTCCTCGCCAAGCTGCGCTACTGCCAGGCCGAGCCACCGCGATCGTGCAGGCCATCCTCGTCCTGCACGATCGCCGAAGCGAACCGCTACGCAGGATGAGAACGACTCACTATGAATGCCTCAGTGATCATTAGTCCAGAAGCCGACTTCATGGGAGTCGCCGACGTAGAACGAGACGCCGTAGTAATGGCCTTCGACCAAGTTGTAGCGTCCCCCCATGCTGGCTGAAAGTTTGATGCAGGTAAACGCACCCGCAGTTTCGTCGAACTCGTACGCGATGATTCCCGTGTAATAGTCCTTCACAAGGCCGTGAACGCCCTTACCATCGGCCTTGGTGTCGCACACCATCACAATGTCGCCGTGTTCCTCAACGTAGACATCGCCGCCCGGGACAGACCAGTGGTGATCCCAGTCGATGCCATCGTCGGCGCTTGCCGGGCCTGCGATTCCCAGCGTGACGGCCACGGTGAGAGAAGCAGCGACCGCGGTGATACGAGAAAGCCGTCTTTTCACTTGCAATCCCATCGATCTGAGGAATGTAACGACGGACAGTGAAGCATTCCGCGCGCCTGTTTGACGCCTGGTTCCTGCATGGTTCCTGCATGTTGAGGTCGTGCGCCTTGACGAGGGTGCCCAGGCACACCAGGATCGCCGCCGAAGCCGGCCACCGCCCGGCCGGCGAGCAGCCTCGGCGGCGAACCCGCCGGGTCCGCCGGCGGTGTGCATCCGACCGGCGAACACCTCGGCTGCCTCGCCGTCGTACCGACGCGATGGAGCGGTGCCGAACAAAGGACGGTCGGGATGCCGGTGGGCCGCGAACCATGGCCCCGTGAGTGACCGTCGAGAATGGTTATTCCGTGGCCAAACGGCAGCGCACGTAAGGGGTGCCCGGCACAGCAGTGCCATTGCGACGCTGCTGGGGCTGGTGTACGGTCGCGGGACCGTTGCTGGAAGGTCAACATCTTCCAATGCAACGGCTTGCGGGCCATGATTGATTAACCAGCCCGTGACCGCGCGTGGCGTGCATCATCGCGTTCTCGATGCAAGGCGGCGCAGCGACAGGAAGTCATCGGCACGATCGGCAAGAAGCAGGATCCACGGCTGCTTCGGTCGCTGGAATTCCAGTCACGCGTGAGCTCGGTGAGCAGCTCATCGCGCCGGCCACCGCCGAGTAGGCACATCCCGCTGCGCGCCGAAGATCGGACCGCATCGTCCGAGTCGAGCTCTTCGAGAAGCTCGCGCGCGGTTGAGAACAGGTTTGCGCGTCAGTACGAATGCCGGGCGGCTGGGCGAGCACCGCCGACGGGCTCGTGGAGAGCTGCAGCACCCCGACCGGGCACGTGTTCCTCGTCGCTGCGGTCACCCACGATCGCGGGGTGATCCTGGGTCACGTCAGGTCACGGACAAGCGCGGCGAGAGCGCGGGTCATCGCCGACTTGCTGGCACCCCTGGACGTGACCGGGATGATGCTCACTCTGGATGCGCTGCACTCCAGCAAGGAGACGCCCGCCTGATCACCGGACCGCTGGGCACCCGCTACATGCTGATCCTGAAGGGAATCAGCCGCTGGCCATTCAGGCCGCCCAGGCCATGCTGTCGGCGCTGTCGACGCTGGCGAGGCGTAGGTCGCGGGAGACGAGGGTGTGGTGGATGAGTTCGCGTTGTCCTTGTTAGATGCGTGAGTAGGCCGGCCCGAGGGATAGGAGTGGGGCGAGGTTGTACAGCACGCCCGCTGGCGGGAGCCGTTCGGCCGTTGTTCACCTGGCTGCCCACCGCCCGGCCGGCGCCGTGAGGCCGGGCGGTGGGCGGCGTTGACGGAGCGGGGGCCCTACTGGCGGTTGCTCAGTGGGTCATTGGCGCACGTGCAGCCGCAGCACCTCGCCCTGCCCGACCATGGTGCCCTTGTTGGAGATGTAGATGGTGCCGTCCGGGGCGACCGCCAGGCCGGTGGGGGTGATGAGGCCGGC
Organism: Micromonospora sp. NPDC047740; assembly: GCF_043204735.1. Lineage (NCBI taxonomy): Bacteria > Bacillati > Actinomycetota > Actinomycetes > Micromonosporales > Micromonosporaceae > Micromonospora > Micromonospora sp. NPDC047740. The sequence goes on from NZ_JBIDCT010000015.1 coordinate 136,619, forward strand.
CCGGGCGAGTTCGGTGTGCGATCCGTCGCGCTCCACCCGGATCAGCGCGCCGGTCGGGTCGCCGCTGAGCAGGCCGTTGGCGGTGATCTCGAGGACGAGCAGCCTGCCCTTGTGGTCGAAGGCGATGTCGGTGATGTTGGTGAAGCCTTCGGCGTAGACGGTGGGCGTCTGGCCGGGCGTGACGCGCCATACCTTGGCCCCGCCGACGGGGAACGGGAATCCGGTCAGCTGGCCGACGTAGAGGGCGCCGCCCGGTCCCGTCGTCACCGTGGTCGGCACGAACTGCATCGGGATGTTCGGTCCGCCGAACGGGTTCGGCGTCGGGGTGGTCGGGAACACGGCGAGCGGGGAGATGCGGCCCCTGCGGTCGAGACGCAGCAGGGTGTTGCCGCCCGCGTCGGTCACCACGGCTCCATCCCGGTATGGCACCAGTCCGTACGGGTTGCTGTCGGGTCCGGTGCCGGGCTGGTCGCTGTCTGGGTTGTTCGCCGCCTCCCAGCCGGCCAGGTCGGCGAAGGAGTTTGCGCCCGACGGCCCGAGCCGCACGGTCTGGCCGATGAGCGCCCCGGCGGTACCCAGCTGGGCCCGGCGCTGCGGGTCCGTGCCGAGGCCGATGGTGACCAGCGGCCCGGCTGGGGTCAGCGCGATGTCGTGCGGTCCGAGGACCTCGGACTGGGTAGGCGTGCCCAGTGACGGAAGCCCGGTGGCCACCCGCTTCTGCTGGTGTCCCCGGACCGCGGTGATCGCGCCTGTGGCTCCCAGGCAGAACACCTGGTCCTGGCCGCCGACGAGGCATGGCGCCTGGCCACCTCTGCCGGCTTCGGCGACGAGCACGACTCCCTCGGGCGTCACGGCAAGGCCCCGCGGATTGTCGAGCCCGGTGGCGATCACACTCATGCCCTCGGCGCGGGTCTTGCTGGTGGCCGCCGTCGCCGCGTCGGGTGTCGACGCGACGACGAGGCCGGCGACTGCGACGGCAACGCCGGCAGACCGGAGCTTGAGCCTCACCATTGGGTCTCCTTCCTCGTGTTTTCGAATCATGCTGTGCACAACGGTCACAACTTCCGCGACGCTAACCGGGTTCCGGGCCTGAGCGGCGACGTTGTCGGGTGGACGACCGCCGAGGCTGCCCGGACAAGATGCCGAGGCGGGTTTGCGCAGGGCGATCGGGGTCGGGGCAGGCACACCGAGGTGGACAACTTGATTTCGTTACGCGCAGGTCGCATGCATTCGTTGTGCCTGATCTGCGCCCGAGGCCCGGTCCCGCTGCCTGACGATGTCGGGGGAGGGACGGGACATGAGCAGCGCTCGCGGTCGGGGCGGACAGGGCCGGAGGGGGTAAGCCCGGCCCGGCGGTGGGAGACGTCGCCGGGTGGGCTGGTGCTGCGCCGGCCTGTCGCCCCGATGCTCGCCGCGCCCGTCAATTCCGTGCCCGAGGGTCCGAACCTGGCCTATGCACCGAAGTGGGATGGCTGGCGGGCGCTTACCTTCCGCAGAGCCTCCGACGTCTACTTGCAGTCACGTGCCGTCGCCGGGAGGGGCTGGCCTGGCGGACTGGCGGTGGGGCGTCGAAAAGCCCCATCTGGGCGATCAGAAACTGGACAAGGCGGGCCCCTGCGGGACCCGCCTTGCCGTTTGGCGACTACCTAAGAGGACTTGAACCCCTGGATCGCATCTGCTCTCCGCAACCGTGCTGACTTGGCAGTCATGGACAGCGTAGGCCGATTGGCGTGGCCGTGCAGTCGTCCATATGACAGCTCAACTCACGTTGCCGGAGCTGCGCGCCCCACCGCCGATCTGCAGCGGCCCGTCCATCGAGACGTTGTCGGTGACCGACCACAGGCGCTTGGCCGGCTGGCCGTTCCAGGACGGGTTGCACATGATCCCGGGATTGCAGTTCTGCACCAGGTTGTCGCGGATCGCCATGATCGGGCCGCCGGCGGACAACGCCCAGATGCCGACCCCCGCGCCGGCGGCCACCGAGATCCGGTTGTCGGAGACGAACACGTTGCGCATGCTGCCGATCTTGATGCCGCGGGTCGAGGCCGCGCCGCGCCACCAGGGCTTGTAGAGGTGAATGTCGTTGCCGGTGACCCGGATGGTGCGGCCCTGGATGGGCGGCCCCTTGCGGTACGACACTCCGATATGGACGCCCTCGGCGACCTGGTCGAAGCGGCAGTTCGAGACCTCGACGTCCCCGACGGCGGTCCCGCCGCCGATCACCACCCCGCAGGCGGCCACCGAAACCTCGGCGGCCGCCATCAGCTCCTGCCGGTAGGTGCCGGCGTACTTCTCGCCGAAGGCAGGCTCCACCAGGATGCGGTCGGCGACGCTACGTAGGTGCCTGGCGGCGGCGGAGGGCGTCTGCACCGGACGCGACGGCGGCGAGGCGGCGACCGCCGCCTCCCATGCCCCTTGCGACACGGCCGAGTCGAAGCGGAGGCTGGCACCAGCGGCGGGCAGGGCGACCTGGCGGCGGTCCCGGGCGAGGTCGTCGCCGCGCCGTACGTCAATCCCCTCGCCGATCAGGTAGTCGCGCAGGGTCTTGCGTCCCTCGTCGGTGTCGAAGATCCGCCCGGCGGTCCCGCCGAGGCGCCCCTTCAACGATGTGAGCTGCCGCTTGTAGGTCGGCAACCGTCCCGGGTCCTCGGTGGCCAGGTCCGCCAGCCGCAGCACGTACGCCCCGGCGGTCTCTTTGCTGCGGACGTCCTCGGCGGTGGGCGGATACATCGCGCTCAGCGTTTTCCACTCGCTCTCCGGGACCATCGAGTTCATCCGCACGGCCCACTGGCCGACCCGCACGACGGTGTTCCACTCGCCGCGTACCAGCAGGTTGTCGCGGTCCAGGACGAGCCGGCCGACGAGCTGGGTGGCGAGCTCGCTGCGGAACTTCTCGTCCTGGACCAGCTCGGTGAGGGTGAGCGAGTCCGGGCGGGGCGGGCAGGAGAAGCGGCAGCGGGTGATGACGGCGTGGTCGGGGTTGACCAGGAGCACGCCCTGCTGGCCATGGCCGATGAGGAAGTCCGAGTCGAGTACCCGAACCCGGCCGGGCGGGGTGCCCTGGTCGTTGCGGACGGTCAGGCAGGTGCTGTGCGCAGACGCGCCAGCCACTCCGGCGAGCTGGACGTGCTCGACGGTGACCTCGGCGCAGTTGACCGCGGTGACCGGTCCGAGTCGGCCACCGTCGTCCGCCCGGCCGGGAGTCTCGACCGCCAGGTGGGATACCGACACGGAGCCGCAGTTGTCGAACATCAGCGCGTACTCGTGGCCCTCCACGACGATGCGGCTGGCCGGGCCGCTGCCCAGTAGCCGGATGTTGGCCCGGCCGGTGAAGGTGACTGGTGTGTCGCTGGTGTAAAGGCCGGGGGCGAAGCAGATCAGCACGTCCCCGGCGGGCAATGTGTTGAGGGCCCGCACCCAGTCGATACCCGGCCGGATGGTCAGGGTCGCCCAGCCGCCGGTGGCGCTCGCGGCGAGTTGGTTGATGGCGGCCTGCACGGTGGTCGCCCCGGCCAGCGCCGGACGCCCGGTCGGGTCGTACGACACCCGGTCGGCGCGGGCCAGGCTGGCGGTGAAGGTCAGCGGTAGGTGGGTGGGCTGCCCGGCCTCGTCGAGGAGCTGGGCGGTGACCTCCTGGGTGGCGGTGCCGGAGTCGAGTTGCCAGGCGCAGCGGGCCCGCCCGTCGGTGCCCGTCTCGACGGTGACGCTGGCGGCGGTGGTGGCGCCGGAGGTCACCTTGCCCTGGCCGGTGGTGACGCTGAACCTGACTCGGGCCTTGGCCACCGGCTGGCCCCCCATGGCGACGCCGGCCACCAGGTCGTGGCCGAGCGGCACCAGGGTGGCCGGGCTGGCCGGCACCGGCACGGCCTCCTGGCCGTCCCCGCCGAGCAGGCTCAGGGTGAGCTGCCGGGTCAGCGGGGCGAACACCGGTCGACAGTCGCGCAGTACGCTCCACTGGGTGCCGTCGTACGCGACGATGCCGATCCGGCCGTGCGTCCGGCGGGGACCGTGCGGGGTCTGCGGCACGGGCGTGGTGCCGACCCGCGGCCACTCCACGTCGTGTACCGCCGACCGGGCGGGGAAGGACCACCAGTCTCCGGTCCGGTAGCTGCCCGAGGCCGCGAAGCGGATCTTGATGCCGAGCTCCAGGTCGAGTTCGGCGCCGCCGGCCGGGACGGTGCCCCGCCCGTCCCAGCGGCGCACCCGCGGCCGTTTCGGGAAGTCGGCCCGATTGAGGCTGCCGGTTGCGGTGGCGGGCCGGATCACGATCCGGTCGCTCTCCACCCGGTCGACCTGGACCAGGGTGCCGGGCACGCCGTTCTGCTCCCGGGTGTCGTCGGTCAGCTCCACCCAGGAGCCGTTGGCGAAGCCGGCGCTGCCGTCCCGCCCGGGGACCTTCACGGTCAGCACGTCGACGTCGATGCTTTCCCAGGTAGCCAGGGTGGAGGCGTTGTCCCGGGACCAGACGTAGGTGGCCGTGCCCGGGGCGCCGCCGGCCAAGATCTCCACCCGGTAGTACTGGTTGTCCAACCCGGCGTACGGCGATCCGGCCGGGATGACGCAGTCGCCACCGGAGGTGCCGGTCGGGTCGGCGCGCACGGCGAGGGTGCCGGTGGAGGCGGCGGTCAGCTCGGCCCAGCCGGGCGGGGTGTCCGCGCAGCCGACCGGGGCGTTCGGCGGCCCGGCCTGCAACAACCGCACCTGCCAGGCGGTGCGCAGGCGGGTGGTGGTGTCCGGGCCGCCGAGAGCTACCTCGCGCAGGCTCGGGTCCTCGATGGCGGTCAGGTGCTGGGACCACACCTGCAGCCAGGCGACGTACACCCCGGCGGGAACCGCGGCGCCGGCGGCCAGCCAGGTGCCGTCGAGCTTGCGCACGAACGGCCCGGCCGCCGGGACGTCGGGCTGGGCGAAGACGGAGACCTGGGCGTCGTTCTCGCACAGCACCCCGTCGAGGTAGTACCGGCCGGCCGACAGCTTCAGGTCGGCGCCGCCGGTGAGCGCGAACGCCCCGTCGACCAGCGGCGCGCCGGCCGCGCCGACCACGTCGGTCAGCGCCGTCGCCCGCAGATGCCCCTGGATGTCCTGCTGCTCGTTCCAGTCCGCGTCCAGGTCCACCCGGCCCTGCTGCTTGCGTACGCTCGTGGCGTGCCGCCGCTGGTCGAAGGTGGAGCGGCTGATGTCGCCCTTCATCGTGGGTATCCTCCGGTGGGCAGGACGGGTAGGGGAGCGGCCACTCGCCCCAGCGGCAGGTACTCCGCCAGCGCGAGGGCGAGGTTGTTGAGGCGTTGCGGGGTCAGGGCGCGCCGGAACGCGCCCATCTCGGCGCCGGACTCCGCGCCGCTGTGCAGCTCGGCGGCGGCGGTTTCGGCGAGCCGGCCGTACGTGGCGTTGCCGTAGCTGGTGCTGGCGAAGGCCGGTCCGACGCGGGTGGCCACGTCGGGATCGCCGGGGCGGGCCTGCTGGGCCAGGTCCGGCTGGCAGCGGTACCGGCGTGGGGTGACCGAGCCGGGCCGCAGGTAGCTGAAGCGGACGTGGCCCTGCTGCCGCCGGGCCACCGTGACCGGCTGGTCGAAGAGACAGTCGGTGGCGGTCAGCACCCGCGCGGTGGTGGTGCCGATAACGGTCACCCCGGCCAGGTCCGCCTCGGCGTCCGGGGCGGCGATCCCGCCGTGCACCAGGGTGTCGGCCACGGTGAGCGGGCCGCCCCCGATGGCCAGCGCGCCGGTGACGCAGCGGTGTACCAGCACCCGGGTCCGGTCGTTGCCGGCGGCGACGGCCAGCCCGGCCGCCGACGGACCGACGGTGCAGTGCCGCAGTTCGACCCGGCCCAGGCCCGGCCCGCCCCCGACGGGCGCGGTGACGGTCAGCGGCTTGGAGATCAGCAGGCCGTCGACGATCAGCTCGCCGGGGCGGTCGCCGGTGCCGGTCCCGGTGACCGACACGTTGCCGAGCAGGCAGGGTCGGACACCGACCGGGTCGAGGTCGCTCTGCCGGCGTGGCCGATCTGGCGGCCGGGGCCACTGGGCGGCGACGATGCTCAGCCGGCTGCCCTGCCCGACCTGCACGGCCAGGTTCTCCAGGTAGCGGTGGCTGTCCATCAGCACGATCCGCCCGGTGGTGCCCGGGTGGGCGGCCTGCCAGTCATGCCAGGCGGTGACGGCCTCCCCGACCGAGGCGACCACCTCACCCGGGCTGGGCGGCTCGGTGACGCTCACCCCGAGCTGCCAGTCCACCGGCCCGTCGGCCGGGCCCAGGTCACCGCGGCGGGGGTACGGGCCGGCGCCGATGTCGGCGCTGAAGGCGTACCACCAGGAGACGGCGAGGCGGTGCACGGGCCGTCCGGCCGCGACCGTCACCCGGCCGAGCACCGGGTCGACCCGGACCAGGCTGCCGGTTGGCAGCCCCCAGCCGGTCAGGTCGCAGATCCGCAGGTGTTCCAGGGGTACGGGGCGCAGCTCGTCGCCCGGTGTCGGCTGGATCCACACCACGAAGGAGGGGTCATCCTCCCGGAACCAGCGCAGTTCCTCGGCGGCGGGCGGTGCGGCGGAGGTGAGCGCGGCCAGTTCGTCGCGCAGCGGACGGCGGCGCAGCGGGCCGGGCACGTTGGCTTCGTCGGCGCGGTGGTCGATGTCCGGCTCGGTCACCGTCGGTCCGGTGAGCTGCCGGTCCACCCCGGTCGGGTCGATCCACCACCGGCTGTCGGGCAGGTTGGCGGCCGGGGCGGCGGTTGCCCTGTCCAGCCGATAGGACGGCAGCGGCCACACGTACATGCCGATGTTGGGAATGTTGGGGCGGCCCTGCCCGGCGCCCATCGCTCGCACGTCCACGGTCCGGCAGACCGGCTCGAACGGGCCGCCGACCAGTTCGAGAGGCTCGGCGTCGCGGATCGCCGCGGTCGCCGGCGCGGTCGTGACGTGGTTGACGTGCTGGGTGACCACCAGGCGTTCGAAGAACTCGACCGCGGCGGTGCTCCAGCCGGTGTTCGCCCGGGTCAGCTCCTCCAGCGCGGCGGTGGTGCCCTTGCGTCGCCGGAACCGGATGGTGTCGGCGACCCGGGCCCGGTCGGAGAAAGCGGTCCCGTCCGGCAGCGGGTGCAGCCGGCCCGCGCCCACCAACTCGCCGAGATAGGGCACCACCCACTCGGCGCAGGTCTCCACGAACCAGTCGTCGGCGAGCTGGTCGATGTCGGCGTCGAGCAGGACGGCCTGTTCCGCCATCACCTCCACCAGTGCGCGCAGCACACCGCCGGCCGCCTCGTCCTGGCTGCGCAGGGCGGCGGGCAGCAGCGCCCAGATCTCCTCGGCCCTCACGATGCCTCCAGCAGGGTGATGTCACCGGTGTCCGCGGTGAGCAGGTCGGCGGGGAGCAACAGGTCGCCCATCCGGCGGGCCGGGGCGGCCGCGATGACGTCGGCCCGGATGGCGGGCTGTTCGGCGTCGTGCAGCAGCTCCAGCACCACGGCCGCGACCCCCGGCACCTCGTGCAGCAGGGCCTGCACCTGGCTGGCGCGTACCGGCTGGGCGTAGTCGCGGGCGTCGAAGCAGAGGCCGGCGACCAGCGCCGACCGGGCGGCCGCGGCGACCGTGGCGAACCGGTGCCCGGGTGCGACAAGCAGCCGGGCCGTCACCGCGACCCGCCGGCGACGGTGCCCGAGGATCCGCACCGGCACGGCGGGCTGCCGGGCGGCGTCGAGGGCGCGCAGCAGGTCGGCGCGCACCGCAGCGCCCTCCGGGATCGCCGTGCCGTCGGGACCGGCCACGGTGAGCAGGACGATCTGCCGGTGCCCGTCCCAGACCAGGTCCGCGCGGGCCTTGCCGACACCGGCGAACGCGCGGGCGAAGTCGGCGTAGTCGTCGAGGGAGACGACCCGGCCCAGGGTCCGTACCGCAAGCGGGGCGTTGCGGCGCGCCCGGTCCACGCCCTCGGGATCGTCGGCGCCGGCGGCGGGGACCGGATTGGTGACCTCCATCAGGCCCAGCGGTCGGGACAGCGGGATGGTCAGCCGTCCCGGCGCCAGGTCGGCCAGGCGGCCGATCCCGGACCGGTAGGTGGCGACCACGTTGTCCTGCCCGGTGGGCAGCCGCGCCCCGGTCCGGCCGTCGCCGAAAGTGACGGTGACGGTGCCGTCGTCGGCTCTGCGGACGGTGTAGACCCGGGCCGTGGGGGCCTGACCGAGCAGGGCGGGCACCTCCTGCCAGCGCACCCCGTCCACCCAGATCGCCAAGGTGGTGCGCGATCCGCTGGCGGTGGCGGCGGGGACGTGGGTCAGCGGCGTGTGCCGCAGCGTAAAGCGTTGGAACGCCTGCCGGGCGTCGCCGCCGCCGAGCACCTCGGTCCGACTCTCCCCGTGGGTCGCCTGCGCCACGTTGCCCAGCACCCGGACGCTGTCGCGCCGGTAGGCGTGCACGATGGTCGCCTCGAGATCCACCGTGGCGTCGTCGCGAACCCGCCGCACGGTGACCACCTCGCAGACCACGGCGCCGGCCGGATCAACGCCGGTGAGCACCAGCCGTCGGCCGGGTTCCAGGCCGGGCGTCGGGCGGGCCAGCTCCAGGGTGGCCACCCCGGCCAGCGGCGCGGTGCGCGGCACCGGGGCGAGATCGAGCAGCCGGCTGTCCCCGAGCACCACGGTGGTGCGGCGGGAGAACGTGTCCGAGTCGCCGCCCGTCACGGTGACCCGGGTGGTGCGGGCGGCGATCCCGAAGTCCGCCGCCGGCAGGTCCGCGACCGTGCTCACCCGGCGCAGCTGCGGCGTCCCGTCGGTCTCCAGCACCAGCCACGAGCCGGCCACGATCGACGGGTACGACTGGTCCAGGTGCAGCTGGCGGTCCTCCTTGTCGAATGGGGCGTCGGCCCAGGTGTCCTTCCGGGTCGCGTACGCCCCGGGCAGCACCTGTGTGGTGCCCGGGTTCAGCTCACCCACCCGCAGCGCCACAGGCAGCGCCGTCCAGGGCTGGGCGTTGTATCCGAACAGCGCGGCCCGCTGCGCCAGCAGGTGCACCTGCACCCCGGTCACCTGCTGGCGAAGCTCCGCGCCAAGGGCCCGGGCGACCAGTGGCGCGTCCAGCTCCACCACGGTGTACGCGGGCACCAGCTCGCCGCCGTCGAGGGTGGCCGCAGCCGGCGGCAGCACCGCCGTGGCGGCCCGCACCCGGCATACGTCGAACCAGTCGGGGCCGAGCACCAGCAGCGCGCTGCCGGGGGTGAGCACGGTGTCCGTGCCGGCCAGGTACAGCGTGGCATCCCCGGAGCGGGGCGCGCGGGGTTCGGTGACCCGCAGCCCCACCGCGTTGAGCTCGGGCCGGGCGAGCAGCGGTGCGACGGTCTCGAACACCTGGGGCAGCTCGCCGGGGCCGGGGACGCTCTGCGCCTGGCTGCCCACCGGGATCGGCACGCCGTCCGGCGCTCCAGGGGTGGCGCTGACGGTGAAGGAGAGCCAGCTGGTGGCGGCGACGCCGGGGCGCAGCTCGTATCCGATGGCCCGGGCCAGCATCAGCACCGAGCCGCGCTCGGTCGCGGTGCCGAGGAACCCCTCGTTGGCGATCCGCTCCTGATAGAAGGCGAGCACGTCCAGGGTGGTCGCCCAGGCGTGCAGCAGGGCGATCGCCGGGTCGTCGACCTCGCGCGTGGTCAGGCCGGCCAGTTCCGGGCGGGCGCCCAGCCCGCCCACCATGTCCGCGGCGAAGTCCGCCTGCCGGCCCAGCCGGTAGTCGATGCCCTCGCGGCCGGGCGGGTTGGGGCCGCGGCCCACTTGTGTCGTCACAGTCCACCCACCAGGTCGAGGTGCAGAATGCCGTGCTCCGGCACGCTGGGGTTGTTGTCGAGGCGGATCACTTCGGCGTCGCCGGCGCGCAGCACCTGGGCGGTCAGCTCATTCCCGGGTGCCACCCCGACCGGGTGCAGCTCGGTGACCCGGACGTCGGTGACGCCCGGGACGGCGACCGCCGCGGCGAGCACCTGGCTCACGTAGAGCGGGGTGCCGAAGCTGAACCGGTCGGGGTGGAAGAACCCGCGGTCCCCGCCGGGCAGGTCCCGGTCGGAGAAGAGGTCCAGCAGGGCCCGGCGGACGTCGGAGCGGAAAGTGCCGGGGGTCACGCACACCCACAAACGCAGCTCGACCGGCAGGTCGACCGGGTCGCGCAACTGCAGGTCGTACCCGGCCACCCGGAACCGGTCGAGCCGGCCCGCCAGCCGGCGGGCCAGGCCCGGCTCGTCGGCCAGCCGCTGGCCGCCGACCAGGTCGAGGGTGAGGAACACCGTCCACCAGGAGCCGGTCCACCGGATCCGGGCGGTGGCGTTGTGCACCTCCGGCAGCCGCAGCGCCGCGGCCACCCAGTCGTCGGTGGTGACCGCGCGTTCCTGGCTCAGAAAGGCGACCGGCGCGTGCTGCCGGGCGTGCTCGATGTCCTCCGGGTCGGTGCCGCCGACGGCGGGCAGCGGGTTGGTCACGCCGAGCACGCCGGAGCGGTCGGTGGCCAGGGTGGTCAGCGCGTTGTGGCCGAGGTTGCCGGACACGCCGCCGCCGCGCCACCAGGTCGCCTGGAACACCGTGCCGGCGGGCGGCCGGCGGCCCGACACGTCGTCGCCGAAGCGCAGGCTGACCCGGCCGTCGCGTTCGCGTTCCGGGACGAAACCCTGGTCGAACCGGTCGGCGTTGAGCAGGTCCCGGCGCGGCCGCCAGATGCCCTCGGTGGTCTCCAGCCGGATCAGCGGCACCGCGGCGTGCGGGTCCTGCTCGAGGGCCTGGCTGGCCGGCGCGTCCGCCGCGAACGGAACGGCTGCCGCCACCGGCTCGGCCGTGAGCACCGGACGCCACCGCGTCTCCGCGGCGGGCGGTAGCTGCCCGCGTACCTGGATGGCGTGCTGGACGGCCACCACGTTGCCTCGGGCGACCGCGCAGGTGACCACGTGGTCGGTGCCCGCACCGGCCACGGGGGCGGTGACGGTGAGCGGGAACGCCAGCCGGTCGGCGACGCTCCACTCCACGTGCAGCACGTTGACCCCCTGCACCGGGTCGGTGTCCGGGCGCACCGACACCAGGCGCACCACCTGCCGGTGCGTCGGGTCGGCGTCGGCCCGTCGGCCGGTGTACGGGGAGACCACCTCCTCGAGCAGGAGCAGGTCGCCGCGGGCCAGACCGGTGGCCGGCTGGTCGACCAGGGTGGCTCCCGTCGCGCCAGCCGGCAGGCGGCAGTCGCGGCCGCCCCAGACGTACAGGGCGATCTCGTTGCGGTCGGCCCGCGGGGCGAGCGCGGTCAACGTCTCGAAGCCGGAGGCGCCGGCGGCCAGCAGCACGGCCGCGTCGGCGGGCCGCACGGTCGGGGTGGCCCGGTCGGCGGCCAGCACGGGGGTGCCGGCCGGGATCCCGCGAGCCTCGACGTCGGACCCGGCGGCGACCCGCACGCTGAGCCAGGCCCGGGCGGCGCAGCCGTCGTGGACGGCGTAGTCGAGCAGCCGGGCGTGCCGGCGCACCGAGATCCGGCTGCGGGCGGTGCCCAGGTACGCCTCGGTGCCGGCGGCGTCCTGCCGGTAGGACAGCCGGTCGGCGACGTGCGCCAGCGCCTCCACCACGGTGATCAGGGGGTCGGCCGGGTTGCGTTCGGCCCAGCCGGGCAGGGCCGCGAGCCGGTCGAGCATCAGCCGCCGGAAGCCGGCGTAGTCCTTGGCGAGGTAGTCGGCCGGGGCGGCGGGCGCCCGGGGCGCGGGGGCGGTGGCCGCCGCCGCGGCCGGATCGAGATCGCTGGGGCAGTTCGCCTTGAAGGAGAACGTCGCCGCCGACAGCACCGGGTCGAACCCCGGCGGCACCTGGTCGTCCACCGCCGAGCGCACCAGCCGCAGCGTGTACGGGGAGAAGTCGCCCGCCCGGTCGACCTGCACGGTGAGCACCGCACCGGCGGCGGCGATGCTGAGCACCCGGACGCCGGTGATCCGTACCCCGCCCTCGACCAGCACGTTCGCGGCGACGAGCGGCGCCCCGGCGGGCACGCCGCCGGGCTGGCCGGGCAGCGGATGCAAAAACCCGACCCGCAGCAGCTTCTGGTCGGCCGCGTCCACCTCGACCCAGTCGATGCCGTTGAACGCGCTGCCGGGGCGGGCGATCTCGGCGCGGCGCTCGTCGTCGGTGCACCGTGCGGTCATGGGTTCCCCCTTGCGATGGAGACCTCCGCCGGCCGGCCGGTGGCGCGCAGCCGGTAGCCGACATGCACCCGCACGGCCGCCTCGGCCAGGTCGACGCGGACCTCGTCCACCTCGATCAGCTCACCGAGCCAGCGCTGCAGCGCGCTGCGGGCCTGCAGTTCGGCGGCACCCACCACCGCGTCGTCGACCGGGGCGAAGAGCAGCTGGCCGAGGCCCGCACCGAAGTCCGGCCGGTTCACCCGCTCGCCGGGCATGGTGAACAGCACCGCCTCCACCAGGTCGGCGACGTGCCGCTCAGGGCTGGCCAGCCCCGAGCGGCCCCGGTTGTCGGGACGCCAGGGAAACGCGGGGTACGTCATGACGCGACCGCCCTGATCTGGAATCCGGCCACTGTCGGTGGCCCCTGCGGGATGCCTTCGGCGCTCATGCCCAGCCCGACGCTGGTGGCGAGCATCGCCGGCTGGCCGTTGACCAGCACCCGGGCGGCCGGGGTGGTCCACTGGATCCGGACGCAGGGCTGGGGTTTGGTGCCCGCGCCGACGGGCACCTGGAACGGGCAGCCGGTGACCGGGTACGCGTCGGTGGCGGTGACGACCGGCAGCCCGTTGACCAGCACCCGGGAGTTGCCGGTCTGCGGGGTGACCGGCCCGGCGTGCGGGCAGGACATGACGGCTCCCACATGCAGCAGTGGTCCGGGCATCACGTCACCGTCAGCGCGGTCTGGTTGACGGCCACGGTCGGCCCGAGCAGCGTGATCGAGGCGCCCTTGCCGTTGGAGATGATGATCCCGGTGTCGTTGATCGAGATCATCGCCCCGGTCAGCGTCTTCAGCAGGATGCCACCGGCCGGGCCGGGGGCGTCGGAGATCATCAGGGTGGCCTGCCCGGGGGTCTGCAACACGATCGGCGGGGTCGGGGGAGGGGCGGAGGCAACCAGCGCGGGGATCTCCGCCTTCGACCCGTACCAGCAGCCGGTCCAGATCGGATGGTCGGCGTCGCCCTGCTCGAACTCCACCCACACCCCGGTGCCGGGCAGCGGCACCGCGAACATGCCCGCCTGGATCCCGGCCAGCGGGAAGCAGGGCATGGCCCAGGTGGACGGGGGCAGCGCGACGTCCGGGACGGTCACCTGGATCCGACCCTGCTGCAACGGGTCGATGTGGTTGACCACGGTGCCGCGATACTTGCCGTAGTACCTGGTCGTCATGTCTGTGCCCTTCCGGAGTTAGAGATCTGCGCATTGCGGCTGAGGCTGAACCGCTGCTTCACCTCACCCGCCTTGACCGTGGTGGTGACGCTCTTGACCGCGTACTCGCCGTCGTAGGCCCGCCCGGCACCGCGCACCCCGACCAGCCGCCGGCACTGCAACAGCCGGCCGTAGCGCAGCACGTCCAACGAGCCGGAGCCGGTGATCACGTTCGCGGACTGGGCGGCGCGGGCCAGGCCCCGGGCGAGCGTCTGCACCACGTCCATCCGCGCGGTGGCGTCGTCGGTGCTGCTCGGGTTGGACCGGCCGATGTTCATCCGCCGGTACGACAGCGGGACCGGGACCTTCCGGCCCAGCGGCGGATTCAGCGGGGTGACGTCCGGCACCGGCAGCGGAATCGGCACCCGCAGCTGCTCCGGGAAGGCGGTGAGCAGGTAGACGGTCTTCTGCACCCCGTCGAACGAGAAGGACAGCGACTCCACGTTGGACCCGGCGTCGGAGTTCACGGTCAACGCCGGCTGGGCCTGGCCGGCGCGGACCTCCGGCCCCCAGTAGGCGGTGTTCACGCCGGGCGTGGGGCCCGGCTCGACGTAGAACGTGTATCCGACCTCGTCGGCGAGCTGGGACAGGTACGCGAAGGCGGTGCCCCGCACCGCCGGGACCCGCTGTACCGGGTTCGGCGCGAAGACCAGCACGCTGGGCACCAGCATCGGCACCACCCCGTACGCGGCGAACGGGGCGAGCAGGGTCAGCACCCGCGCCTCGGCGGGCATGGGCATCGGCAGCCCCGACAGGTCGATCAGGTCCATCATCTGGCTGACGTCGACGCCGGTGAGGGTGAGCGTGGACGCGCCCGCCTCGTTGCTGCGGGCGACGTCGTGCCGGGTGACCACCCCGTCGGAGAGCACCTGCGGGCGGCCGTCGAGGTGCAGCACCAGCAGCACCCGGGTCGGCGGGTCGAGGCTGCCGTCGGCCAGCATCCGCTCCACCCGCGAGCCCCGGCCCATGGCGAAGCGGAGCTGGAACCCTGAACGCTGCCCGGCGTTCTGGGTGACCTGCGCCTCCTGCAACGCCTCCACCAGCTCAAACGGGGCGGCACGGAAGGTCAGCGGCCCGATCAGCAGTTGCAGCCGCACCCCGCTAGGCATCGCCGACCCCCGGGAAGCCCTCGGGCAACGCCACCCGGACCACCAGGCCCGGCTGCTCCAGCTCCGCCGCGTCGAAGGCGCCGTTGGCGTCGCAGAGCTGCCAGAACGCGGACGGGTCGCCGACCGTGCGGGCGGCCAGCAGGTCGGCCCGGTCGCCGTCGGCGACCCGCTCCCAGCCGGCGGTGGCCAGCCGCTCGGCGGGCGGCACGAACCGGCGGCGCAGGTGGACGATCTCCTGGCCGGTGTCGGGGTCGACGGTCACCGCGGTGCCGACCGTCGCGTACCGGCTGTCCGGGAGGATCGCCCCGGCCGACGGTGTGCCGACGCCGCCGGTGCCGGTGGCGGCGAAGACGGTCTCCGCGACGCGGCTGTGGGCGGCCACCAGCGCCGGGTCGATCTCGGTCGGCTCGCTCACGGCAGCCGGCCGATGCCGAGGTCCGTCAGCCGGCCGCCGCGCGCCCGGCCGGCGAGCTGTTCGAGCTGCTGGTGCGCGGCCATCGCCAGGCCGGCGGCGCGGCCGGTGGTGCCCACGTCGTTCACGGTCAGCACCCGCAGACCCAACCGGATCTTGGCGCGGATCGGATTCAGCATGGGGTCGAACGCCTCCTCAGTGATGGTCAGCTCGGTGATGCGTACCGGCCAGAGCCGGCGCCGTCCGAAAGCCAGCAGCACCAGCGGGGCCGGTGGCGGCACGACTTCCAGGGTTCCGGCGGCCAGCAGCGCCGCGGCGTCCTGTACGGCGGTCAGGGCGGGATAGGCCAGTGACTCCAACGCGGCCAGCTGGGCGGTGAGGCCAAGTTCGAGCGCGTCGGGGTTGCCGTCGGGCTCGGCGAGCTGGTCGGCGGCGTCCAGCTCGGCCTCGAGGGTGAGGGTCTGCACCGGCGGGCCGGTGATCCGCAGCGCCTCGGCTTTCGCGCCGCCCTCGGCGCCGCCGGTCTTGAGCTGGAAGCCCCGGGTCAGCGTGTCCGGGTTGTACTGAAGGGTGATCACGCGTCGGGTCCGGCCGCTGTCCGGGTCGAGGACGACCAGGCCGGCGCGGAGCAGACGAGGGCTGAGCGGACTGGTCAAGGGGTGCCTCCAGTGGTGGGACGACTCCAGCGGATGTGCTCCGCGACGGCCCGGGTGATGCGGCCGGTGAGCAGCTGCGGATTCAGCCCGTCGAAGCTCAGCGAGCAGTCGGTCAGGTCGGTGATCCGGATCTGGCCGGTGGACAGACCGACGTTGTCGAACAGCAGGTTGACCCGGGCCACGGTGGCGCTGCGCAGCGCGATGGGCCGCAGGGCGCCCGGCCGGCCGATCCCCGCGGAACCACGCCTCAGCGCGCCGCCGACCGTGAGATGTACCAGGGCGTCGGGGGCCAGCACGATCTCGTTGTCGCCGCCGAGTGGCAGGGTGATCTCCCGCGGGTTGTTGACCGACAGGTCGACGTCGATGTTGCGGATCGCCAACCGGCCGGGCGGCTCCGTCGACGGCTCGTCGTCCTGCAGGTCCGCGATGGTGTGAATCAGGTCGTCGCGGGATTCCGTGGCCGGACGCAGCAGCCGGTTGAGGCGGATGAGGTGCGCTCGGGCCTGCTCGACCTCGCCGGTGGTGAGCCGCCAGCGCAGCAGGTCGATGTTGTTCGGCTCCTGCATGCCCGCGGCTTCCGGTGCGGCGTTCGGCAGCGTCACCCGGTAGATCAGGTCGTCGCCCTCGAGGGTGAAGCGGCCCGGTGTCCACCAGGGCAGCGCGCCGGTGAGCCGCCGGTAGTCCAGCGCTCCGTTGCGGACGGCCAACCGGACCTCCCAGGTCCGCTCGCCGTACAGGAAGCCGTCGTGGGCGACGTCGAAGTCGATGTGGCCGTTGAGGCTGTCGAGGACCTCGCCGAGGTGGTAGGTGTCCAGGTTCCGCAGCAGGGCGTCCCACTGCGTGGCCATGGCGGCGCGTCGTTGCGCGCTCGTGGTGCGGGCGGCTGGGGTCGGCGCGCCGAGTAGCGCGCCGACGTCCAGGCTGAATGTGGCGTTGCGGATGTCCAGCGAGGGCAGTTCACCGGCGCCGGAGTTCAGGTCGTGGGTGAGGTCACCGAGCAGGCCCTGCTCGACGAAGACGTGCAGGCCGAGGCCGGGATCGGTGAAGGTCAGGCCGGTGACCTCCCCGCCGGTGGCGGTCACCCGTCGGCCGGGGGTTGCCGCGCCGCCGGGCGTCGCCGGTTCCTGCTCGTAGCCGATCGAGGTGAACCGCAGCCCGTACTCGGGCCGCCCGGCGGGCGCGCCGAGCAGCCGCAGTGCCCGCCGGGAGTCGGAGATGACCTGGGCGCTGATCGCGGTGAGGGTCGGTTGACGCAGGTCGAGCCGTAGGCCGCCGTAATCGAGGAAGTTCACGGTGAGACCGGCGGCGCCGAAGTCGGCGGTGCCGCCGGCGAGGAAGGCGCCAATGTCGAAACCGACCCGGGGGGCGCTGATCGCGGCGATGTCCAGCCCGCCGAGGATCCGCATCCCCTCCGCGGTCTGGGTCGGCTCCACCAGGAACCCGTCCAGCGGCGGGGCCGGCCGCAGCCGCAACTCACCGAGCACCGCCTCGCGGTCGGGATCCAACCGGATGGTCGTACCGTCTCCGAGGTCGACCAGCAGGCCGCTGGCCAGGGTCCGCTCGACCACCAGTTCGCGCAGCAGCAGCGCGCGGAGGCGGCCGCCGGGGGTGCCGGGCGGGTGCAGGTCGATTCTGGCGCGCGCGGTGATCCCCATCAGGCTGATCGCGCCCTCACCTTGAGGGATGCGCAGGCCAAGCGACTGCCCCTGCCAGTTGAGCGCGTCCACCGCGACGGTGGCCAGCCGTAGCCCCGGCTCGCCGTCCGGGCCGATGTCGATCCGGTCCGGGCCGATCCGGATCAGCCCGGTGTCCAGGTCCTGGATCCCCACGTGCTGGGTGTGTTCGCCCGGTCGGGGTCCGAGGCCGAGGTGCCCCTCACCCCCGACCACCCGGGCATCGATCCGGCCGCCCCGGCCGAAGGCGAGGGTGAGCTGGGCCGCCCAGAGCGCACCGTCGACGTGCAGCGCCTCGTCGACCCGTCCGGCGATCTCCAGCCGGGTGGCGCCGGTGGTGAGCCCGCCGGCCACCAGCCCGGCGGCCCGCGACCAGTGCAGGTCATGCAGGCTCACGTCTAGAATTTCCAGCGGTGGCAGGTCGGGTACGCCGGCCGGGAGCCGTTGCCCCCGGCCGATTCCCACGTCCAGCACGCCGCTGCGGTAGCGCAGGTCGCGGCCGGTGATCCGGTCGATGTGCAGGTGCTTGACGACCAGGTCGGCGGTGCCGGGGACGATCTTGTCGTCCGGGCCGCGCCGCTCGGGGGTGCTGTCCCAGCGGCCGGTGACGGTGACTCCGTCCAGCACCGTCGGGCCACGGGAGGAGATGCGACCGTCACCGGCCCGCCAGTCGATCGCGGAGAGCTCGATGCGGGCGGGCCCGATGTCTTCGAACCGCAGGCCGCCGGCCTGCTCGGTGACGATCCGTCCCCCCAGGCCGGCCCGGCGGACGGTGACCACGCCGTCCGCGGTACGCATCGTGGTGTCGGTCAGGGTGAGCCCGTCCAGCTGGACCCGCTGGCTGTCGACGGGATCGCTGATGATCCGCCCGGTGTCCGGATCCACCTGGTGGTCGCGGGCGCGGATCAGGTCGACCGTGACGGCGGCGGCCAGGTCGCGGCGTGCGGAGCTGGAGTTGTCACCGGGGTCCGCTGACTCCGGCGCTGATCCGGTCGGTCGGCCGCTTATCGTGCCGGTGATGGTGGTGGGGTCGCCCTGCAACGCCCGGGAGACCACGGCGAACCGCAGCTGGTCGAGTTGGGTGATGCTCAACCGTCCGGAGTAGGTCATCTCCTCGCCGGACAGGTCCAGGTCGAGGTCGCGGAGTCGGAGCCCGATCAGCGCGCCGGAGGTGGCCTCCGCCGAGTAGCCGGGAGCGGGATCGGTGACGTCCATGCCGACCTGGTCGGCGTCGATCCGGTCGATCTCCATCGTGCGGATCAGCGCGCCGCGGACCTGTCGGCCGCCCGCCGCCGCGCCGGTCCGCACCAGCACGTCCAGGCTCGTGCGGCCGATGCGGGTGCTGCCGGTGGAATAGAAGCGGCGGGTGGGTGAGCGGAACGCGGCCCCGGTCAGTTCGGTGTGCTCCACCACCAGGTCGGGCAGTTCCAGGTCGTCGCCGCGGGGGACCACCCGGCCGTGGATCGCCTCGCCGGGCTGGCCGTCGGCGCGGGTGGGCGCGGTGAAGGCGATCCGGGTGGCGGTCGTGCTGGGCGTCGTGACGCCGGTGATGGCGAGGTCGCCGACGCCGAAGCCGACGGCGGACCGTCCGGCGGGCAGCCCCTGCGCGCCGGCCGGGGCGGCCAGTTCCGCGGGCAGGGCCCCGCCGTCGGCGTTGTCCAGGTCGGCCCGCAGCCGCAGCCGGTGCGCGTCGAGGCGGTCCACGGTGGTCGCGCCGGTGTGCAGGTCGGTGGCGGTGACCTCGGCGAGGCGGAGTTCGACGCCCAGCGTGGCCGGGTCCATGGTCGCGCTCAGCCCGGTCGCGGTGAGCCCGCCGATGGTGAGGCCGAAGTATCGCCGTGCCTGTTCCCGCAGCTGCTGAAGCTCCCGCTCCTGGATGGCGGTGCGGTGCCGCGGGATATACCGGCGGGCCTCGTCGACCGGCTCGGCGGGCAGCGATTCCAGGTCCCGCAGCCGACCGAGGTCGGTCACCCAGCGGGTCAGCTCGGCCCGCCGGGTGGCCCACGCCGGTTCGTCGGGCAGGGCGCGCACCTGCGCGGCGACCTGCTCTGGGGTGGGCAGTTCACCGGCCGTGATTCGGACGGCCGGTTCGCCGTCGGCGCCGGGCAGCAGCCGTACGCCGGCGACGCTGACCGAGCCGGTGCTGGCCCGGGCGGTGGCGACCGGGTCGGCCGGTGCCCGGTCCTGGCGGAACCGGGATATCAGCTCGTCGTCGGGCAGGTACTGCCCGGAGCGGGACGGCATCGAACCCTCGGCGTGGATCGGGTCGATCTCCAGCCCGGCGGCCTCGACCTGGCCGGTCAGCCCGGTCACTCGGATGCCGCCGATGTCGATGGTGCCGCCGGTCGACTGCCGCAGGCGGTCGGACAGGTCGATCATCTGGCGCCGTTCGGCCTCGGTCAGCGAGTCGGCGTGCCAGCGGTGCCGTGCCTCCAGCGTGTGCAGCTCCCGCTCCAGCGGCTGCAGCTCGGTGAGCTGGGTGGTGACCGCGGTCAACCGCTCCTGCAGCGCGGCGCGGTCCGGGCCGGTGGCCCGGCCGAGCCGTTCCCGCAGCGACTCCCGCTCGGCGCGCAGCTGGGCCGGCAGGGTGTTGCCGAGGCCGATCAGGGTGCGGCCGACCTCGATCCGGCCGATCTGCTGCATGCCGGCGAAGGAGAGTCCCTCGGCGGTGGCGCTGGCGAAGCTGACCTGCAGCGAGTGCAGCATCGCCACCGCGTCCTGGGCCCGCTCGCCCACCGTGCGGGGCGGGCGGAACACCCCGTCGGTGAGCAGGCCGAGGGTGGCGTTGGCCAGCGGCGCGAAGATCTCCCCGGCGGTCAGCGAGGTGAACTGCCGGGCCAGGAAGGGAGCACCGGCGGTGTACGGGGCGAGCAGCGCGTCGCTGATCTTCGACAGGAACGGCAGTCCGCCGTAGAACGAGATGACGTTGTGCAGCAGGTGGATCAGCGGGTTGATGATCGGGATGCCGATCCAGCCCCGCCGGCTGGGTTCGGTCACATCCTCATCGCCGGTCGCCCCGGTGCGGAAGCCCAGCGTGGACAGTCCGAACCGGGACAGCCCGAGCAGCCCGCCGGGCAGTGAGTCGCTGGCATACACCACGTCGGAGACGCTCAGTGCGCTCATCCCGACCTGCCCGCCGACCGGCCGTTCGTACCCGCGGTCGGAGAAGGAGGCGACGACGTCCAGGTCGGTCAGGGTGATCCGGCCGGTGCGCAGCGAGCTGCCGGTGAAGGTGCGGTTGACGCTGTCGATCTCCAGCCGGGGCAGCCGGATCCGCAGGATGCCCTGCCGGGCGTCGACCGCCAGAGACAGTTTGTTGGCCTCTTCGCGGTCGGTGTCGCGCAGCCGGGCGCCGGCGAGGTCACCGCTGATCCATTGGGCATCGTGCAGGTCGAACTCGTGCACGGTGATCTGCGGGGTGAACATGCTCAGGCCGGCACGGCTGAGGAAGAGCGTCTTCAGCCCTACCGCGACCAGCCGGGCCAGGTCGCCGAGCACGGTGGGAGTGCCGTTGGTACGCAACATCTCCGGCTCGAAGGAGGGCTGGCGTTCGGCATGGTAGAGACGCAGCTCGTCGACGAGCACGGCCAGCTGCGGCACCCGGTCGGCGCGCACGTCACGCGAGCGCAGGAACACCCAACGCCGGTCGTCCAGGGCGTACAGCTGGATGATCAGCGACCGCAGCTCGGCGGCCCGCTCGGCCCGCCACAGCCGGTCGTCGCGCAGCCGGTCGCGCAGCTGGTCGCGGGCCTCCACCCGGCGGGGAGCGGAGATCGCGGTGACCGCGAGGGAGGCGCGCATCTGCGGGGTCATCCCCGACCGCATCCGGGCCCACCGGTCGGGATTCTCGGCCTCCAGCCGGGCCTGATCGGCCGCCGACAGGTTCCGCACGAGCTGGAAGGCCAGCCAGGCCTCCCGGGGGTTGACCGCCCAGTCGGTCAGCCCGATGTCGAGCAGTTGGCGCACCTGCCGTTCCAGGTGGGCGGGGTCGCGCAGGGCGAACAGGTCGAGCAGCTCGGGGCGCCACATCTCGTGGGTGAGGTACGCGTCGGGCAGCGCGTCGAGGATGCGGTCCAGGTCGCGCAGGGTGTCCAGGCGGCGGACCGCGGTGCGCAGCGCCTCCCGGCCGCGTAGCGCCGCGTCGGCGGTCTCGTCGGCGGGCCGGTCGTGCCCGATGAGCCGGCGCACCAGCTGGACGGCGATGTTCCCGTTGAGTCCGTCCTGCACCTTATGGTGGATGTCGGCGACGATCTGCTCGGCGTCGACCTGACCGGGGCTGCGCCGGGCCCGGTCGAGCGGTTCGGCCAGGGTACCGACGCCGGTGTACGCGCCGCCGAGGACGTCCTCGGCGGGGATGTTCTCCTCCAGCCGGTCGAACCAGCGGCCCTCGTCCAGCCGCCGCCACCGGTCCTGCGTTGCCAGCGGCAGACTGCGCAGCAGCAGGTACGCGAAGCGGGCCTCCCGGTCCCGGATCTCCCAGTCGAAGATGCCGTACGACAGCAGCCCTTCGATCCGGGCCAGGTTCTGGTGCTCCTCCCGGGCGGCCAGGACGACCAGCAGCCGCGGGCCGAGGTCCGCGTCGACCCGCTTGTCCTCCCACGGCAGCTGGTCCAGGAGCGTGTCGATGTGGCGGGCCTCGTCGAGGCGGCGTACCGCGTGCCGTAGTCGCGGTCCCGGCTCGGGCGGGCCGGCGCTGGCTGGGGCGTCGGCGGTGGGTGGGGTCGGGGCGAGGGCGGCCAGAAGTTCCAGCGCCTCGCCGTCGCGGTGTTCGCCGATCAGCCGCTCGGCCTGGCGCTGCCGTTTGGTCAGGTCGGTGTCCTGGTCGAGCCGGGTCGCCTCGGCGACCTCGTCGCGCAGCGCGCTGACCTGCTCGCGCCGGGCGTCGTCGTCGCGTGGCGGCCGTTGCGTCAGCAGGCCCTGGAAGTACGACTTCCGGTCACCGGCCAGTAACTCCCGCAGCACGCTGCTGCGCAGGGCACGCAGCACGTTCGCCGCGGTGAGCTGCTCGATCGGGCCGAGCCCTTCGGTGCTCAGGCCGTGCACGTTGCCGGTTTCCAGCTGCCGGAGCTGGCCGGGCGGCTGGCCGCCGAGCGCGGCCAGCGCGGCGCGCGGGTAGAGCCGGTGGTGGCCGTCGTCGAGGTGGCGGGCCAGATCGAGGCACCGCGGCGGGGGGAGGCTGCGCACCAGGCTGCGGGCGGCCAGGAAGGGCAGCTTGTCCAGCACCCGCAGGCAGCCTCGCACGTCGTCGCCGGAGACCCACAGCCCGTCCAGCAGGTCGATGATCCGCGCCCGTTCCGCCTGGTAGCGGCGGTCCACCAGGTCGCTGAGTTCCGCTTCCGGCGGCCGGGTCGCGGCCTGTTCGGCCGCCTGTGAGCTGGGCGCGGCCGGGCCGGGGCGCGGTGCAGCGGTGAGCACGCCGGTGTCGGCGGCGACCGCGCCGGCGGGCAGCCGCGCCGCCGGTGTCCAGAGCGCCTGGCCGGCCGCGGCCGCCTCCGCCAGCGCCCGGGCCTCCGCCTCCGGGTCGGTCGCGTGCTCCGTCGGGTACGCCGTTGCGGCCGTGCCGGCGGCCTGGCTACCGCCCTGACCTGCCTCGCCCGCCTGGGCCAGGTGCCCGAGCTCGTGGGCCAGCAGCGCCCGTCCGGTCGACCGGCGCGGGTCGTATCCGGGGGCCAGATAGAGCGCGCCGTCGGCGTAGAGCCCCTTGGCGCCGTGGTTGACGGCCCGTCGCCCGGCCTCGCCGAGGTGCACCTGGACGGCGTCGGGGCGCAGGCCCAGCGCGGGGGCGTACCGGCCGACCAGGTCCCGGGTCAGTTCGGCCAGGGCCTCGTCCCGGGCCGGGGCGCTGCCCGCCGGCTGCTCGCGGACGGCCGCCTCGCGCTCGTTCATGGGTCCGCTTCCCGTCACGCGGACCGGCCCAGCTGCGCCCAGATTGCCTCCGCCAGGGCTGCCGGCAGGTCGGCCCCCGGCCGGGCCGGCAGCGGACCGGGTACCGGCGCGGCCTGCGGCAGACCACGCTCGGCGACCAGCCGGGCCAGCGCGGCGGACACCGCGGCGCCAAGCGCGGCCGGGTCGGGTGCCTCGACCCCGGTGAGGACGAGTTCGCGGACGTCAACCTCGATGGTCATGACCACAGCCCCGGGTCGGCGGGCCGGTCGTGTTTGGCGTACTCGGCGGCCACGGCGTCGAGCACGTGCCGCATCCGGACCGGGGCGTGCTCGCCGGTCGCGACGAGCGCCGCCCGCAGGGCGATGGTGTGGATGTCCCCGCCGGTGAGGTCCAGCTCGGCGAGGCGGTGCAGGTCGAGGTCCTCGGTGGCGACCTTCGGCGGGAAAGCACGCCGCCACAGGTCGGCCCGCTCGGCCGGGCCGGGGTGTCCGAAGGGGACGAGCACCCGCAG
Source organism: Micromonospora sp. NPDC047740 (assembly GCF_043204735.1). NCBI lineage: Bacteria > Bacillati > Actinomycetota > Actinomycetes > Micromonosporales > Micromonosporaceae > Micromonospora > Micromonospora sp. NPDC047740. Next base: position 160,249 of record NZ_JBIDCT010000015.1, read on the forward strand.
CCGGCGCAGGAACGCCGGGTCGATGGCGGTGCGCATGTTGGTGGTCAGCACCGCCACGCCCCGGTACTGCTCCATCCGTTGCAGCAGGTACGACACCTCGATGTTGGCGTACCGGTCGTGGCTGTCCCGCACCTCCGACCGCCGGCCGAACAGCGCGTCGGCCTCGTCGAAGAGCAGCACCGTGCCGCCCCGCTCGGCGGCGTCGAAGATCCGCCGCAGGTGCTTCTCCGTCTCGCCGATCCACTTGCTCACCACGGTGGCCAGGTCGACGCGGTGCAGGTCCAACCCGAGGGCCCCGGCGACCACCTCGGCGGCGAGGGTCTTGCCGGTGCCGCTCGGCCCCGCGAACAGCGCGGTGACCCCGAGCCCCCGCTCGGTACGGTGCCCGAAGCCCCGCTCGGTGAGCCGCGCCCGACCGGCCGCGGCGGCGGCCAGCTGACGCAGCTGGGCCAGGGCCGGGGCGGGCAGCACCAGGTCGTCCCAGCCGGCCCGGACGGTGATCCGCTCGGCCAGCCCGTCGAGGTCGCGGCGTACCCGCTCGCGGACCAGGTCCCGGGCGACCGCTACCGGCTCGACGGCCCGGCCGGCGGTGGGCCGGGCGGCGGCGAGGATTTCCCGGTGCCCCAGGTCGAACTCGCGGGCCAGCTCGGCGGCGGGGCGTCCGGAGCGGCCGGGCAGCAGGTCGCGCCACAGCGCACGCTGTTCCTCGCGCGTCGGCCGGTCCACCGTCGGCCCGGCGGTGACGCCATCGAGCGGGACGGCCCGCGGGGTGGAGACCACGACGTCGCCGATGATCCGCGCCACCAGGTGTTCCACGACGATTGTCAGCTCGGGCGGCTCGTCGCCGGTCAGCTCGACGACCAGCACCGGGTCGGCGAGCACCACCTCCCGGTTCCACAGCCGGGCGAAGGCGTCCCGGTCGGTGACCGCGCGCGGCAGGTCAGCGGCCACCACCCGCAGAGCCGGCCGGTCCACCGTGGCGGCGGCCGCCGCGACCACGTCGGTCCGGTCGGCGTGGTCCGGGCCGAGGATCCGCAGCGGACGGCGTCCCAGCTGCCAGGCGGCGCAGAGGTCCGCCGCGGCCCGCCGACGGCCGGCGGGCAGGGTGGCCGGCGGCGCGGGCAGCGGTGCCAGGTACGGTCGCAGCCGCTCGTCGAGCCGCCCGGCGCCGTGCACCTCGTGCAGGATCCGTTCGTCGGGGCGGACCGGGGCGTGCGGCAGCGGCCCTTCGGCGACCTCGACCAGCCGGGCGGCGCGCAGCGGACGGTCGGCGGCCAGGGCGTCCCAGTGCCCGCCGGGCAGGGCGCGCAGGCACCAGGCGAAGGTGACCGGCCGGTCCAGCAGCCCCAGCTCCCCGGCGACCGCGGCGACCAGCACGTCCCGCTCGAAGTCGCTGAGCCCGAATCCGGCGGCGATCCGGTCCAGGCGGGGGTTGCCGGCGCGGGTGCCGGGCGCGGCTTCGCCCTTGAGCACCAGCCGGATCCGTTCGATCTCCGCGGCCAGCAGGTCGTCGTCGGGGGCGGCGACGGCCGGGCCGGGCCAGCGGACGGCGGGACGCGGCGCGGGCATCACACCACCACCGAAGGGCCGCTGTACCGGCCGGTGGGGTCGGTGGCCAGCGGGCTGTCCACCCCGTCCACCCGCAGCCGGGCCAGGTACGTCCCGGCCGGCAGGTCGCGGAAGCCGAACCGGATCCGGTCGGTGCTGTCGGCGCCCGCCGCGACCCCGTTGCCCGGCGGCGCCGGCAGGACCGTGCCGCCCTCCCCGGTCAGAGACAGGGTCACCTGCTGCGTCACCCCGACGCGGGGATCCACCGTGACGGTGACCGAGCCGGTACGCAGCGCCACTCCGTCCGTGGTGCGGCTGGAGTCGACCACCACGTCGCCGGGGGCCACGGTGATCGCCGGTTGGTAGACGACCGGCACGGCGTCCGAGCTGAGCACCGGCCGGGGCACGGGCGGGTCGCCCAGGTCCACGGAGTGGGTGACGACCAGCCCGCAGATGCCGGCCGGGACGGGCCGGTCGAAGGCCGCAAGCGGCAGCCGCAGTTCGGTGGCGGACAGGGTGGACGGGCTGGCGGTGGCCGCTCCGATCCGTACCCGGGTGCTCGGGCCGGCCAGGTTGCGGCCGGTCACGACCAGGGTCGCGCCGGCGGTGACCGGGGTGCCGGTCGGGCCGTCCGCCCGTACCTGGTCGACCTCGGGGCCGCGGACGTCCACCGCCCCGGAGGCGACCGACCGCACCGGCAGGGGTTCCCGCGCCCCGCGCTTCGGGTCGATCAGCACCACCGAGACGTCGAAGAAGACGCTGGTCCGGTACGGCGCGCTGAACGCCGACCAGAGCCGGAAGCTCTCCTCGCCGCCCGGGCTGTTCGTCACGCTGATCCGCAGCTGCTCGACCTGGTCGGCGAGGCGGGAGTCGGCCACCGGCGCGGGCAGCGTCGGGTCCGGCGGCTCCGGCGCGAGCGAGCGACGGATCACCGCCCGGGTCAGCACCGGTGTCTCATGCAGCATCGCCAGCACATGGCCGAGGAGGATCTCACCGGTCAGCGGGTCATGGCCGTAGACGCTCGCCACGTAGTGCAGGTCCACGCCGAGCGGCGGCGCGGCGACGTCCTCGCCCGCGCTGCTGCGCGGCGGCGGCCCGAGATTGGCCCAGGTCGGGTTGCGGGTGACCCGGCTGAGGAAGAGGTTGACCTGGTTGGCCTCCTGGTTACCGACGGTCACCCGGTCCGGCGGGCCGGCGGAGACCGAGACTCCGCCGACGGCCGAGGAGGCGCCGGTGGCGCGCAGGTACGCCATCAACTGGCCGCGCAGCACGGCGGTGACGGCGGCAAGGGCGTACGCGGTGCTCATCGCGGCCCGCCCTGGGGATCACGCAGGTACGCCTCCAGCTCGGGGGCCGGCCCCGGCTCGACAACGGGGGCCGGCACGGCGGGCGTTGCCGGCCGTGGCGCGGCGGGCGCGGGACGCTGCCCGGCGGCGAGCCGCACGTCGATCCGGCCGATGTGGACGTGCACAGTCGGGCGTTCCGCGGCCCGGGCCGCGGCCCGGGTCACCGGGACAGCGCGCGCCGGCACGGCGGGCGATGCGGGGCGTATCACGGCCGCCGCGACCACCGGCGGCGCGGGGTGCGGCGCCGCAGCCGGGGTGGTGGGCCGGGACTCCGGTGCCGGCGGCGCGTCCCGGCGGGCCGCGCGCGCCGGCTGCTCACCGGGCGCCTGCTCGACCGTGCGCCGTTCCATCTCCTGCCGAATCGGCGGTACGAGCACGGGCGGCGGTGTGCTGGCCATCGCGGGCGGCGCGGTGGCGGCGCCATCGGCCGGTGCCATCGGCTGGGCCCGATTGGCCGCCGGCGCGGCGGACACCGGCCGTGGCATCGGCACCGGCCGTGGTGCCGACACCGGTACGGCGGGCGGCGCCGGAGCCTCCACCCGGGGCGCGGCGGGTAGCGGCGGCGTGTCGGGCCGGGGCGGGACAGGGCTCTCCCGCTGCACGTCGTACGCCTCGAATCCGCCATCGGCCTCGGGCCGCTCCGGCTCGAACCGGCCCAGCACGCGGGGCCGCAGCCGTGGCGCGGTGCCGACGGCCAGCGCGGCCAGCGCGGCCAGGTAGCCGGTCACGGGACCAGCTCCAGGTACGCGGCGCGGCGGTGCGGGCCGAGACCCAGCACCTCCGCCTCCGACCAGCCGTACGCGCAGGCGAGCCGGTGTACCTCGCCGAACAGCCGCCGGACCCGGGCGTCGGCAGCCTGCCACGCCCAGGCAGGCACGTCCAGCAGGGCCTCGGTCGCGGTACCACAGCCGGGGCAGGTCAGCACGACGCCGACCACCCCGAGCGGGTCGCGCGCGGCCATCGCGGCCGACACCTCCGGCAGCGCGCCGCAGGGGTCGGCCAGCGGCGGGTCAGCGGCGACCAGGCACGCCTCGAACAGCCACCGCTCGGCCGTCGCCGCGTCCCCCGTCCGGGCCGCTTCGGCCAGGTCGGCGGGGGTGGGCAGGCGCAGCGTCAACCGGTGTCCCCGCCAGTCCAGGGTGAACGACCCGGCGGCCGACTCGGGCGCGCCGGCCAGCAAGTCGGCTACGGTGAAGCCCACCTCGAGGCATTCCGGGCAGGCCGGGCAGTCCACGGTGGCCTCCACCCGGCCCCCGGCCCAGCCGCCGGCCGTCGCCAGCAGCAACGCCGCCACCTCGCCCACCGGGAGCCGGTCAGCGTCTTTTCGACCGAGCAGCGCGAGCGGACGCCGCGCCGCGGGCTGCCCGAGCGCGCGGTCCCACGCGGAGACCAACTCCACCTCGGTCAGCGGCGGCCGTGCCGTCACGAGCCGAGCCGCGGCTCGGCCGGCTCGGCGACCGCCTCGTCGCGCTCCCAGCCCTCGTTCTCCAGCTTGAGGTGCTCGATGGCCACCGCGTTGGCGTTGGCGTCCAGCTCCGGCAACGCCTGGTACTCCGACACCCAACAGCGGAACAACCGGTACGACTGAGCGACCTGCCCGGCCTCGTTGAGCAGCTCGATCGTGATGTCCTTGCGGAAGTCGGCCAAAGACACCTCCGAACCGAGCCCGGCGTGCAGCGACCAGATCTTGCCGGCCCACTGGGCGAACTCGGCGTCGTGGGTCAGCCCCCGCTCCAGGGTGACCGCCTCGAACTCCGTACGCCCCGGCGACTTGCGGCTGGTCGACGGGTCCCCGCCGTCGCGGTGCTTGACCACCTCAGTGGTCCGCTTCAGCGCGCTGACCTTGCTCACCCCGGCCACGTACCGGCCGTCCCACTTCACCCGGAACTTGAAGTTCTTGTACGGATCGAAGCGCGTCGGGTTGACCGCGAACTGCACCATGACTCACACCTCTCAGGACGGGCTCTGGCCAGCGAGCTGCTGGATCCGCACGATCACGAACTCAGCGGGTTTCAGCGGGGCGAACCCGACGACCACATTCACCACGCCGCGGTCTCGGTCATCGCTGGTGGTGGTCTCCGCGTCACACCGCACCAGGTACGCCTCGCGTGGGGTCCGCCCGGCGAACGCGCCCTTACGGAACAGGTCCTGCATGAACGACGTCAGGTTGAGCCGCAGCTGGGACCAGAGCGGCTCGTCGTTCGGCTCGAACACGGCCCATTGGGTCCCGCGGAAGACACTCTCCTCGATGTACAGCGCGAGCCGGCGTACCGGGGTGTACTTCCACTGGCTGGCCAGGACGTCAGCACCGGCGGTCGTCCGGGCACCCCAGTTGACCGTGCCGATCACCGGGAAGGTCCGCAGGCAGTTGAGCCCGAGCCGGTTGAGCACGCCGTTCTCGGCGTCGGTCAGCGGGTAGACCAGGCTGGTCACCCCGCGCAGCTGCGCCTCCGTACCCGCAGGAGCCTTCCACACGCCCCGCTCGGCGTCCTGGCGCGCATACAGGCCGGCGAGAGTGCCGCTCGGGGCGACCGTGCGCGGCTGAAAGCCGTCAGCTGGATCGGGGATCCGCAACCGGGGGAAGTGGGCCACCGCATTGGACCCCTTGACGCCGAGCTGGTTGATCCAGTCCAGCGCGCGGTCCGGGTCGTCCACTCCCGGTGGCGGATCGACCAGCAACACCGCTCGGCGTCGCTCGCAGAGCTCGTACGCGGCCGCCCAGACCGCCTCCGGGTCCAGGCCACTGTCGACGGAAGTCGGGTCGCCCTGCTTGGCGCGGGTCGCATCGGGGATGCAGAGCATGTTGAACAGGTCAGTCCTGAGCAGCGCGTAGATGCCGGAGTAGGCGGCCTCGGAACCGATCAGCGCCGCGGTGCCGGGCAGCGTCGTACCGTCCGTGCCGGAAACCACGTCGCCCTGGCCGAGCCGCTTGGCGCCGACCGGCGTGTACCGGCCCACGTTGGCCGTGCTGCCGCCCAGGCCGAGCAGGGCCGCGCCGTCGGCCACGTCACCGGCGGCAGTCACCCCCGCGATGGTGAAAGCCGCGTCCACGGCCGCCGGCGCCACCATCGGGTCGACGTCGCCGAGGATGCGCAACCCGCCGTCAGCGGTGGGCAGAACCCGAACCTGCAGCCCCGCAGCTCCGTCCGCGCCACCCAGCGCGGTGTTGATTTTCCGTTGCAGCAGCGCGGCCACGCCGGCGGGGGAGGACGGCAGCCGCTCGCCCTTCTCCAGCACCGTGACGGTCACCGGGCTGACCGCGGGAACGGTCTTGGTGGCGTCCGACGGGTCCGGCTTGGTGGGCCGATCCGGCTGCACAGTCAGCCGGTACTTCTTCGCCGCATCCACAGTGGGCGCGTTGATCGCTGTCCCGACCGTACCGCTGCCGGCCGGTCGGCCGGCGCCGCTCGCCCCGGCCCGGGCCCGGACAAGCGACGAGCCGCGGTCGGGGTCGTTGAGCAGGGTGACGGCATACGTGGCGCTGGTCGGGTCCGCGGAGAGACCGGTGAACCGCTCGGCCGTGCCGGTGGCGGCGTCGTAGACGCTCAGGTTGAACGACTTGGCATCGGGCGCGCCGTCATGGTCGACGTCGATCAGCAGATTGCTTCCCCACTGGCCGGTGCTGGCCGCGTCCAGCACCAGCGCCGACTTCGGGCTGGAGCCCACCTTGTCCAACAGGGTCACCGAGGCCGCGCGGGCGTCGGCGCGTGGCACTCGCACGACCAGAGCGGCCGAGCCCCCGTTGCCGAAGAACTGCCGCACCGCCAGGCTGAGTTCGGAGTCCCGATCGACGCCGCCGAACCGGCGCTCGAACTCGCCGAAGCTGTTCACCCGGACGGCGCGGTGCTCGGGCCCGGTGCGGGTGTATCCCACGAAGGCGGCCACCCCGGTCGCCACACCGATCACGGGACGGACACCGCTCGGGACTTCCTCAATGTAGACGCCGGGATAGCTCGGAGTCACGGGCATGAGTACCTCGTCTCGGAGTGGAGGATCGGCCTGTGACACCCTCCGCCCGCACCCAGCCCGCCCTCTAGCGCACACCCGACTGCGGTGCGACGCGTACCCGACACACCCTGCCGGTGCGGTCACCTTCCAGCAAACGGTTGGCGGAGCGCCCATCACTGAAGAATGTCGGCCCCCACACCATCAGGCGGGTCCCGCCGACGACCGGCCGACACCGCCGCTCGATCACCCGATGCCGGTCGGTCCGCACGACTGGCTACGGCCTCTGCCGCGTGCACCACGCAGGCATCTGCGCGGATCTCCAGCAGGTCACCTGCCGTTGGCCGATCTGCTGGAAAGCGCCCTGATCATGACCGAATGTGTCAGCACCTCCGGGACCAGGCGAATTGTGCGTGTGTCGAACGGGCCCCAAGAGCGAGCGCTGCCTGGACCCCATCATCAGGCTGGGTGGCTACACCCATGTCGGGTGCCCAGGACTTCGGACTCGAATCGAGCGGTCAGCAGGTGCTGAGCATCGAATTCAGGGCCGATTTCTCAGCGCTGTCGACCGAGAGACTGTAGTACCACTTGACCTGAATCCAGGCCTTGGCGTAGGTGCAGTGGAATGCCGTCCGTGGGGGCTTCCAGTCGGCCGGGTCCTTGTCGCTCTTGGACTGGTTGACGGTGTCGGTGACCGCCCACAGCTCGGGGCCGCCCAGGTCGTTGGCGTAGGTCTGGCGCTTCGAGGTGGTCCAGGCCCACGCCCCGGACCGCCAGGCCTCGGCGAGCGGAACCATGTGGTCGATGTCGATGCTCGAGGGGCTCGTGCGGGTCACCCCGTCGTACGGGCTGTACCAGGACCCGGAGATCGGATAGCAGCTGGAGCCGACGACGACGTTGGTGCCATCGCGCTTGAGGACCTCCTCACGGGTGTTGCACGTACCGGAGATCGTGATCCAGTGCGGAAACAGATCGCGGCTGTAGCTGGACTCGTGGGACTCTGCCGCGACGGTGAGCGAGTTGAGCCGACTCACCGCGGTGCTGTACGAGGGGATGTTGGGAGGTGTGGCATGGGCCGGTGTCGGGGCCAGGACGATGGTCAGGACGGCGGCGGCCACCGTGGCGAGGGCGGCCTTGCGTATGCGGGCCACTGGGGGACCTCCTGTCTGTCGCCGGCCACGGCCGGGTGGGGGAGCCCGGCTGACGGCGTGGCAGCGACAGATGAACTGTCTCAAAAATCGCCGTCGATGGACACATTCCTGTAGGAAGGCGACGTAAACGCCGCGTTAAGGCAAGGCCCCCGCGCGGGGCGACCAGGCCGAGGGGCGAGGCCAGCACGGCCACGCGACGTGTGGAGGGACAGTGACCACGTGAAGTGAAGGCAGCGACCCGCCGGTTTGGCACCGCAGGGCAGCACCGGCCCACGGCGAACGGCATGAGTTCACGACGGCACCGATTGGCCACACCGCCGGGCCTCAGTTCAAATCGGATCAGATCCTGCTTGTCTTTCAGGCGGAGAACACGGGGTACGAGACCTTGACGGCTGCATCAGGCAGAGCCACCGGCACCGGAGGCGTCGTGCCACCGGTACAGGTGTTCTGGGTGCCCCTGCGATCCGTACCGCAGGTTCAGTTCCAGTTTGCCGCTCTCGGCGAGGTCGGCCAGGTAGCGCTGGGCGGTCGTGCGCGAAATTCCGGTCGCTTCGGCGATCTCCACTGCTGTCATCGGGGATCCGGTCCCTGGGGCCGGGCCTGGTGTCGGGTGCCGCGGACACCGATCCGACCACGGTGGCGACGTTGGTCGTGGTCGGGGCGAGCACCATGCTCGGGCTGGCGTGGCTGACCCTGTTGATGATGCCGGCGCTGGTGGTGGTGCAGATCCTCGCCACCCGGGTGAGCGTGCTGTCCGGGCGCGATCTGCAACGGGCGGTGCGCGACGGCTACGGCCGCCTGGCGAGCAGCCTTCTCCGCTTGGGAACGGTCCAGCATCCCTGTACGAGTGGGGTTGAACCTTGGGCCCGGTGCCGTCCGCTCGAATTCGAACGTGCGGCCGTCATCCCTAGGCCGACGCGATGAGGATCATGGCCCGCTGAGATGGCCGGACGTACCGCGTAAACGCCACCTGTCCTCCGCCGGCTGGAGCACTCCGTCGCCAGACCGCGAAGCCGGTCTCGACAGCGTCGATCACGAACTCGTGGCTACCTCGGCGATGGTCGGACCGGTGAACGGGGCGGTCACGCGACGCATGAGCCGGATGCGGGTGCCGCGGGAGGCACCGGGCAGGTGCTGTTACCGCAGCCGGTTGATCTCCTCGGCGGTGGCCGGGGTGTTCCAGCGCGGTGCTGTGAGTCCACCGCTCGGCCGGCTCCCCGAACGCCACCGGGGATCGTTGCCGCACCATATTTGCAGCGGCGTCAGCACCGCCGCCTACTGGTTGGATTGACGAGCGGTGTACAACCTGCCTGTGTTGGCGTGCGCTGCTCAGGCGGGTGTAGCCGCCCTGTCATCTGTGATCTCTACATGCCTCGATACCGCCCGCCTGGCGGGGGTGGAGTCGGCTTGCTGGGGCGGAACCGCCAGGAGACGGTGTCCGAGGTGGCGATGATGAGGAGGATGACGACCGCGACCACGGCGATCAGGATCGGTGGCAGGAACGCGACCACGGGTGCCAGCGCGACGAGTACGACCAGTCCGATCACCCTGGACAGGGCGACGCGGCTGAAGGACAGGTAGTCGAGCCGGGCGCGGCCGGCCAGGTAGATCGCCGGCCCGCAGAGGATGACGGCGGACCAGACCAGGTTGGGCTTGGCGAACGGGTGGTTGATGATGATCTCGTCGCCGACCGAGCTGAGTACGATGCCGCCGGCCATGAGCAGATGGGCGTACGAGGCGGACCGGGCGAACACTGCCGGCCTGGCACTCGCGGCGATCACGGCCGGCAGGAGCAGGCCCGCCCGGTAGAAGTAGATCCGCCACAACAGCGCGGTGATGGCGAACGCCAGCACGAGGGCGATCACCCGATCCGGCTTGAAGCCGAACGCCGCGAACTGCCCGCCCGAGGCCAGGATCGCCTCGCCGAACGCGACGATCATGAACTGCTGGTAGCGTTCGGCGAGGTGCTCCGCGTTGACCACCTGGGTGGCGATCCGGGCCGAGCCGAGCCGGGGCAGCCGGAAATCCAGCTGGGTCATCGTGTAGCCGAGGGCAGCCGCGAACAGCCAGATCAACACCCGGACCGGGCCTGTGGTGAACGCGCCCACAATCCACAACACGCCCGAGAAGCAGGCCCAGATGAGCTGTTGCAGCGAGCCGATCGACACCTCCCGCCCGCGCAGCGCGACCGTGACGAAGAAGGCCCGGCCGATCTGGATGACGACGTAGGTGACAGCGAAGGCCAGGCCGTCCTTGCCGAACGCCGCGGGGACCGCGCCTGCCATGATCAGGGTGCCTAATGCGATCGGGACGATGACGAGCTGGATCGCCGGCTGGGCGGGGTTGAGGCGGTTCGTGGTCCAGGCGGTGAAGACCCAGACCCACCAGAACGCGGCGAGCAGGATCACGGTGTGCAGGGCGCCGAGCCAGGTGAGGTTGTGGAACAGGGTGTTCGACAGCCGGGTCAGCGCGAAGACGAAGATGACGTCGAAGAAGAGTTCGACGTAGGTGGCACGCTGCGGCTCGGCGTGATCCCGCAGCAGGTCCCTGGTGTTGCCGGCGGTCATCGCAAGCCCGTTCTGTCGGCTTCACGTTATATGCCATCAGTCGTACCATGCATGATGCAGGTCGGGGCACGCCTAGCTGCTTTGGTCCACCAGCGTCTGGCGATAGCGGGGCGGACGCACTCCAACGGGCCGACGCGTTGATCGAGCAGTTCGTGCATGGCCGCGTGCCGCTGCCCGGACCACTCGAGTTCAAGCCCCCTTATCGCCGCGGACGAGCGTCGAACTGGTCGCGGTCGTACCGGCAGATCAGGCGCAGCCGGTCGTCGGCGAACGGCCCGTCCACCTCAGTCTCGAACGTCAGCAGCAAATGGCGAGTCGTCGTTTAGAACGCTCATCGAGAGGTGATCGAGCGGAATTACAGTAGTGGCACTTCCCTGGGGACTGAGAGCGTGATTGAGAAGCGTGTGAGTGACGCTCCGACGGTTGGCGCGACTCGTCCAGCGGGGACCTCGGGAGGTCTTTTGACCTGATCCGCCGATACACTTGATCATGTCATTCGATCTGCAGTCCGTGCTCCGCGGGATCTCGTTGGCGTCAGGCCCTTGCGTTCGGCAGACTTCGATGAGCTCTATCAGGTTGCTCGTGACCCTTTGATCTGGGCTCAGCATCCGGTCAAGGATCGGTACCGGTACGAGGTCTTCATGCGGTTTTTCGCGGAGTCCCTGGCATCTGGCGGCGCTCTGGCGGTCACGTCGACGGCGGGCAACATCATCGGATCATCCCGATTCCACGGTTACGATCAGCGACGCAGCGAAGTTGAGATCGGGTGGACGTTCCGCGCCAGGTCGTACTGGGGCGGCCAGGCGAACGGCCAGCTCAAAGCCCTCATGGCGAGACACGCGTTCCGCTTCGTCAAGCGGGTCGTGTTTCTCGTCGGTCCAGACAATCGGCGTTCGCAACGAGCACTTGAGAAAGTCGGTGCGGTTCGCGTAGGGAGCCGGCCTGACGCGGCAGGCCACGACAGCATCCTGTTCGAGATGCGGCGCCCAGCAGGCTCTACGAAGTCCGGGTGAGTCGTGGAGACGCGCTGGTCAGAGGTTGAGATGGTGGATCATCAGGTCCAGATGAACGTGCGACGGAGCCGTCGGCGGGCGGGGTGTCCGCTGGTGATGCGGCGGGTCATGCCGGCGATGGCGGCCCAGCGGATGAGGGCTTCGGAGACGGCGGGGTGGCGTTCGTAGTCGTGGACCAGCCGGCGGCAGACGGTGAGCCAGGCCAGGTGCGCTCCACGACCCAGCGGCGTGGATGAACGGCAAAGCCGCGCTGGTCGGCGGGTTTGCGAACGATCTCCAGCGTGGTCCGTAGGCGATCGCGGGTCCAGCCGACTAACCGGCCCCTGGTCGGCGAAGACGTGCCGGATCATCCGCGGCCTGGACCGCCCGCCGGTGGTGGCGCTGACCGTCACAGCCTCCCGCCGGTACGTGAGGACATCACCGCGCGGCTCGGCATGCGCAAGCCGCGACTGATTCTGTCCGGGTTGGACCGTCCGAACCTATTCGTCGCCGCCGCGCATTGTCCCACCGAGGAATGCCGCTGGCGGAGGCTGCTTGCCCTGCTCAAGGAGGCCGACCCGCCCGGCATCGTGTACGTGCCGACGGGCGTGCCGCCGAGGACCTCGCGCAACGGCTGTCCGACGCGGGTTATCCCGCGCAGGCATACCACGGCGGCATGGCAGCCGGGATGCGTCGCCGTCGTCACGAGGACTTCCTGGCCGACCGGGTGCCGATCATGGTCGCCACCTCGCCATTCGGCATGGGCATCGACAAGCCGAACAGAGAGCAGTTGAGCCACCCCTGCGGGCACTGCGACAACTGTCACGGGGGCACCTCTGAGGTGCCCGGAAGACGGGCCGTTCCCGCTGCACAGAATCGTGCGGCACGCAAAATTGGGATCAGGCATGGTCCTCGGCTACGAACAGGACTGCATAACCGTGTTGTTCGACGACGTCGGCTACAAGACCCTGTCGGTATCCGTCGTGCAAAGCGCACGGCCTGCTGGCACTCGGCACGGATCGCCGCTGACCAGCTAACCTCTTCGCCCGCCGCGCCGATGCCGCAGCGATCAGTCTGCTGCGTCCTGTTGGCGGGGCGGCGCGCGCGCCGGTCGAATCGGCCCCATGGGGGCGGTCGCCACGGCCGGCCCCACCCCGATTGTCATGATCGTGACCTCGCTGGAAACCGGCGTGCCATGTCCCAGTTGCAGAGGACTCCTATGCGCGGCCGGACTTAACGGTCAGCGCGTTGAGCACGCCGGTGACATCGAGAACCCGGTGAACCTGGGGACTGGCCTTGACGAGCGAAAGGTGTCGGCCCGTTGTCGCCGCCGCGTTCCGTGCCGTGATCAATGCGCTGATGACGCTCGAGTCGATGAAGGTCACCGCGGCCGCGTCAACCTCAACGACATCGGCGTTATCGACCGCCGCGTGCAGGAGGTCCTGCAGTCGCGGGGCGCCGTTCATGTCGATTTCGCCGGACAGCACAACCTTTCTCCGGTCGCCTTCGGCGTGGACCTGGTGCTGCCAGGTCAGCTCCCGATTCATTTCTGCTCACCCTCCATCGCGGACGCCTCGACCCTACCGTCCGTCCCGGCGGCAGCGGACTGCTGCGGCACGGCGGCGGCCGCCCGGCACGTGCACCGGTGGCAGGTCCACCGGCAGCGCGTCGCTGCCCGCGCCGTGATCGGTGACCTCACACACCAGAACGTCGTCCACCTGCCGAAGATCCAGGTGTCCTGACCCGCCGCCATGGCGCACCGCGTTGGTCACCAGTTCATGAACGGCCAGCACGAAGTCGTCGCCGTCGTCGCCGGACAGGCCGGCGGCCGTGACCCGCGCGGCGAGGAGGTGCCGCAGCGGGGTCACTGCCTCAGCGGTGAAGTGCTGCGACAGCAGCACGACCGGCCGGGCCGCGACGCGCCCGCTCACCCGATCATCCTCACCGAGCTGCCCGTCGTTCATGGCTGGCACGCTACCTATCCCCGACAGTTCCGCCACCGTTGCTGCAGGCAAGTATCTGCAGGTATTTCTGCGGTCGTGCCCGGTGCGTGCCCGATAGGCCGGTCAACAAGGCCAGCAACGGGTTGTCCCGGTCGTGTTCATCGCCTACTGGGCGAAGAACAAGCCGGATCACCGGCACGGCCACACTCGTCTACCTCGGGACTCAAGGCACCTTCCAGACTCGAAAATCGGTGAGCGAGTGTGCAGGCGGCAGCGCCCGGCGTAGGGCAGCGGAGCCGGGCTGTGGGTTGGTTGCGGTCAGGCCGCGTTGGTTAGGTCGGGTTGGGGCTGGAGGGCGACCTTGTGGCCGGTGAGGTGTTCGAGTTGGCGGATGAGGTCGCGTTGGCGGCGGTGCTTGTCGATCCGTGATTCGTAGAAGCCGGGGCCGAGGTCCTGGTAGCGGGCTTCGGGGTTGGCCAGCAGGTGCCAGATGATGGTCAGCAGCGAGTTGCCGACCGCGACGATCGCGCGTTTCTTGCCCCGCCGTCGGGCCAGCCGCCGGTAGCGCTCACCTAGAAAGGTGTTGGTCCGGGCGAGTCCGGCGACCACCTCGCCAATGGTGCCGGCCAGCCATGGGTTGCCCTTGCCGGTGGAGTTGCCCTTCTTGCGGCCGGCCGATTGGGCGTCGACCGGGGAGAACTTCGCCCAGGACACCAGATGCGCGGCGGTGGGGAAGACGCTCATGTCCACCCCGATCTCGGCGTTGAGCTCCTGAGCCGACCGCAAACCGATACCGGTGATTTCATCGAGCTTCTCCACCGCGTGGGCGAAAGGGGCGATCAGCTCTTCGGTCCGGGCGTCCAGCTCGGCGATGTCCGCGGCGAGGGCGTCGATGCGGCGCAGCATCGTGGCGCAGATGAAGGCATGGTGGTCATCGAAGTGACCGGTCAACGCGTCACGCAACTGGGGGATCTTGCGGCGCATCGAACCGTGGGCCATCTCCGCGAGGACCTTCGGGTCACGCTGCCCGCCGATAAGCGCCCGCAGCATTTGCCGCCCCGACACCCCGTGCAGGTCACTGATCACCGAGTCCAGCTTGATCTACGCGTCCTCGAGGGTCTTCTCCAGCCGCTGCTTCTCCCTGGTCTGCTCACGAACCAGGCTGCGCCGGTACCGGGTCACATCCCGCAGCTGACGGATCGGCTTGGGGTGCACCAGGCTCGGCCGGCACATTCCCCGCTCCACGACCTTGGCCAGCCACACCGCATCCAGCCGATCGGTCTTCGGCCGGCCCGGCACATTCTTCACGTGGCGGGCATTGAGCAGCCAGCAGGTGAATCCCTCCGCCTCCAACAAACAGGTAGAACACCGGCTTCCAGTAACACGACGTGGCCTCCATCGCCACCAGCTCAACGCGCTCAACCCGCAGCCAGTCCGCCAACGCCAGCAACGCCGTCGTCACCGTCGCGTACTCACGGACCTCCTGCACCCGCCGATCCGGTCTGGTCGCGTGCGGCACCCGCACACACGCCACCAGACCCGCCTTGCCAATATCGATCGCGCACACCCGGGTAACCAGCTCCACCGGCTCCTCGGTCATCTCCTCCACCGGCCACCACCCTTCAGCCACACATCCACAGGTGGTCACCCGCGGGAACGGAACGGGGCAGGGACAGAGCCGGACTCGCGTGCTCGAAGCAACAGTGCAGGGCCCCTAAAGATCACGCTCCCGCGTCAGACAAACTGACGGACTCGAAGTACCAAGGAAGGTCGACGTCGGCGGGCGACCACCCCCGATTTTCACGCACGGCACGGGCGTCGCGACAGAGTCATCGGAGACAAACTGACGCTCCGGCCGCCTGCCCGACGAGGACATCCGCTTTAGCTACCCTGCCCGCATAGCGACACAGCCCGGTTGTGCCAGGCGGTGCCGGTGTACGCCATGGGGTAGCTCACCTCGCGGGTTCGTTGGTCGGCCGTCTCAACCGACAGTCGCATCGGCACCGGATCAGGCTTGACGGAGCAGTGAACGACAACCTGGACCTGTATCACGCCTACCTCGCCGGGACGCAGCAGGCGAAACGGAGCGGTGGCATCGATCACTGTGCCGGGGAGGCGTGCTCCAACCGTGCGAACCGTAACCGGCTGTGGACCAGCGTTGACGACAGCCAGTTGCGCGTCAAACCGGGCGATGCTGTTGGAGATTTCACCGCCGTCACTTGCCGAGCTGGCTATGACGACAACCGCGACAGTGGCAGCCCGCGTCCGTTGGTCGCGTGAGCCTTGCACCTCGGCTACGCCAATACCGCCGACCGCTGCACCGAGGACGAACGCCCCGATGGCGTAGGCGCTCATTGCTCGGTTCAGTCTGCGGCGTCGCGGACCCTCATCCGGCTTGACGCGTCCACGGCCACGGTCATCCAGGTCGATGATCGGATGTTCCGCCGTCATTCCGACAGCATGGCGGCCGCATCCTGTCGCCGTACAGCCATTCCTACAGCCAAGGCTGCCCACAGCCGCCGACGCTGCCCGACAACCACGGACGGGCTGACCAGGGGAACCGCCACCTGACCAGCCATCCCTGATCTTCTTCTAGCCCCAGGCCACTCCTGCCGCCGGCGCCGCCGTTTGACAACCGCCATTGAGACTCGTCCGGTAGGACGCTCCCTTGTCCCCGCCGCGGAGGCTGGACGGTCTACGACTGCTCGACGAGGAGATTCCCAGCTCCGTGATGGATTTCAGCTATCGTTGGCTACGCCAGCAACGTCGACAGAAGTAGATCCGTGACCATCGCGGGCTGCGTGACCATGGCCAGGTGATCGGCGTCCATACGCCGCACCAGGTACCCACATTCTACCGCCTGCTCTGCCGTGGACTGGTATGCGGCGCTCAGCTGGAGGTAGATGCGTCTAGCGGAGTCCCATGCCTTGCCCGGTGTGGGCAGCACCTCGGAGACGACCTTCCACGACAGTTCGGGTAGGCCGTGCAGCACTTGCCGCCGCTGTTCGGGGTCGGGCAGGACATCGGCTAGGGAGTCTGCGGGGAACCAGGTGTCCCACGTTGGCAGCCGGCCGGACACCGCCATCTCTCGCAGCCACGTGGCCCGTTCCGGCGGCAGTGAGCCGACCCAGCTCGTGCCCGGATGGGGCAGGCGGGCATCCAGGAAGACAACGTCCAGCCGGTCACTGCCGACCGCGTCGGCAATGCCGGGCAGGTAAGCACCCGCGCGGCTGTGGCCGACGATGACGGTAGGCGAACCATGAGTGACGTTGGCAGCCGCGGCGCAGGCCGCCGTATGGAAGGACGGCGACTCGACCAAAGGGCGAAGGTCCAGCACGGCTACGCGCCGCCCCGCCGCTTCGAGATGCGAACGCAGGGCGTCCCATGTCGCTGAGGTGAGGAGCGGACTGTGGACGAGGAGCATCGCTGGTTCGGCGAGCACGATCGAATCCTGGTGGCTGTACAGCCATCCGTACAGTCAAGCCCGCTTGCGAGCGCCGACGCTGCCCGACAATGACGGACGGGCTGACCAGGAGCACGGTCGCATTGCCGCCGCTAGAAGGGCCATCCGCGCAGCTCGCCGGGTCGCCCATCTTGATCTCATAATCCCTCAGTGTCGGCGGGAGGCTGGACGGTCTGGCGACCGCCCGACGAGGAGATCCGCACGCGACATCCTGGTCAACCGAACCAGCAGGCCCTACCGTCATCGCATGGCAGGTCTACCGCGTGTCGTCGCCTCCGGGAAGCGGATTGCCGAGGTCAGAGGGACAGACATGTATCTGCTTACCGTTGAGCTATGGAGCCCTAACCAGGTGACAGTCCGGTTGGTCGGCGAGCTGAATGACCGGATGCGGTCTGCCGTTGCCAGCTACCACGCGGCCATGGAGAGCTTGAGCCCGGACAGAGGTAGGGACGCAGTCCCGAGATCGCCGGGCGAGGAACTGTTCAAGGCACTTCAGGTGCGCCTCAGCGATGAGGTGGGCACTGCTTACAACTGGGAGTCGGGGAGTAGTGGCGGGACCGGGCAGGAACTGCTGTGCGAGTGGCGCTTTCGTGCGTCTCATGAGCTACACGGAAACCGCCTCACACTTACCGTGACGAGCAGCGAAGGCGTCGGCGGCTCAGAGGAGATCGTCTTTCCGTCGTAGAGCGGACCGGCCGGCGGTCGAGGGACGCAGCTCGCCGCTGGCTGTACAGCCATCAGTACAGCCAAGACCACCGTCAGACGCCGACGCTGCCCGACAACGACGGACGGGCTGACCAGGCGCGCACCGCACGCCTTCGGGGCACACAGGGGGGCACAAGACACCGTGAAACGTCGGCAAACAACGACCAACGATGACAGCCCGAGACGCCGTGTGAGCAGGTGTCGCCGGCCGTTCATGCTGGTGGCGGGACAGCGGTTCTATGTTCCGCTTCAACTCCTCGACGTAGCCTGACGTCGTGCTGATCAAGGTGATGGACGACTACGGATGCTGGCCCCTGTGGGTTCGTGACGAGGCCAGCGGCGTCTACGAGCCGCGCGATCCTGCCACCTTCGGACTCTCCGCCGGCCTCGTGGGGCGATTGGCGTCCTGGCAGCAGTGGTCGGAATCCATGGTCAACATCGCCGATCCAGGCGACAGCAGAGTCGTCGGGGCAGAGGAGGATGCAGCCTTCGCCGCTGAGGGACGTGTGCTGGCGGCGCGTGTTGCGGAAGAAGTACCGCAGGCGGTGGTCTGGTTCAAGGATGGCAGCAGCGCCGACGCCGCCGGACCGGACTGAGGCGGGCCTACAGCGCGGCTGTCGACAGCAACGGCGACAGCAGCAGGCCGGGACGAGGACGGCCGGCAACCGCCGGGCGCGGACAGTCGCCCGAGCTCACGGATGCGGACGGACACGCCCAGACGAAGCGCCCAGAACTTACAAACGAGGGGTCACGGCTGGCCCAGGTGGGTTGAGTAGCCGCAACGTGGCATGCCGGCCGATGGTCGTGCACTCTAACCGTATGAAGCCTGAGCCCATCGCCCGGCTCGGTGTCGCCTTCCGCATCATGTATGCCTGGTGGGCCGCGCTGGCCGCGCTGGCCGCGATCGCCGGGCTGGTTGTGCTACTAAGTTCTACCGACCACCCGACAGGCTGCATCGTCTTCTGCCCTTCCAATCGAACTTTGGCCCTGCTCGTGATCGGCGGTGTCGGCGTGCCCATGACGCTCATCGGCCTCATCGTCGGAACCGTCGTGCTGCGTTATCGACTTCGGCACTTCCGGACCGCGTTCGCGGCCGGCACGGTGGCCGCGCTAACCGGCACGGTGTCCGGCCTCATCGCCACGTGGTCTGCTGTTCTTGTTCAGCTAGTCCGACGGACAAGGCCTACCTTGGCGGACCGGTTGAGCAGTGTTCGGCGACCTTGACTCGGCCCTGCCCGCTCCTGGCAGTGTGGGGCACACGCGGGGCACATGACACCGCGAAACGTCGTGAACTAGCGGTCAACGATGGCAGCTTGAGACGCCGTGTCAGCAGGCGTCGGGTGCGGTTTTCGCTGGTGGCGAGGCAGTGGCTCTGCGTTCCGCTTCAACTCCCCGGCTTGCTGCCCAGGGGGACCCCAAGCACTGACGGCTGACGGGTCGTCGAGCAAGTTATTCAGACGCTCGGAATGGAGCTCGCATGATTCCCGCATCCAGCCGGATTGCCCAGGTCTCGAGGTCAAGCGGTGGCCTGGCATGCCGCCGAGGGAAGCCCCAAGATCAGGCCGTATCCAGGCCGTCAGAGGTGCACCAAGAGCAACGAACGTTGACCACCGATGACCAGAGAACGGGCAGCTCAGACGGCATCTTGCCCGTGTTGATCGACTATGTCCTCAACTTTGATCAATACAACGCCAAGTGGTGCGTGCACCCCCAGAGCGCAGACCAGGCCTGGTCATCTGGTCATCGCTGTGGCCCAAGCGGCCGGATGCCCAGGTGCGTTTCGACCTGGAGTCCGATGGCTGGTTCTGTGGGCCAGTTCGGGTCCCACTTGTCGGGGTCTATGGGGCCCACGTCTCTTCGGCCGATTGCTGTGTTCGTGAGTTGTGGACCCGCCTTGTGTAGGGCTGGTTTGGCTGAAGGGACGTCTCGGTCAGGGGTTGATCAGTCTCCAGTCGCCTTCGGAGATGACGTCAACGGTGCCATCGACCACCTTGATGGCGGTGTTGTCGTCGATGGCGTAAGTCGGGACCGGGATTCCGGACGCCCACTTCTGGATGTTGGACAGCTCGGCGTCCTCCATGTCCGGATGATTGAGGTGGGGGTACAGCGTGAAATCCACCAGCCCCAGCGCCCGGTCGGCGCCCTGCGCCATGTCGCTGCCGTCCGGGACGAATCCGAGGTCGAATTCGGCGTCGCAGTTGTACGGGGTGACCGCAATGCTCCCGGCGCTGACCCCCACATAAACCGTGTCACTCAGCGACGGCAGGAGGTCAGCCAGGCCCGACTGGCGCAGCCAGTAGGTCAGGTACAGCACGTCGCCGCCCCAGACGAGGAGGGCATCGGCCTCCCGGACTGCCGGGACCCAGTTCTCTTCTCGAACGGTCGGCAGCGCGGTGAGCTCCAACAGCCCCAGGGATTTCCAACCCAGCTGGGACAGCGGGATCGGAGCCTGGCCGTGAATCGCCTTCCACGCCCTCTCACCTCCGCCGGAGAAGGGGTAGACACCGGTGGGGATGAACAGGGCCGTGGACTCGGCGATCGGCTTGCCCAGCAGGTCGACGAGCGCGTCGGAGATACTCGGGTTACAGATGCCCGACGACGTGAGAAGGAACTTCATCAAAATCCGCTCTCCCGAAGCCACCGCAATGACGGCGATCATGTTGCCCATTAGAACCAGCGTCCCGGCTTGCTAACCCGAGCGACACATCGCTGGATCATCCGCTGGCGGCCGTCCAACCGTCAACTGCCTCCGCCCGTACGACGACACAGGTCCGATGCCACGCCCTTACCTGCGTTTTGTTCGCCAGTTCGGGTCCCACCTTCCGGGTTGTCTCGATCGAATGGCCATCGCCTGGCTGTCTCCAACCATCCAGAACTACCTCACTGGCGAACGGCCCAACCCTCATTAACTGCAGTTTTGGAGTTTCGTAGATCGACTCCGACACGCGGTTGGTCGAGGTAGTGGCCCTGCGGGCAGATAGCATGAAGGCCCGCATGAACGCGGGCAGCCGATCGTCGCCTGAGGGGTTTCAAAACTCGGTTATGTGCGCTGAGCTGGTCTTTTTGTGCGGCTCGTTCGTACTCGTAGATCAGCCCGCCGAGAACCGGCCGGCGTTTGACCCTCGTGAGCAAGGTCGGCGGCAGGACGGTCGGAGCGCGGAGGCTGCAGCGCCCGATGCGGACGGCGCTGCTGCGGACGACGTCGACAGGTCTGAGGCGTCACGCACGTCGTTCCGGCGCAGGATCGGCCCGACCGGGACACTGCCCGGAATCTGCTCAGCCGTGCTGGTGATTGGTGGACCGCAGCGCAGCTCCGGTTCCGTTGGGGCTGACCAGTCCGGTTTCATAGGCGACGACGACGACGACGGCCTGGCCGCGGTCGCGCAGGGCGAGCTTGGCGAGGATGCGGGCGACGTGGGTTTGACAGTCGCCTCGGACAGGTGGAGGTGGCCGGCGAGTTCGGCGTTGCTCAGGCCGTGGGCCAGCAGGCGCAGCACCTCGAGTTCCCGTGGCGTCAGCGTGGCCAGGTCGCGGTGGATCGCGGCCGTGTCCGGGTCACGGCGGGCGAACCGTTCGACGAGGCGGCGGGTAATGGCCGGCGCCAGCAGCGCATCGCCGGTGCGGACCATCCGGACGGCGGCGACCGGGCGGCCTGCGTGACGGTCAAGGGGCGAATCGGTAAATCCCGGATACGGACGACGGCCCACCGCGGACGCCGGCGGTCGGGAACACGGGGAGCCGTCCCGCTCGAGCTACTACTACTGGCGGTCGGCCGTCACGGCAGCCTCGCGGGCTGGGCGCTCGCCGACCACATGCGCACCGACATGGTCATCGCACCTGTCCAAGGTCGTCCGGCGCCGGCGTTTCGACAGCCTGAACAGTGGTTGTAACAAGCCTGCAAACTCACGTGAACATCTGCCTCGCAGGTCATTGGCTGTTCGGGAGGCCTGCGCCGTTCGTTTCGAGGTTTGTTCAGTGAACACCGTTCAGACTCTTGTTCACTGCCACTTAATCCGGTAGAACACGAGTGGGTCCGCTGCGCGGACCATCTGCCTCGTGGTTCTAGGAGGACTACTCATGGCTCGTTCAGATCGCGCGGACAGCACCTCCTCGCCCGCCCTCTCTCGCCGCGGGGTCCTGCAGTTGGGCGGCAGTGTCGCGCTCCTGCTCGCGACGGGGGCCTGCGCGGCGAACAGCGGGTCGAAGCCCAAGAACGGAGCGTCGGGCGGCCCCACCGCCAAGACGTTGCGCATCGCGGTCTCGAGCTACCTGTCGAGCTGGGACCAGGACTTCGTCGGCTTCGACCTGACCGCGCTGATGCTCTACAAGAACGTCTTCCCGTACATGATCGACTATGGCGTCACGAACGCGGGAGACAGCCAGATCCTCGACACCCAGAACATCGGCCCGGCGTTCGCCGAGTCGTTCGAGCCGGACGCCGCGAAGAAGGTGTGGACGCTCAAGCTGCGCCGTGGGGTCAAGTTCGCCAGCGGCAACGAGATGACCGCCGCCGACGTGAAGTGGTCCAAGGACCGTGCCTTCGCCGCCCAGGCGAACGTGGCCGGCATCTACCGCACCATCGGGCTGACCAGCCCAGACCAGGTCAAGGTCGTCGACGACTACACCGTGGAGTTCCACCAAGCCTTCCCCAGCGCCCTCACCCGGCAGATCCAGGCGATCTCGCTGTACGTCTTCGACTCGGTGGAGGCCAAGAAGCACGCCACCGCCAGCGATCCCTGGGCCAAGGAGTGGTTCGCCAAGAACGCGCCCACCGGCGGCTACTTCAACGTCGCGAAAGCCACCCAGGGCCAGGAGATCGAACTGTCGGCGAACACCGGCTACCCGGGGCCCGACCCGGCCAAGACGCCCACCATCCGCATCTCGGTGGTACCCGCCGCCGCGAACCAGCGGCTGCAACTGCAGGCCGGTGACATCGACATCGCCCTCGGCATCAGCCAGCGCGACATCCAGGACCTCAAGAAGGCCCCGGGAATCAAGGTCATCTCGGCGGCGAGCAACCGCCAGGTGGCGATCCAGATGTCCGTCACCGCGGCACCGTTCAACGACGTGAACGTCCGCAAGGCCCTCGCGTACGCGGTGCCATACGAGCAGATCATCAGCAACGTCTACGGCGGGGACGCCCGCCCGGCCAAGAGCCCCGTGCCGCTGGACATGCCCGGGTACGACGCGAGCGGCTACCCGTTCACGCACAACCTCGACCAGGCCAAGGCTGCCATGGCTGCGGCCGGCAAGAACACGATCGACTCGGAACTGGTCTTCGAGGCCGACAACGACGAACAGCAGAAGATCGCCGTCCAGGTGCAGAGCGAGGCGGCGAAGGTCGGCATCAACCTCAAGCTGACCCCGCTGGACCCGGCCACCCTCGGCGAGCGGCGGACCAAGAAGAACATCCCGGTGCAGCTCACCTCCGGCCAGCTCTGGGTGAACGACGTGGAGTACATGCTCGCCACGAGCTTCGTCAACGGCGCGAACCTCAACTACTCCAACTACAGCAATCCCGAGATCGAGAAGATCTACGAGCAGTCGCACACCACCGTGGACGAATCGGCGCGCAACCAGTTGTGGAAGCAGGTCCAGCAGATTCTCGCCGCGGACGTGCCCTGGGTGGTCATCTGCCAACCCAACTTCAACCTGCCGGTACGGGACACCGTCGCCGGCTGGGTACAGCCCATGGACGGCCTCGCCCGCCTGCGCTACCTGACCGCGTCGGCCTAGGCACCGCCGGGCATCCGAATGCGCATCCTCCGGTTTGTCGTCAGACGACTGCTCCAGCTCATCCCGGTGCTGCTCGGGGTGGTCGTCCTGACCTTCCTCCTGGTTCGGGTACTGCCCGGCGACCCGGTGCGGACCATCCTCGGGCAGAACGCCACCGAGGCGGACGCCGCCGCGGCCCGCGCACGGTTCGGACTGGACCAGCCGTTGTGGCGGCAGTTCCTCCACTACCTCCGAGGACTGGTCACGGGAGACTTCGGCACCTCCATCCAGAGCGGCGGCTCGGTCGGCGCGGAAATGGCCCTGCGGGTGGGACCCACGCTGGAGCTGGTCGTCATCGCGGTGACCATCGCGCTGGTGGCCGCCACCGTGCTCGGTGTCTGGTCGGCCCGGCGCGCCAACCGGCCCGGCGACCACGGCATCCGGGTGCTCGCCCTGGTCGGCAACTCCGTCCCCGACTTCTGGCTCGGACTGGTGCTCGTGCTGGTCGGCTACAGCGTGCTGGGCTGGTTTCCGGCACCGAGCGGGCGGGTCGATCCGGACACCAACCTGACCCCGCTGACCGGCGCCGACCTGATCGACGCCGTGCTCACCGGGAACGGACCGGCGATCACCTCCGCCGCGGCGTACCTGGTGCTGCCGGTGTTGACCCTGGTCGTCGGAGTGGTCGCGCCGTTGCTGCGCAGCGTGCGCGCCTCCGCACTGGAGGTGCTGCGCTCGGAGCCGTACGCCGCGGCCGAGGCGCACGGCCTACCACGGCGGACCCTGCTCTACGGCTACCTGCTGCGAGCGACCCTGGTCCGGCTGCCGTCGCTGGCCGCGCTGGTCTTCGGCACCGCCATCGGTTCCACGGTGCTCGTCGAGTACGTCTACTCCTGGCAGGGCTTCGGCCAGTGGGCGCTGCGCGGTCTGCTCTACCGCGACTATCCGGTGGTGCAGGCCTCCGTGCTGATGATCGCGCTGTGCTACGTGGTGGTGTTCCTCGTCGCCGACGTGGTGCACGCAATTCTCGACCCGAGAGTGAGGATCTGATGGCCGACCTGCGCACGGCGGGCCCGGCCGGTGCCACGGACCAGGGCGTGGCCGCCGACGCCGGCGGCACCCGCGACGGCCGTTTCGCCCGCGTCCTGATCACCACCGGCGCTGCCATCCTGACCGTGGTCGTGGTGGCCGCGGTGTTCGCCCCGCTGCTCAGCTCCTGGGGCGAGACCGAGATCGACCCGGCCAGCACGCTGGCCGCGCCAGGCGGCGGCCACTTGCTCGGCACCGACGGCAACGGCATGGACATATGGAGCCGCGTGCTGTACGCCGCCCGGCTGGACCTGGGCATCGCGGTGGCCGCCGTCGCGCTCGCGGTGGTGGCCGGCACGCTGCTCGGTCTGGTCGCCGGCTACCGCGGTGGCTGGCTCGACGACGTGCTCATGCGCGTCGTCGACATCTTCCAGGCGTTTCCCACCTTCATCCTCGCGTTGGCGGTGGCCGCCCTGCTCGGCAACGGCACGCTCAACCTGGTCCTCACCATCGCGGCCGTGAACGCTCCGGCCTACGCCCGACTGGTCCGCGCCGAGGTGCGTACGCTGCGCGAGCTGCCCTTCGTGGACGCCGCCGTGACCTCAGGGGCGTCGACGGCCGGCATCCTGTGGCGTCACCTGCTGCCCAACAGCCTCACCCCGGTGCGGGTGATCGCCCCGCTCAACTGCGGCTGGGCGATGCTCACCCTGGCCGGGCTCTCCTTCCTCGGTCTGGGCGTGAGCATTCCCGCCGCCGAGTGGGGCGCCATGATCAGCCTGGGTGCCGCAGACGTGGTCGGCGGTCGGTGGTGGACCTCCGTCCCGCCCGGCCTGGCCCTGCTCGTCTGCGTCCTGGGGTTCAGCCTGCTCGGCGAAGGCCTGCAGGAACGCGCTGACGCGAAGCGGCGGTGACCATGCTGTCGATCGAGAACCTCTCCGTCGTGATCCGCCGGCCCGGCCGCCAGGTGGCCGCGCTCAACGACATCACCTTCGCCGTACGCCCCGGCGAGGTCGTCGGCCTAGTGGGGGAGAGCGGCGGTGGCAAGAGCATGGTGGCCCGCGCCATCGTCGGTCTGCTTCCCGACGGTTCACACACCACCGGGCGAGTCGTCTTCGACGACGCGGACGTGCTGGGAATGGACGAGGTCGCGCTTGCCGCCCACCGCGGCCGGGGCGTGGCGATCTGTTTCCAGAACCCGCGCGGGGCGCTCAGCCCGACCCGCACCGTCGGCCGGCAGCTCGTCGACCGGCTCGTCACCCATCAGAACATGCCCGTTGATCGGGCCCGCGAAGCGGCCCGGGAACTGTTCGAGGCGGTCGGCATCCGCAGCCCGCAGCGGCGGCTCGACGCCTACCCCCACGAGCTGTCCGGCGGTATGGCCCAGCGGGTGATGATCTCGCTGGCCACCGGCTGCGCCCCCGGCCTGCTGATCGCCGACGAGCCGACCACCGGCCTCGACGTGACGCTGACCCGGGAGATCCTGCGGCAGTTCCGGCACGCCGCGGACACCGACGGCCGGGGCGTGTTGCTCATCTCCCACGACCTGGCCTCCATCGCCGAGGTCTGCGACCGGGTGGTGGTGCTCTACGCCGGAACGGTGGTGGAGAGCGGACCGGCCGCCCAGGTGCTGCGCGAACCGGCGCACCCGTACACCCGCGCCTTGCTGCGCTCGGTGCCCGACGTCGGCGGCCGACCGGTCGTCGCCACCGCCGGCGCCATGCCCCTGCTGACCCGCGCACCGCAGAATTGCCCGTTCGTCGCCCGTTGCGGGCACGCCGACGACACCTGTGCCGCCCGGCGTCCCACCACCGAGCCGCTCGCCGGCGGCCCGGATGGCTGGTCGCTGGCCTGCTTCCACCCGCAGGCCGGGCCGATCGGCGCGGAGCCCGAGCCCGTCCGGGCGATCCCGGCTGCCGATCCCGTCGTGGGCCCGGAGGCGAAGTCGACCGTGTTGGAGATCGACGACGCGCACGTGGTCTACCGCAGCCGGTTCGGGTCCGGCGGGCATCACGCATTGCGCGGGGTGAGCCTGCGGGTTGCGGCCGGCGAAACCCTCGGCGTGGTGGGCGAGAGCGGCTGCGGCAAGAGCACCCTCGCCAAGCTCGTCATGGGTTTGGTCTCGCCCACATCCGGCGCCGTCACCGTCGCCGGGCACAGCCTGGTCAGACAGCCCGGTCGGGCCCACCTGCGCGGGCGGGCGCTACGGCAGGCGCGGACGCGGGCCCAACTCGTGTTCCAGGACCCGATCGGCTCGCTCAGCCCACGCCGCACGGTCGCGGACTCGATCGCGGAGCCCCTGCGAGCCGCCGGCCTCTCCGCCGCGGAGCGGGCCGCCCGGGTCGCCGCGGTACTGGACCGGATGGAACTCGACCGCTCGATCCTGCAGCGATATCCGCACGAGCTGTCCGGCGGTCAGGCGCAGCGGGTCGGGATCGCCCGGGCGCTGGTCGGTGAGCCGGACCTGATCGTCTTCGACGAGCCGACCTCGGCCCTCGACGTCACCGTGCAGGCGCAGATCCTCACGGTGATCAGCGAGGTGACCGCCGACAAGGACCGCGCCGCGGTGTTCATCTCCCACGACCTGGCCACGGTGCGCGGATTCGCCGACCGGGTCGTGGTGCTCTACCTCGGGCGCATCGTGGAGGAGGGGCCGGTCGACGTGGTCTTCGACCACCCCCGGCACCCGTACACCAGGGCGCTGCTGGCCAGCGCACCCCGCCTGGGCGGCGGCACCGGGGCCGGCGGCGACGCGGTGGCGCTGGTCAAGGACCTCGAGGAGGCCGACGCGACCACCGGGTGCCCGCTCGCCGCCAGGTGTCCGTTCGTCACCGACACCTGCCGCACGCAGCAGCAACACCTTCAGCCGTATGGCGCAAGCCGAGCCGCCTGCTGGCGGGTGCCGGAGCTTGCCGCCCTGACCGGAAAGCAGGCCACCACCCCATGACAAGTCGCCCCATCCGGCTGGCCGTCGACATCGGTGGCACGTTCGTCGACGCCATGGAACTCGACACCCGCACGAACCGGGTCCGCTTCCGTAAGGCGTCCACCACCCCGGCCCGGCCGGCCGATGGCGTGCTCGCCGCGATCGCCGCGCTCGGCACCGATCTGTCCGAGGTGGAGCTGTTCATCCACGGCACCACCCTCGGGCTGAACGCGGTGCTGGAACGGCGCGGCGGGCGCACCGGCATCATCACCAACGAGGGGTTTCGCGACATCTTCCTCATCGGCCGGGGCAACGTGCCCGCCGACCACATGTACGACTTCCAGTACGAGCGGCCGGAGAGCCTGGTCCAGCGCCGCTTCACCGCCGGCGTGCGGGGCCGGCTCGACTACCGGGGCCGGGTGGTGGAGGACCTGGACCCGGACAGCGTCCGCGCCGCCGCCCGCGCCCTCGTCGTGGACCAGCAGGTCACCTCGATCGCCATCTGTTTCCTGCACTCCTTCCTCGACCCGAGCCACGAGCGGGAGGCCGCGCGGCTGATCCGGAAGGAGTTCCCCGACGTCAGCCTCTCGCTGTCGACCGACATCGTGCGCGAGTACCGCGAGTACGAGCGGACCAGCACGACGGTGCTGGAGGCGTA
The DNA here is from genome assembly GCF_043204735.1 of Micromonospora sp. NPDC047740. Taxonomy (NCBI): domain Bacteria; kingdom Bacillati; phylum Actinomycetota; class Actinomycetes; order Micromonosporales; family Micromonosporaceae; genus Micromonospora; species Micromonospora sp. NPDC047740. The sequence continues at coordinate 188,234 of NZ_JBIDCT010000015.1, forward strand.
CATCCGGCCGATCTTCGAGCGGTATGTCGACGAGCTGGAGGCCGGACTGGCCGAGCGGGGGTTCGGCGGCCGGTTCCTGATCATGCGCTCCGGCGGTGGTTCGATGACCAGCGCGGTGGCGAAGACCTCGCCCACCCACACCGTGCTGTCGGGTCCGGCCGGCGGCATCGTGGGCGCCGCCTACCTGGCGGCCGAGTTGGGTCGCGACAACATGCTCACCTTCGACATCGGCGGGACCTCGCTGGACGCCTGCGTCATCGAGCGCGGCAACCCGGTTGCCGCGTACCAGGCCCAGCTGGAGCACTTCCCGCTGCTGATCCCCACGTACGACATCCGCACCATCGGCGCCGGCGGCGGGTCGATCGCCTGGCTGGACCGAGGTCTGCTCAAGGTCGGCCCGCAGAGCGCCGGGGCCGATCCGGGGCCGGTCTGCTACGGCCGAGGCGGCATGGAACCGACCGTCACCGACGCGGCGGTCGTGCTCGGCTACGTCGACCCCGACCGTTTCCTCGCCGGCACGATGGGGCTGCAGGACGCGGCGGCGCGCGCGGCGATCCAGGAGCAGTTGGCCGGGCCGCTCGGCCTGAGCGTGGAGGGCGCCGCGGCCGGGGTCTTCGACGTGCTGCTGGCCCGGACGGTCGGCGCGGTCCGGCAGATCACCGTCGAGCGGGGCCACGACCCGCGGCAGTTCTCCCTGCTCGCCTTCGGCGGGGCGGGGCCGCTGCTGGCGCCGCTGCTGGCCCGCGAGATGGGCATCGGTGAGGTGATCGTGCCCTTCGCGCCGTCCGGGTTCTCTGCATGGGGCATGCTGTCTGCGGACATCGTCAACGACTTCAGCCGTACCGTGATGACCATTCTGGACGACGCGGACCTGGCCGCGCTGGAGCAGGTCTTCAAGGCGGTCGAGGCCGAAGCGGTGGCGTCGCTGGTGGCGCAGGGCGTGCCGGCGGACCAGGCCGTGCTGGAGCGGCAGTTCGAGCTGCGCTACCTGGGCCAGGAGCACAGCCTGATGGTCACGGTCGGTGGCGGGCTGGACCGCGACGCGGTCCGGACCGCCTTCGACGCCCTGCATCGCGGCCGGTACGGCCACACGATGGGCAACCCGCTGCAGATCCTCAACCTCCGGGTGCGCGGCATCGGCCGGACCGCCCGGCCGGAGCTCGGCACCCGTCCGCGTGGCGACGGTGACCCGGCGCAGGCGCTGCTGGCCCACCGCGACGCCTACGACTTCGGGCAGCGCGCGGTCGTGCCGTTCGCGGTGTACGACCGGGCCGCGTTGGAGCCGGGCGACACGTTCGACGGGCCGGCGCTGGTTGACGAGGGCACCTCCACCACCGTGGTGCCCAGCGGTCAGCGGGTCACCGTCGACGACCACGGATACCTGCTCGTGACCCTGGAGGCAGCCGCATGACCACGTTGGACGGTGCCCAGGTCGAGGTCGTCCGCAGCTACCTGCTCTCGGCGGCGGAGGAGATGCGGGCCACTCTCATCCGTACCTCGTTCAACCCGGTCATCTACGAGGTGCACGACTTCGGCCTGTCGATCTACGACGCCGACCTGCGGCTGGTCGCCGAGGCCACCGGGCTGACGTTCTTCCTCGGCGCCAACGACTACTCCCTGCGCAAGGGCGTCGAGTACGTGGGCCGGGAGAACCTGCACCGCGGCGACGTGGTGCTGCTGAACTACCCGTACTGGAACGCCGCGCACGCCTACGACGCGACGCTGTTCGCGCCGGTCTTTCGCCCGGACCCGTCCGACGTCGACGCCGACGGCGACCTGCTCGGTTTTCTCTGCGTGCGGGCGCACTGGATGGATCTGGGCGCCAAGGACCCGGGCTACGTGCTCGACTCCACCGACATGCACCAGGAAGGCCTGATCTTCCCGGGTACCAAGGTCGTCTCGCGCGGCGAGCCGGTGCACGAGATCCACGAGCTGATCCGCTTCAACTCGCGGATGCCCGACGCGGTGCTCGGTGACCTGCACGCGCAGATCGCCGCGCTGCGTACGGGCGAACGCCGGTTGCTGGAGATCGTCGAGAAGTTCGGGCGCGCGACGGTGGACTCGGCGATCGACCGCATCATCGCCGACGGCGAGGCCCGGACCCGCACCGCGCTGGCGGCCCTGCCGCAGGGCACCTGGACCGCGGAGGACTGGCTGGACGACGACGGCATCACCGACGACCCGGTGAAGATGCGGGTCACCGTCACCGTCGCCGAGGGCCGGTTCGTGGTGGACTTCGCCGGCTCGGCGCCGGCCACCCGCGGCCCGATCAACATGCCGTTCGGTGCGACCGAGGCGATCTGCAAGGTCATCCTCAAGTCGCTGACCTCACCCGACGACCCGTCGAACGCCGGCACGGTCGCGCCGCTGGAGGTGCGGGCCGAGCCGGGCACCTTGTTCCACGCGGTCTATCCGCAGCCCACCTTTACGCTCTGGACGGGCATCGTCGCCGTGGAGCTGATCCTCAAGGCCCTCGCGCAGGGGATGCCGGAGCGGTTGCCGGCCTCCAGCGGCGGTGACGTGCCGGGGTTCATGATGGTGGGTCTGCACCCGGACACCGGTCAGATGTTCGCGGTCAGCAACAACGACCTGGTCGGCTGGGGCGGCGCACCGCACCACGACGGGATGGACGCCGCCACCCACGTCTCCGGCAGCACCGGCCGGGGCACCCCAATCGAGGTGCTGGAGGCCAGGACGGGGATGTTCTTCGAGCGGGTGGAGATTCGTACGGATTCGGGTGGCGCGGGCCGGTTCCGTGGTGGTTGTGGGCTGCGGCGGGACATTCGTTTCGTGACGTCGGGGGAGTTCCTGTCGGTGATCAAGAAGACGAAGAGCGCGCCGTGGGCTCTGGCCGGTGGGCTGCGGCCCGACCCGAACCAGGTGGTGGTCTTCCCGGGCACCGACCGTGAGCAGCGGGTGAGTACTCGGCGTACGTCGGTGCGGGTCGGTGATCGGGTGACGCTGCTGACCGCCGGTGGTGGCGGGCACGGCGACCCGCGTACCCGCGACCCCGACGCGGTACGCCGGGACGTCGCCGAAGGGTACGTCTCCGCGCAGGCCGCCCGCGAGCTGTATGGAGTGGACGTCGATGAGTGAACCGACCGTCGACGGGGCCACCGTCGAGGTGGTGCACAGCCACCTCGTCTCGGCGGCCGAGGAGATGCGCGCCGCGCTGGTACGCACCGCCTTCAACCCGGTCATCTACGAGGTGTACGACTTCGGCATCTCCATCTACGACCGACAGTTGCGGCTGGTCGCGGAGTCGACCGGGCTGTCCCGGTTCCTCGGCGCCAACGACTACTCAATCGAGCGCGGGGTCGAGTACGTCGGGCGGGAGAATCTGCACCCCGGCGACGTCGTGCTGCTGAACTACCCGTACTGGAACGCCGCGCACAGCTACGACGCGACGCTGTTCGCGCCGGTCTTCCTGCCCGGCGGCGAGGAACTGATCGGCTTCCTGTGCATCCGGGCGCACTGGATGGACCTGGGCGCCAAGGACCCCGGCTACGTGCTCGACTCCACCGACATGCACCAGGAGGGGATCATCTTCCCCGGCACGAAGGTGTACGCCCGCGGGAAGCCGGTACACGAGATCCACGAGCTGATCCGCTTCAACTCACGCATGCCGGAACTCGTGCTCGGCGACCTGAACGCCCAGATCGCCGCGCTGCGTACCGGTGAGCGCCGGGTGATCGAGGTGTACCGGCAGTACGGGCCGGCCGTAGTGGACGCGGTCGTCGAACGTGTCATCGCGGCTGCCGCCGACTCCGCCCACGAGGCGGTGGCCGGACTGCCGCAGGGCAGCTGGACCGCCGAGGACTGGCTCGACGACGACGGCGTCACCGGCGACCCCATCCGCATGCGGGCCACCGTCACCGTCGCCGGCGGCACCTTCACCGTCGACTTCACCGGCTCGTCCCCGGCGGTGCCGGGGCCGGTCAACCTGCCGCTCGGGGCGACCATCGCCACCTGCCGGGTCGCGTTCAAGGCAGTCACCACCCCCACCCAACAGACCAACGCCGGGCACTTCGCCCCGCTTCGGGTGCGCACCGAACCCGGGTCGCTGTTCCATGCCCGGTACCCCGCGGCGACGTTCACCCAGTGGACCGGCACCGTCGCCCTGGAACTGATCTACCAAGCCCTCGCGCAGGGGATGCCGGAGCGGTTGCCGGCCTCCAGCGGTGGTGACGTGCCGGGGTTCATGATGGTGGGTCTGCACCCGGACACCGGTCAGATGTTCGCGGTCAGCAACAACGACCCGGTCGGCTGGGGCGGCACACCCCACCACGACGGCATCGGCCCGGCCAACCACCTGTGCCAGACCCAGGCCCGCAACACCCCCGTCGAGGTGCTGGAGGCCAGGACGGGGATGTTCTTCGAGCGGGTGGAGATTCGTACGGATTCGGGTGGCGCGGGCCGGTTCCGTGGTGGTTGTGGGCTGCGGCGGGACATTCGTTTCGTGACGTCGGGGGAGTTCCTGTCGGTGATCAAGAAGACGAAGAGCGCGCCGTGGGCTCTGGCCGGTGGGCTGCGGCCCGACCCGAACCAGGTGGTGGTCTTCCCGGGCACCGACCGTGAGCAGCGGGTGAGTACTCGGCGTACGTCGGTGCGGGTCGGTGATCGGGTGACGCTGCTGACCGCCGGTGGTGGCGGGCACGGCGACCCGCGTACCCGCGACCCCGACGCGGTACGCCGGGACGTCGCCGAAGGGTACGTCTCCGCGCAGGCCGCCCGCGAGCTGTATGGAGTGAACGCATGAGCGCCGCCTCTGCGCCCGAGCCATCGAGCCTGCTGCTCGGCAACTGCACCGTGCTCGACGCCCGCGTCGTGGAGGGCATGACGCCCATCGCCGACGCGGGGGTGTGGGTCCACGGCGACCGGATCGCCGCCGTCGGCCCGTACGCCGATGTGGCGGCCCAGGCGCGGGCCGCCAGCCCGCTGACCGAGGTGGACCTCGACGGCGCCCATCTGACGCCCGGGCTGGTCAACATGCACACCCACTTCTCCCTGTCGCTGCCCGGCAGCGGCGGCGACAACGTGAAGGGGATGGGCCCGCACGACCTCGCCTACTACATGGCCGACGGGGCAAGGCGGACGCTGCACTGCGGGGTGACCACGGTGCGGTGTGTCGCCGAGAAGGACCACGCCGACTTCGCGCTGCGGCGCGCCATCGCCGCCGGACGCACGCCAGGCCCCCGGATCTACACGGCCGGACGCGCGTTGGTCTGCACCGGCGGGCACGGCCACGAGAGCAGCGACACCATCGAGTGTGACGGGCCGGTCGGCTTCCGGCGGGGCGTACGCAGCCAGATCAAGGCCGGCGCGGACCTGATCAAGGTGATGATCTCGGGTGGCATCGCCGGTGAGCACGAGGGCATCCACACCCCGCAGCTCTTCGCCGACGAGCTGGCCGCGGTGCTGGAAACGGCGCACGCCTGGGGGCGCAAGGTGACCGCGCACGCGGGGCCGGCCGAGGTGATCGGCACCGCGGTGGAGCTCGGGCTGGACTGTGTGGAGCACGGCTACCGGCTCACTCCGCAGGTCGCGGCGCGGATGGCCGAGCGGGGCACGGCACTGGTGCCGACGCTGCTGGTGACGCGGTGCAAGGAGTTCTTCGACGAGCTCGGGGTCCCGGAATGGATGCAGTGCCGCTCGCTGGGCGCCGGGCCTCGGCACCTGGAGAGCTTCGCGATGGCGATCGCCGCCGGTGTGGAGGTGCTGCTCGGCAGCGACATGCCCCCGTTCTGGCATTTCGAAGGCACCAACGCCTCGGTGCGGGAGCTGGAGTACATGGCGGAGCGGATCGGGCCGGCGCGAGCGATCCACGCGGGCACCCTCGGGCCCATCCGGTGGCTCGGCGCCGAGAGCGACCTCGGCACGGTACAGGTGGGCAAGCTGGCCGATCTGATCGCGATGGACGACGACCCGCTCGCTGACACCTCGGCGTTCCGCAAGGTGCGGTGGGTGATGAAGGGCGGCCATGTCGCCCGGGACGACCGGGCCGCGGGAGGTGCGCGGTGACGTTCGTGGAGGCCGGCGCGGCGGCCATCGCCGCCGGGATCGACGACATGTACGAGGCCTTCCTCGCGGGGGACCGACCGCGGTTCGACGCGCACCTGCATGCCGAGGTGACCACCTGGGAGACCCACCTGCCCGGGCCGCTGCGTACCCGGGAGCAGCTGGACGCGTACCGCGATCAGCGGGACGCCGCCAGCCAGCGACCGCGGCTGGCGGTGCTCGCCGCGCGGGACAAACGCGTCGACGTGTGGGGTGAGGTCGGCGTCGCCCGCTACGTGCTGGTCGCGCAGGCACACGCGGAGCAGGCACCGCAGTTCACCCGAGTCACCGATGTGCTGCGCCGGATCGACGGCCGATGGCTGATCGTGCACCACCACGCCGAGCTGCTGCACGACCCGGTGGAGGCCACGTGACGCGCCGGCTGGTGGCCGACCGGACGGGTGAGCCGGCGGAGGTCCTGTCCGTCGTCGACCTGCCGGACGATCCTCCGCCCGGCCCCGGCGAGGTGCAGCTCGCCGTCCGTACCGTCGGCCTGAACTTCCTCGACGTGTCCCTCTGCCGGGGCGAGTACCCGGTGCGGCCGACCCCGCCGATGACCCCCGGGGTGGAGGCGGCTGGCCGGGTCGTCGCCGCGGGCGTCGGCGCCGAACACCTGCTCGGTCAGGAGGTCATCGCCTGCCCGACGCTGCCGCGTGGCGCACTCGGCGACGCGGTGACGGTCGACGCCGCGGTGGTGGTGCCCCGCCCGGCCACGGTGGATCCGACGATCGCAGCGGCCCTGCCGGTCACGTACCAGACCGCGTGGTTCGCCCTGGAGCGGGCAGGTGTCGCCGCCGGCCAGACGGTGCTGGTGCACGCGGGCGCCGGCGGCGTCGGCATCGCGGTCACCCAACTCGCGGTCGCCCGGGGCGCACGGGTCATCGCCACCGCCGGCGGTGCCCGCAAGACGGCCGTCTGCCGCGCCGAAGGCGCGGCGGCGGCGTTCGACTACACGACCGGGGATTTCGTCGCGGCCGTGCGGGAGGCTACCGACGGTCGGGGTGCCGACGTGATCATCGACCCGGTGGGCGGCGATGTGCTCGCCCGGTCGCTGGACTGCCTGGCGTTCGAGGGCGCGGTCGTCACCGTCGGCGCCGCCGGCGGTCCACCAGCGCCGGTCGACCCCGGTCGGCTGATCGCGGCGAACGCCACCCTGATCGGGCTCTCCTGGGGCTCCCAGTACCCGTGGCAGCGTGCCACGGCGGTGCGGGCGGCCTATCAGGCCCTGTTCGACCTGTACGGGTCCGGTGCGATCCGGCCGCGGGTCAGCAGGGTGGTGCCGCTGAACGACGTGCCGGCGGCGCTGAGCGAGCTGGCCGACCGAAGGACCATCGGCAAGATCGTCGCGCGGGTCGAGGAAGGGGAGGGGCAATGACGGAGACACCGGACGGCGACATGGAGATCTACGACCTCAAGGTGACTGTGGACCGCATCGAGGGGCGGTCGGTCTGCGCCATGGCGGTCGGTGACTGGTTCGAGCTGACCAACAGCGCCCACCTACGGCTACCCGAGGGCAAGCACTTCTGCGTGTACGCGCTCGCCTCGGTACTGCCGTTCCTCGCCGCGAAACAGCGCGACCTGGCGGCCGGGGACTGGCTGGCCCAGGACTCCCACTTCGCCTGCCCTGATCCCGAGGAGCGACTGATCATGAAGGTGGAACGGACCTGCCGGCGGCGGATGAACTCCTCGGAGTTGACCTGATGGCCGTCGAGATCGGGCTCGGGCTGCAGAGCGACAAACCCGCCGGCGCCTACGCCCGGCTGGCCCGCGCCGCGGAGTCGTACGGCTTCGACGTGCTGACCGTCTTCGGTGACCTGATGTACCAGCCGCCGATCTTCCCGCTGCTGGAGATGGCTCAGGTGACCAACCGGGTCCGGCTCGGAGCGGCGTGCCTCAATCCCTATTCCCTGGCCCCGTACGAGATCGCCGGCCAGGTCGCCGCGCTCGACCTGGCGTCGCAGGGGCGGGCGTACCTAGGGCTGGCCCGCGGCACCTGGCTCGGCGCGGTGGGACTGGCCCAACCGAAGCCGCTGACCGCGATCGAGGAGGCGGCGGCCGTCGTCTACCGCCTGCTGTCCGCCGACCGAGCCGGCTACGCGGGGCGCGTCTTCTCGCTAGCCCCCGGCACCGCGCTGCGCTACCCCGTGCAGCGGCCGGATCCGCCGCTACTGGTGGGCGCCTGGGGCCCGCAGGGGGCAGCCCTCGCCGGCAGGATCGCGGACGAGATCAAGGTGGGCGGCAGCGCCAATCCCGACATGGTGCCGGTCATCCGCGACCGGGTCCGGGTCGGCGCGGTCAAGGCTGGGCGGAACGTCGAGGACATCGGTATCGTGCTCGGCGCCGTGACGGTCGTTGACGCCGACGGCGAAGCGGCCAGGGCCAAGGCCCGCACCGAGGTCGCCATGTATCTCGCGGTCGTGGCGGAACTCGACCCGACCGTCGTGCTGCCCAGGGACCTGATGGAGCAGGTCGGCAAGCTGGTCGATGCGGGTGACCACGAGGCGGCGGGCCAGCTGATCCCGGACGAGGTGCTCGACCGGTTCGCCTTCTCCGGCACCCCGGCCCAGGTCGCCGCACAGGCCCAGGCACTCATCGACGCCGGGGTCCGTCGGGTCGAGTTCGGCACACCGCACGGGCTGACCGACGAACACGGCGTGGAGCTGCTCGGCTCCGCCGTCCTGCCCCTGCTGCGCAGGTAGCCCGAGAGAGAGGAGCGGCCGGTGCGGCTGGTCGTCGTGGTCGGACCCGGATTGGTGGCCGACACAGCGGTGCTGAAGTCACTCACCACCACCACGTGCGCGGAACTCGGCGTAGCCGGCCGGCTGGTGACCGCCAACGCACCCGACGACGTCCGGTCCCTGGTTGCGGCAGCAGATTCGCCGCTGGTGGTGCTGCCCGGTCCGACACCCGAGGTGCGTGCCCTCATGGGTGCCGTCCCACATGTGGTGTGGTACGACCTCACCGTCGAGTCACCCGTTGCCGGTGCCGCCCATCTGCACGGGCGCGGTGTCTGGGGCCTGGCCTGGGCGATCCGGCACGCCGTCCACCGCCTCCGGTCGCCGGCCGCCCGCATCGCCTACGGGCCGCACCCGGACCAGTGGGGCGAGCTGCGGCTCCCGGCCCGCACGAGCGAGGATCGGGCTCCGGTCGCAGTGCTGCTGCACGGCGGTTTTTGGCGGTCCGTCTGGGCGGCGGACCTGATGGACGCCCTCGCCGTCGACCTCGCCGACAGCGGGTACGCGTCGTGGAATCTGGAGTACCGGCGCCCGGACCGACATGGCTGGGACGCCACCACAACCGACGTCGCGGCGGGCATCGCGGCGCTCGCCGGAGTCGCCGATGACCGACCGCTGGACCTGGAGCGCGTCGCGGTCCTCGGCCACTCGGCCGGGGGCCAGCTGGCGTTGCGGGTTGCGGGGGACCTGGCCGCTGCCTCCGCTGCGGGAACCCGGGACGTCACCGTCGGTCCGGAGCGAACCGTCTCGGCGGTCGCGCTCGCGGTGTCGTTGGCCGGCGTCCTCGACCTGGCCGAGGGCGAACGGCGGCAACTCGGTGAGGGTGCGATCTCCACAGCCCTCGGCGGGACACCCGCGACGGCATGGCGGCGGTACGCGGCGAGCGACCCGATCGCTCGGGTGCCGCTCGGGCTCCCGACCCTGGTGGTGCAAGGAGCCGACGACAGTCTCGACCTCGTCGACATCAACCGCCGATATGCCGTGGCCGCCCGCGCGGCGGGAGACGACATCAGCTACCTGGAGCAGCCGGGCAACCACTTCGACGTCATCGATCCCGGCTCGGCCATCTGGCGCGCCACCATGGCCGCCGTGGACCGCCGCTTCGGTCGCTGAGAACCCAGAGGCCACTCTGCGAGGACGGCTTGTTTTCACGCTCGTGAACAGCCGCGTGCGGACCGACCAGGCGAGCCTCACAGTCAGAACAGCCGTGGCGTCACCACCGACACCACGGTCGTCACCGAGTCGGTGTCGTTGTAGATCCGGTGCGGCACCGAGGAGCGAAGATGCACGCTGTCGCCCGGCCGCAGCCGGTGTTCGACCCCGTTCACCTCGTAGAGCAGTTCGCCTGAAATGACGTAGGCGAACTCCTCGCCAGCGTGGCCGTACGCGTTCTCCCGGCGACCGCCGGGCGCGATGTGCACCAGCATCGGCTCAAGGACCAGGTCTGGTCCCCGCTCCGACAGCATCCGGTACGTCTGCTGCCCGGACACGTACTCGGTGGCGGCGGTCTCCGCCCTGGTGAGCGTGAAATGCGTGGGAAGCGGGGTGACGGATCCCGGCGAGGAGTCGGCGCCGGAATCGAAAAAGTCCGCCACCGAACAATCCAGAGCTTTCGCGACGCTGCCGAGCGCGGTCAGGCCGATGGACGAGATGCCTCGTTCGACCTGTGAGAGGAAGCCGATCGACAAGCCGGAGCGGGCGGCCAGGCCACGCAGCGTCAGCCCGCGTTCCTTGCGGTACTGCCGGATGCGCGCGCCTACCTGACCGGCCGGGGTGTCGTCCGCCACGCCGCCGTCCGGGCGGGTTTGCTCCCGTACCGGGTGGCTCTCCATCGACCGCACGGGGCCTCCTGTCGCGGTTGGCGGGAGGTCCCGCCGCGTTTGTTCGATGGTATCGAACTTTGGGGCACGCGCGGCAACCCCGCCCGCCGGGTTCGCGACCGACGACCGGAGCTCTGCGGCGGCCATCCCGGATCGGTAGGGACCTTGAGGGCTGGGCGCACGCCGGTCATCTCCGAGAACGCGTACCGCTTGTCCGGGTGCAAGGAGGTCGTGGACATTCCGATCCAGGCGTCGCCACACGTCGCGAGGACGACGCCGCTCGGGTTGAAGGTAGCCACGTCGATGCGCTGGGTGACGTACTCGGCGTACGTGTAGAAGGCCCCCCGCTCTGGGATGTCGGCCGAGCACGTCTTGTTGAGGTCGTAGAGCGCGCGCCGGTGCTGCGCCGTGTCACCGAGTTCCGCCATCGTCGTGAACCTGGTGCCCGACGTTCGCGCCCGTTGCAGGTAAGGCTCGAATTCCGCGTCGTCGAACTTTTCCACGTCCAGTTCAAGTCGTACCCAGGCTGCCGTGGACAGGACCCTACCCACGCTGCCATGCCGTGCTCCGAGAGCGGCAGTTGCCGATTTTCCTGCCGGGCGTCGTGGTCCTTGCCTGCGCTCAGCCGGTGCCGTACCCCGCTTGACCTGCTGCTCGGCCGCAGCGCGGTCGAGCGTCCTCGCGCTGGTCGAGTCGGCCCGGCCTCGCAATCAAACTGGCGATCTACCAGCCAGTACGTGACGCGGCCGACTCATTCGCGATTCACCAGCTTTACGAGGGGTTCCTAGCGTCCTGGGTGATCACCAACCCGCACCCCCGGAGGCTTGACTTGAGCCAGACCCGCAGGGACTTCCTTCGCCGCGTCGGCATCGCCGGCGGCGCCGGCGTCATGTTGCACAGCATGGGCGCGCTCGGCCTGACGAGCGCCCATGCGGCGGAGACACCCCCGTTCACACCGTTGAAGAAGAGCGACCTCGGCCGGCACGGCAGGAAGACGGTCATCGTGATGGGCGGCGGCATCGCCGGCCTCACCGCGGCGTACGAGCTGCTCAAGGGCGGCTACGACGTCACCATCCTGGAAGGCCGCGACCGGCCCGGTGGCCGTAACTGGACCGTGCGGGGCGGGGACACCTACACCGACCTGAAGGGTCAGACCCAGAAGGCGACCTTCGCCAAGGACCAGTACATGAACGCGGGCCCCGGGCGCATCCCCCAGATGCACGTGACGCTGGACTACTGCAAGGAACTCGGCGTCCCGATCGAGGTCTTCACCAACCAGAACGCCGACGCGTTCCTCTACCGCGAGAACGTGCCGGGTGCCCTCAACGGCGTTCCGGTCCGCCATCGGGCCGCCAAGGCGGACGCCTACGGTTACACGGCCGAGCTGCTCGCGAAGGCCACCGACCAGGGGTCGCTCGACCAGTACCTCACCGCCGAGGACAAGGAGCGGCTGCTCACCTACCTGCGCAGCTTCGGCGCCATCGGGAACCGGGTCGCGGGTGACCCGGCGGCCAGCTTCAAGTACAACGGCGGCGGGCGTCGTGGCTACGACCCGCAGCCGGGCGCCGGTCTGGAGGCGGGCACGCCCATCCCGCAGTACGCGATGTCCGACCTCTTCGCCTCGACGCTGGGCAACTACTTCTCGTTCGAGATGGGCTTCGACCAGGCGATGATGATGTACCAGCCGGTCGGCGGGATGGACCGGATCGCCTACGCCTTCGCCAAGGCGATTGGTGGCGGTCGACTGCGCTACAACGCCCGGATCGTCGAGTACAACAACACGGCCGACGGCGTCGAGGTCGTCTACACGACCCCGAGCGGTACGAAGAAGATCACCGGCGACTTTGCGATCAACGCCATGCCTCCGCACATCGCCGCGAAGATCAAGTCCAACCTGCCCACCGCGGTCGTCACCGCGCTCGGGTCGGTGAGCGTCACCAACGCCGGCAAGATCGGCATCGAGTACGACCGCCGGTGGTGGGAGGAGGACTTCCGCATCTACGGCGGCATCACCAACGCCAACACCAACCTCGCGAACATGTGGCACCCGTCGTACGGCTACCACGGCGACCGGGGCACGATGATCGGCTACTACAACACCGGCGCGAACGCCAACTTCTACGGCAACCTCACCCCGCCGCAGCGGCTCGCGGAGGCGGTCACGCAGGGCAAGAAGATCTTCGGCGACGTGTACGGCAAGGGCATCACCGCGTCCTTCTCCCAGGACTGGGCCTCCACGCCGTTCTCCGAGGGTGCGTGGGTCGGTTGGCCCGGCGCGGTCGGAGGCCAGACGGGCGCGGGGTACCGCAGTCTCCTGGAGCCGACCGGGAACGTCTACTTCGCCGGCGACCACCTCAGCCACGCCATCGCGTGGCAGCACGGCGCGATGGTCTCCGCCCGCGTCGCCGTCGAGTCCATCCACGCCCGGGTCACGGCCGCGTGAGCACGCCCGCCGTCACCCCCGGCATCCGCAGCAACAGAAAGGCCCCCGCAGTGCGCCGACTCGGCATCCTCATCCCAGCCGCCGCCGTTCTCCTCGCCATCCCGACGGTTGCCGCCGCCGGAGGGCTCTTCCCGCCACGGCCCGGTACCACGCTCAGCGTGCTCCCCGCCGGACAGGACAACCCGATGATCGCCGACGGGGTGGCCATCGGTAAGGGCACGGCGATCTACAAGACCAGCGGCCTCGGCCCGGCGGCCCTGAACACGGCCGCGCCGGCCGGCTCGGAGGCGCGCTACATCGACACCGAGGTGTTTTCGGGCGGTGTGCTGCCGCCCGGCGTGACCATCACCGAGGCGCAGGGCATCAACGTGCTGCGCCGCATCGGGGAGAACCTGGCGAAGGCGGGCCTGTCCTACGACGACGTCATCTCCATGCGGGTGTTCCTCCAGAACCCCGCCGGCCAGGAGCGGATGGACTTCAACGGCTGGAACCGGGCCTACCGTCAGTTCTTCGCCAACACCAGCCTGTCGACCGGCAAGCCGGTGCTCGTGCCGCTCGGGTCGGCCGCCCCGGCCACGCCGATGGTGGTCAACCCCGCCCGGCCGTCGCGGTTCGCGCTCGAGATCGAGAACCTGCCGGTCAACGGTTGGCTGGTCGAGGTCGAGGTGGACGCCGCCTACCCGTCGAAGGGCGAGTGACTCCACCGGTCGCGTAGGTACCGCCGACCCGTCGCGTAGGGGATGTCCGTATCCCCCCGGCGACGGGTCGTCGGTGCTCTGCGACGCGCCGGACGGTGCACGGCGGTCCGATACCACGGACCCGCACCTCAGTTGGTGAGAGAAATCGGGGGAAGCCGGTCAAATTGTCAAGCGCCCACAGTTGCACCTCTGAGCGCGGAGGGTTCGCCTCGCCTACGGGGACGGGATCGTTGCCCTGAGCGATGAGTGCACGTTTGCCGTCCTGATCGAGCGCGACCTCCCATCGCACGACGCTGCCAACGGTGTCCGGGACTGCAGCGATCCGGACTGCGCGTCGTCGCGGACGCGGCGCCGTCCACGATTTAGTTGATAAGCACCTATTGAGTGCGGCTCTTACCAGGGGAGAGGGCCCTCGGCGTTGAAGAATCCGCCCGTGGGTCCGTCCTCGTCCAACGTTGCGAACCGCACCACGACCGCGGCTGCCTCGGCGGCGGTCCGAGTCGCGCCGGGTGACATCTCCGTCAGCGTATATCCAGGATCGACCGAGTTGACCTTGATGGCGGTGCCTCGCAGCTCGATGGCGAACTGCACGGTCAGCGCGTTGACCGCCGACTTCGATGTCGGGTAGGCGGCAGCGTTCCATTCCTGCGGCCAGTCAGCGGCGCTGGTCAGAGCCAGCGACCCTGATCCAGACGACATGTTGACGATGCGGCCGCTGGCCGCGGTCCGCAGCAACGGAAGCATCGCGGTCGTCACGGCGAACACGCCGATCACATTCGTCTCCAATGTGCGCCGGAACGAATTGACCGGCAGACGGCTGGGCGGCACATCGTCGACCGCGATCGCCGCGTTGTTGACCAGCGCGTCCAGCCGCCCGTACCGGCGGTCGATCCACTCGGCGGCCGCCTGTACCGTCACCTCGTCGGTGACGTCGAGCTCGACACACCCGGCCGCCACGCCATCGGCAGCCAGCCGCTCGACGGCGGCTGCGCCCAGCCCGCGATCACGCGACGCCACGATCGGCACGTATCCCAGCCGTCCAAGCTGCTTGACGACCTCGAACCCGATACCGCGATTCGCCCCGGTCACCAACGCGATCGGGTTGGAAGCACCACGCATTCCGGAGATCGTAGTCGATGAGGGCGAGGCTCCAGGTAGAAGAGCAATCGACCAAGATCCGATGCCCCGACCGGGAGCCTCGACGTGCTGTCTTACCCCGCCACGATCCCGCTGTCCAATCGAACCCTGAACCACCTCGCCGAGCTTGTCCGTAACCACCGCCGGCAGCGTCGATCCCGGTGGCGGCGTCTCGACCCCGGCCGGCAAGCCCTGCTCACCCTCACCCACCTGCACAACGGCGACACCTACACCCGCCTCGCCGCCGGGTTCGGCATCGGCGTCGCCACCGCCTGGCGCTACGTCCGCGAAGCCGTCGACCTGCTCGCCGCAGCCGCCGACGACCTGACCACCGCGATGGACCGCATCCGCAAGCTGGCATACGCGATCCTCGACGGCACGCTGATCCCGATCGACCGGGTCGCCGACCAGAAGCCCTACTACTGCGGCAAACACCGGCGGCACGGCGTGAACGTGCAGGTCATCGCGGACGCGGCAGGACGCCTGGTCTGGGCCTCGCCAGCGCTGCCCGGCGCCACCCATGACCTGAGCGCCGCCCGCGTTCACGGCATCATCGACGCGCTGGCCAGCGCCGACGTGATGACGTTCGCGGACAAGAGCTACCAAGGAGCCGGCGACCCGCACGCCGTTCAAGCGCCACCGCTACCGACCGAAACTGTCCCGCCGCCAGAAGGCCGTCAACCGCAGCCATGCCCGTATCCGC
This sequence comes from Micromonospora sp. NPDC047740, assembly GCF_043204735.1. Taxonomy (NCBI): domain Bacteria; kingdom Bacillati; phylum Actinomycetota; class Actinomycetes; order Micromonosporales; family Micromonosporaceae; genus Micromonospora; species Micromonospora sp. NPDC047740. The sequence continues at coordinate 203,827 of NZ_JBIDCT010000015.1, forward strand.
GCCTGCGGCGAGCGAGCCATCGCCACGCTCAAGACCTGGAAGCTCCTGGCCAAACTGCGCTGTTGCCCCAGCCGCGCGACCGCGATCGTGCAGGCCATCCTCGTCCTACACCGCGTCGAGACCAGCCGCTACTCAGGATGAAAAGGGCTCAATGTACGCCGTCGCTGCCGCCGGAGATGGCGTAGTGGCCGTCGTGGTTGAGGGCCAGGGAGGTGACTCCCTTGGCGGCAAGACCACGGCCGCGCCGGCGGCGAGCAGCGCCCGCCGGGCGAGCACCGCGCCCCGACCGGCACGCGGTCGTCCGGTACACCCGGCCCGTACGCGGGGCCGGGACGACCCGTCGCGCCCTGGGCGGCACGGCCGTGATGATCGGATGCATCGCCACGGTCGTGGTTGTCCTGGCCCGATAGCCGGCCCTGCCCCAGTCGTCACCGCGAGCGCCCCCGCCTCTGGTGGGGGCGCTTCGGGTGAGGGCCGCGCCGGGGGATCGCCGGACCCGGCGATGTCACCCCGCCTTGCGTACGCGGTAGGCGAGGTGGGTGACGCCGTTGCCCTCGACGACACTCGTGGGCCCGTCCAGTTGGACGGGGGTGATCTTCAGGCCGGTGAAGAAGGGGATGCCGTCGCCGAGCAGGACCGGGACGAGGTCGACGTGGACCTCGTCGAGTAGGCCGGCTTCGAGGACCTGCGCGGCGATGGTGCCGCCGTTGACGCCGACCTCCTTGCTGCCGGCGATGGCCTTGGCGGTGTCGATCGCGTGCTCGATGCCGTCGGTGACGAACACGAACGAGTCGTTCTCGCGTTCCCAGCCGTCGGGGACGGTGTGGGTGACGACGACCACGGGTACGTCCATGGGGTGCCGGCCGCCCCAGCCGTGGGTCATGTCGAACAGCCGTCGGCCGACCACCAGCGCTCCCGTCCGTTCGGTCAGGTCGCGCAGGTGTTTCGCGCTCGCCGCGGAGGTGCGCAGCGTCATTCCGGGTGTGGCAGTCGGCGTCTCGACGTCGCCGTTGTTGTACCACTGGAAGAGGTATTCGAACCCGCCGTGCGACGCGTCGGCGATGTAGCCGTCCAGCGACATGGTCGCCCCGGTCGTAACCTTCGTCATCGATCCACTCCCTTGGTCTTCATCGGCCCGCCGATGACCCGGCCGGCTCGTCTCTGCCCAGGGGTCGAACCTGGCGGCGACCGTTCGACATCGGCCGCAGGATTTTTCGACTACGGCCATGGGCCCACCACGGATGTTCCGGATGGGACCAGGCGGGTCGATGAGCGAGGTCAGCCTCGGCAGCTATTGATCCCGTGCCGCCGGGATGGGGGGAAGTGTCACGCAGGTCGATTTGGCGACACGGGCGTTCTCGTGCGCGACGATGGCCGGCAATGGGTATGGATACACGCCCAATTGGCGGAACACGCCCGGTGGCGCCAGGTCTCGGCCGATGATCAAAACATGTGGGCGAAGATCGACGTACCGTGCGTCGGCGGGCCGGTGGACGGCCGCTCTGTCCTGGTGCCGGTCGACGAGGACGGTGTGCCCCCTGCAATGATCGATCAGACCTGGTTGTGGATCGAGTACGGCGGCGAGCTGCTCGACGCGGATATGAACGGCGTGTACGCGCTGGAGTCGATCGCCGGCGGCGGCCCGCCGTGGGTATACGTCTGGAGCAGTCTCCTCCCTGATCAGCAGTCAACCGATCAGCGGGGATAGCTGATCTCCAGCCTGCCCAACCGGCGGCGCCGCGAAATTGATCACGCCCAGGCCGGCGGCTGGCCCGATCCGGCGCACTACAGCTCCGCGGCGGGCCCGGCCGTGCTCGTGCATGCCGGCCCGCCTACGGCTTCCGTCTTCTCAGGTTCGCCGCTACGCCGACAGCGGCGAACCGGGATGGATTTTGCCGGTGACCCGCCTCAGCCTTGATCAGGAGGCGATGGACCGTACCAGTGCTGCCAGTTCGCGATCGGGGCTCACGTTTCTGCTGTACAGGGGGCTGCAGGGCGTCATGGCCAGCCGCAGCGACAGTGCGACGAGGTTGGGGCGGGCTGAATCGGCGTAGATCTCGGCGAGCTTGGTGAACTCGTTCATGATCCCGACGACGCTGCGGTTGGCGGTCGTGGCGAAGCGGCATTCGCGCATGTTCAGTAGCTCGTCGGCGATGACGGCCTTGGGCACTTGGTGGGCGTCGAGCACCGCCGCGATCTCGTCGGGGATGCGGGCGGGCAGGGAGCGTGCCGGTGCCAGCGGCAGCAGGACCGGTAATAGGGTGCGTTCATTCACCAGAAGTGCCAGCCGGGGCCGCCACCACAGCGCGGTGGCGTACCACGGGCCGAGCAGCGTGGTGTCTTGGTCTCCGTCAACAGCCCGAGGCGGGTTGGTGTGGTCGAGGAGCTTCTTGGTTGCCCGTACGATCAACATCTGCTCTCCAGCGTCAAACGCGGTGGCGGCGGGCTCGCTCGATGACGTCGCGGCCGTCGGCGTCTTGCTGGCGTGGCGCGTAGCCGGCCTTGCGCAGGGCGGCCATCGTGTCAGCCGTGGTGGCTTGGCTGGCCAGCACGGTCGGGGCGAGCAGACGCAAGTTGAGCTTGCCCAGCCGTTTGTCGGCGCAGATCTGAGCCAGCAGCGCGGTGTCGTCGCTGACCAGAGTGCTGGCCGCGGGTGCGACCCGTACCGACCCGTGCTGGCGGGCGACGTCGGCCAGCAGGTAGACCAGCGGTTGCGGCAGTCCGCCGTCGGCGACTTTCGTTAGGGCTTTCGTCAGGCTGCGCTCGGTCCAGCCTGCGTCGTACGCTCCGCGTACAGATGCTGGGCTGAAGCGCCAGGTCGTGGCCGTGCCGCGGGACTCTACGACGGCGGCCGCGTCGAGCAGCTCCGCCAGTTCCGGACCTGGTGTTCCGGTCACGACCACGGTCAGGTCGGCCTGCAGCCGGGCGGTGCGGGCGAGATCCCCCAGGTCGCCGACAGCCTTGACGATGTCCTTGCCGGCCAGCAGCGCCTGCCCGGCGGGGCTGATCGCGCCCGCGCCGAGAACCCCCAAGGTCGCGGCCTCCTCCAGCAAACCGCGCGCCGCCGTGGCGTCGCCGAAGGCCAGCGGCTGCCCCCACCACATCCAATGCGCCGCCTGCTCGAGGTCCGGCGCGGCCCGGTCACCAAACGCCCGCAGCACGGCCATCCGGGCGTGCGCAGACCACGCTTCATCGTAGTCCGGCACCCACGGGCCGGTCTGCGTCGACGGCAGACAGTCCAGCTCGCGCCACGCCTTCAGGATCACCGCCAGCCGCCGGTCCAGACCGAGCTTGAGCCAGCGATCGTACGCGCCCGTCGGGATCACGCGTTCGTCGAGTGCGGCCAGCCCGGCCTTCACGGCGACCGCGAGCAGCAGCCGCACGGTCGCAATGGCCACACCAAGCGTCCTCGCTGTCCGAGTCAGCTCGCGCACGCCGACGCCGCCGGCCTTCACCGTTGCCAGCGGCTCACGTCCAGCCCCGTCCAGCAGCGCCGACAGCAGCCCGACTGCGGCGATGCCCTGCGCTTGGGCGTCGCGGCGCACTGCCGTGGGATCCGGTGTGTGCCAGGCTACCGGCGGTTCCTGCGGCTGGAACGGCGCAGGTAGTCGGCTCCTCGCAAAGCGATCGCGACCTGACCCGCCAGCTGATAGTCCTCCCAGGTCACGCGGTAGACCAGCCCATGCTCCTCGGCCCAGTCCAGCGGATGCACCTGACGATAGTGGCTCGGATACCGAATGCGGTGCGCGATGCCGCTGCCGCCGTAGCGACGGAGCTGCCGCCGTAGCGACGGATCAGTCCACCGTCGCGATCAGCCTCCTCCAACACCGCCCGCGTCGCGGCGGGCATCCGCTTGACGAGATCGTGCACGTTGTCCGTGTCGAGAAAAACTCCGCCACCGCCTCCAGCAGGTCCGCCTTGCGGCCCTTCGTCGGCAGCCCCAGGTTGCTCGCAACAACCTTCAGATCATCGACGTTCAACACGGCCGCGAGTTGCCCAGCCGACGGGCCCACACCCAGCGGACGGACGAAGACCTCTCGCACGATGCCGTTCACCGCAAGCCGGCCCCGCAGCCGCGCGACAAACCCCGCATCGGCGGCACGCTGCAGGTACGGCACTGCGTCGGCGCCGACCAACGCCGACACCTCAGCCTCGGCGACGACGCCACCCAGCGCCAAAGCCGCCTCCAACACCTGCAAAGTCGGCAGGTCAAGGCCAGCAAGCCGATCATATGGATTCACGAGGCTGCTCCCAGGAACGGCGACACCCCTGAATCCAACCTCACAACCGCATCCCATGACGGGACCCCCGCCTGCCGCCAAACCTGAGCCCAGCTGCCTGGCCCGCCGCCAGCGGCCCCGAGGCCAATCGTTGGCCCGCAAGGGGATGTCGAGCAGACGACCTCGTGGCGGGGACACAATGCCGGACCACACCGGTACGGCCTGTTAGCCGCGGACAGTCTGCATCTCCTCCTCAAGGGGTTAGCCAGCCGATGAACGCCGGGACACCGAGGAACAGAACAGCCCCGCCAGCAGCCGGGCCGAGTGCTGACGTGATGCCACCGGCGGCCACCATCCCCCGAACGCGTCGTGCTCTCCATCAACGGCGACCTCTACCGCGGCACGGTCGGTACGCACTGGTGGCACATCTTCGACTGGGTGCCGCTCGTGGTCGAGGGCACCAGTGGGCCAGGTCCCTAGCCGCCCTGAGCCGATGTCCTAGGACGGTTTAGAGGGTGTGCATCAGCGCAGGCGGTGACGGCTTCGACCGCAGTGTTCAGCGCCGTCTCCGGGAACGTGCGCTGGGATCGACGGCGACATGTGGCATGGTGACGCGGATGATGGACAGTGCTGGAGCGTTGGAGGCCGTGGTCCGGCATGCCACGGAGCTTGAGGACGACTACGACGACATCGCGCCGACCCTCACCGCTTTGGCGGCGTGCGGGGACATCACCTTGGTGCCCCGGTTACACGAGGCGCTCGACCGGTTCCTCGACGAGCAGAACTTCTACGGTCGGGACCTCATCGCCGGCATTCTGGCCGGCATCCAGGGCGTGGCTGCGCTCCCGGCGCTGCTGCGCGCATCGGCCCGCGATCTCGGCGACGACCAGGACAGCTTGACCGGCGAGATCATCGACCTTTTGCACACGAACAAGGCAGCCGCGCGTCGCACGGTGCTGGACCTGGCCACTGGCGGCACCCCCGAACTACGCCGGGCAGGGCTGTGGGCGCTTGGATTCGTGGTCGAAGCTCAGGATGTCGAACTGCTGGCCGCAGCCGCGGCCGACGCCGACCCGCGGGTCAGGTCCGTGGCGATCGGCTCGATTCCCAACCCTGCTGACGATGACCGAGCATTCCAGGTGCTCGTCATGGCGCTGCGTGACCTCGACGATCAGGTACGCATCTCGGCCGTCAGCAGGCTCGGCTACACCGGCCGGGCCGACGCGGTTGCGCCCCTCGCCGCCCTCGCCGCGGACCCCGTGCCGCGGGTACGGTCGATGGTCGCGTACGCACTCGGCCAGCTCCGCAAGGTCGAGGCAACCCCGGCGTTGCTGCGGCTGCGGCACGACCCCGATCGGCACGTCCGCGAGAACGCCCTCGAAGCCCTTGGCTCAGTCGGCGGAGCGGCGGCGGTCGACGCGCTGCTGCTGATGGCCGGCGATGAGGACCCGCTGCTGCGAGCCCAGGCCGCTCGGGCGCTCGCGAGGGCGGTGGACTCGGATCAGCGCATACCGCCGCAGCTCACGACGCTGGCGCAAGACGACGAGCCGGCAGTGCGCGCCGCCACCATCAGCGCACTTATCAGCACCGATAGCGCGCTCTCGCGCTGGGCGTCGCTCGTGGTCGGGCTGGCGAACGACCCAGACCCGGTGGTCCGCCAGCGCGTCGCCGTTGCGGCACGCCGCCTCGCGCCCGACGCCGCCCCCGACATCCTCCGCCAGTACGTCAGCGACCCTGACCCGACCGTGCGCCGGATTGCCGATATGGAACTTGCTCGGCTGACCGATACCGCCGCACGCTGACCTGCAGTGACATGGAGGGGCGCCTGTTGGAGCCGGAGTTCCCCGAGCTGGCGTGGCTCTACCCGGAGGTCGGCAGCCTGGCCGCCGCGTTGCGACGAGCCGCCGCCGAGATCGGCGTGGATGTTGGCGATGTGACAGCCAACGAGAGCAACCCGAAGTCGTATGCGGGGGTGGCCAGCGTCGTGCCGGAGCGGGAGGCGCTGGGCGTCTCCGTCGGTCACGTCGAGCGGTACTTCTCGGTAGGCGGGTGGGGGCAGGGCGTCGAACTGCTCACCGGCAGCACCGATGACCTGGCCGAGGTGGCGCGGCTGGCACAAGCGTGGCGCGTCGGCCTGCCGCTGGTCGAGATCCAACGCCTGGCGCCCTTCGTCAGGGTCAACGAGCGGGCGCTGGCCCACGAGCGCGGCCCGGAGCACGTGGTGGCGTACCAGTGGCATCGCATCGCTACAACACCGTCCGCCGCCACTCCCGGCTCGGACACCAATCCCCGATCGCTTTCGAAGCCGCCCGAACAACATCAACTACGCTGCCTTCAGCGGCATGAACCCGTGTCCAAGATCAGGGGTCAAGCCCCGGCTGCTCTTCAGCGGGCTTGCCATGGCCGGCGCGCCTGCAGCGGTGAGCTGGGTGGTCATGCTGGTCCGCGCGGTAGCCAACCGGCGCCGAACGTAGCGGGAATCGACGGCCGGCGCGGTGGTGGCTCCCTGGCGGCAGTGCCCTAGACGAGTATCAGGCTAATGAGTTTGTTGGCGCTGGGCGGCACCTTGGAATCAGACTGGTTGGTTGCGCAGGATGACCAAGCCGGAGCCGTAGCGTCATACATCGGCCAGGTGGAGCCTGGTTTCGATCGTGTCGGGCGAGATGATGTTGGTCGGCTCGCTGGCGCCGCAGAAAAGCGGTGAACCGAAGGATCATCAGACGGTGGCCGTCTTCCGTCACACGGGACACGCCCCGACCACAAAGGATCGACACGGCTGCCATGCGCCGAGGTTAGAGAACAAGCTGAGGGACTGGCGGGTCGTCGCGAGGAAGGGACCACCCTGGCAATGTCATCGTGCATGGTGATTCCCGTCCTTGGCGTCGGCTGATGCGCCGGCTGCCCGGTCGGACTCGACTCCTCCAGCCCTGGCGACCACGCGTCCCCTTTTGAGCACGAGGTCGCGTGCTGGCCGGGTGACGACCGCCTCGGCCGGGGTGCGCGCATCGACGACCACGAGGTCGGCCGGCGCGCCCGGCGTCAGCCCGTACACGTTCAGCCCCAGTAGCTGTGCGCCGCCGTAGCTGGCCGCCTCCAGCGCCAGCTCGATATCCTCGTCACGGCGGAACGTGCTGCGGTATGCCACATGCATGGCTCGCTCCAGCATGTCGCCGCTACCATACGGGCCCCATAGATCCCGGATGCCGTCGTGGCCGCACGCAACGGTGACCCCCGCCGCCCGCAGCTTCTTGATCGGCGGCATCGGGAAGTCGTAGACCGCTGCTGTCACAAGCGCCACGCCCGCCTCTGCCAGTCTTACCGCGAGCCGTTCCTGGGTCACCTCATCGGCTTGGCCGAGCCCGTAGGCGTGGCTGACCGCGACGTGCCCGCCCAGCCCGGTGGCCGCGGTGCGCTCGGCGATCAACTCCAGCTGCCAAGTTCCGAGGGTGCCGCCGTCGTGAAGGTGAATGTCGATGCCGGCGCCATAGCTCTCGGCGAGTCCGAACACCACGTCGAGGTGCCGCACCGGGTCCCGGTCGATCCCGGCCGGATCCAGCCCGCCGATCACGCCCACCCCGTTCTTGAGGGCCTCTTCGAGCAGTTCGGCGGTCCCCGGGTTGGTGAGCACGCCGTACTGGGGGAAGGCCACCTGCTCCACAGTGATCCGGCTCTCCAGCCGGTCGACGGCCGCCTGCACGGCCTCTACGCCGGACAGGCCGAGCGCCGGGTCGATATCGGTATGGGTGCGGACGTATGTGGTGCCCGCGGCGACCATCCGCTCTAGCAGGGCGGCGATGTTGTCCACGTTTGGTACGCCTAGCTCGCCTCGCCGCCGGCGCTCGGTGTCGATCCGGTCTGAAAGGGCATCACCGGCCGAGTGCGGCACCCACTCCCCGCCGTACAGGGTCTTGTCCAGATGGCAGTGCGCCTCGATCAGACCCGGCAGCACCACTCGGCCCGACACGTCGATCACTTCGGCATTCGGAGCCTGGATACCCGGCTCAATCTGTTCGAGCACCCCGGCGCGCATCAGGATGTCCGCCTCCGTGTCGCCCCCCACGGCCGGCCCCCGCGCAGCAGCAACTCGCTCATCAACCTCTCCTTGTGGTAATGCATGACGGTTGCCTGAGCATGTGGCCCCAGGGTTAGGACGGTCCGGCGGAAGCGGCAGGGCCGAGACCGGCGATCCGGTCCGCCGTCTCGACGAGTGTGGCGACGCCTTCGGTCGTCCATGGCCCGGTCGTGATGACGCTGACGTGATCGATGCCCAGGTCGGCGAACGTCGCGCAGCGGGTCACGAAGGAGGCCGCAACCTCGCCGGGTTGCAACCGCGTTGCGATCACCTTCTCGATCTTGTCGTACGGCCGTCCGACGTCGTCGCACAGCGCGCGCAGCACGGCGAGCTTGTGCCGCACGGTCTTGCCGCCATCGGGGATGTCGAACACGTGGCAGGCGTCCGCATAGCGCGCGACCAGCGGCAACGTTCGCTTCTCCCCAGTGCCGCCGATCAGGATCGGCGGGTGCGGGCGGGAGACCGGCGCTGGGCTGCCCACCGGTCCGTCCAGCGTGTAGTGCCGACCGCGGTAGGGCGACGCGTCCCCCGTCCACATCTGCAGAGCGATCTGCAGCGTCTCCTCCAGTCGGTCGAACCGCTCCGATACGGGCGGCAGTGGCAACCCCATCGCTGCGGACTCCTCGCTCTGGTAGCCGGCGCCGATGCCGAACAAGGCGCGACCGCCGGAGAGCACGTCGAGGGTGGTCACGGCCTTGACCAACAAGGCGGGCGGGCGGAAGGCCACCGCGCTCACCAGCGTGCCGAGCCGTAAGCGCGAGGTTCGCGCGGCGAGGTAGCCGAGCGTGGTGTAGGCCTCCAGCATCTCGGTCTCGCCCGGGCCGGCGCCGTACGGATCGGTCTGCAGCAAGTGGTCGGCTACCCAGAGGCCGTAGATGTCGCCGTGGTCGGCAGCCTCCGCAATCCCGGCAAGGTGCTCTCCGAGGCCCTGCCGCTCGTCGCGCCAGGAGAAGTTGGTGACGCTCATGCTCAGCCGCACGGTGGCGCTCCTTTCGTCTGTCCATCCGCAGCGCCTCCTGGCGCCAGAGCCAGTACGTGTCGTGGCGCAGGTTCAAACTCGGCGCGTTCCTCCTCGGGGCCGGGACCAGTTGGCGTCGATCGCGATACGACGTCCCGTCACCCCGACGGCCGGTCTGCTTGGTAACGCGGCATTAGGGACGACTACCCCGGTGTTGCAACCCGCAGTTGTCGTGTAACGCCGCCCTCCAACTCAGGACAGCACGCGGTAGGTCACGTGCGTAACCGAGGTCGCGGCTCGCGACTTCACCTGTTCGAGTTTCAGCGGCGAAACGCCCTCGAACAGCCGCGTGCCGGCGCCGAGCGTGAGCGGCACAATGTGCGGCCGCACCTCGTCGATCAGGCCAGCGGCGAGGTACTCGTTAATGGTGGTCGCGCCGCCAGCGACCACGACATCGCCGTCGCCGGCCGCCGCGCGTGCCTGTGCCAGCCCCGACTCGATTCCGTCCGTGACGAAGTAGTACGTGGTGCCACCGTCCATCGGCTGCGGGTCGCGCGCGTGGTGGGTGAGCACGAAGACCGGAGCGTGGAACGGCGGGTCGTCGCCCCACCAGCCGTTCCACTGCCGATCCCACTCGCCACGCACTGGACCGAACATGTTGCGCCCCATGATGAATGCTTTGGCGGCAGCAAACTGGTCGACCTCGGCCCTGTTCTCCTCAGGAGTGTCGAACATCCAGGCGTGCAGCTTGTCGCCCGAGCCGTCGCCGCCGTCGTCGCCGAACGGGCGTTCCTCGGTCTGGTTGAGCCCGGCCGAGAACCCGTCGGCCGAGATCGTGATATCGCAGATTACCCTGCCCAGACGTGTGGCCATTGCTCTCTCCTCCTTGTAGCGGCCTTCGTCGGTTAAAGCGAACAGCATCTATCTCCGCTGTGTGGGTCGGGAAGTGAAGGTTTGCGCCGGTAAGGTGCACGACTCGGATAGCACCTGGTGTGGTGCGCGAAGTACCACTGCCGGTGCTGACCGGCGCGATCGTGGCCCGGTGCGGCGAACTGACCCAGGCCAGGTGCGCCGAGCGCGACTGGCAGGTCATTGCCCTGGAGGTGATGCCCGACCAGCTTGCCCGCCAGGCTGCGCAAGCGGCCTGAGAAGCTTGGCGCCTTCAAGTGTCAGAGGAGTCACAGCGTCAGTCTCCTGCCGGGGGTCGGAAGGCACCGATCGGGCTGAGCTGAATGCCGGCGAGCTGCCACCGATCGCCCGCGCGGACGGCGATGTGCGTCGCACGGAACTGC